>DAOTUK010000107.1:0-34141 GCA_034437375.1 Chloroflexaceae bacterium | reverse complement strand
GTGAGGCGTGAGGCGTGAGGCGTGAGGCGTGAGGCGTGAGGCGTGAGGCGTGAGGCGTGAGGCGTGAGGCGTGAGGCGTGAGGCGTGACGGATGAGGGGTGAGGCGTGACGGGTGAGGCGTGAGGGGCCCACTACAAGGCGACATGGGACAGCGATAGTGGGCTATCGCATAGCCGCGTGAGGATGGGGGCCACCGCCGCTATATCCCCGGTTGTCACACAGCGCATAGCTCCACGTCCATAGGGTAACGCGATTTGCCCCACAACTCGTACCACCTGCCGCGCCACGGCCGGCGCGGTATCTATAATCGTCACGGTGGGCCCGACCAGTTGCGACAGGAGCGGGGCCACAAAATGAAAATGGGAACAGCCTAGCACGATGGTATCTACCCCTTTTTGTTGGAGCGGCGAGAGACAGCGCGACAGCATCGTACGGGTAGTGGGCCCATCCATATCGCCCGCTTCAACCTGGTTGACCAGTTCTGGGCAGGGCACGCGCTGCACTTCGACATTGACCCCCTGGGCAAAGCGGCACACCAGCGATTCAAACCGCTGGCTGCTCAACGTCCCATTGGTAGCCAGTACCCCGACCTGGCGCGTGCGCGTAACGGAGATAGCGGGCTTGATGCCCGGTTCCATCCCAACAAAGGGTACCGTGAACTCGGCCCGCAACACATCCAGGGCCGCCGAGGTGGCCGTATTGCATGCGACCACCACCACGCCGGCCCCGTGCTCTATCAACCAGCGCGTACAGACGCGAGCCCGTTCGCGCACCTCCTCAATTGAGCGGGGGCCATAGGGGCAATAGGCCGTGTCGGCCAGGTAATAGAGATTATGTTGCGGCAGCAGGGCCCGTACTTCACGCGCTACCGATATACCGCCCAGGCCCGAGTCATACACGCCAATATATGAGTCCATAGGGATACAATCAAGCAAGAAGACTCTGAGAAAACACCATAAGGTATAATACCACACACCACGCCGTCTGGGGACGCAATCTGTGGTATCATGGCTGCTTGATAAAGTGTATGCTGCGAGAGAGGAGCAATGCTATGCAAAAGATATATCGTGCGCCCGGCGCCGGCGGACAACACCAGCGCCAGCAACACCAGTGCGCTGCGAAGAAAAAGAAGAAAAAGAAGACCCACCAGCCCGCCCCCCCCCAACAGGAACGTACCCCCGAAGACCAGACCCAACACCGCACAAAGGGGCGACAGGCTCCCCCACCGCAGCCCGAACAACCTGCCATCCCCCCTATTATGGCCCAACCAGTCGCCCCCCAGGCCACAGGGCCCGCCGCGCTGAATGTGCAGATTGTAGACCCGACAGCCGCCCCCGAAGAGCAGGAAGAGCAGGAAGAGCGGGAAGCATTGATAGCAGAGAAAATGGGCGACTTTGACGAATTGGAAGATTACGAGGAGCAAATCGCCTTCTTCCACGAGTGCCTGGAGCAGCAGTTGATTGATGGTGAAGCGGCCCTCGAAATGCTTGAAGTCCTCTACGAGCCGAGCATGAGGCGGGGAGAGCGCGAACGCTTTGACGCGCTCATCCAGGAGCTACGCGCCCGCGCCCCCGCCGCCTATGCTGAAGAGATTATGTCCATGCTCGAATGGCGCGTGACCCAGACGGTCGTGCTCCAACGTACCAGTGCGCTGGAGCCGCTCCTGCAAGAACTGGCCTGGTCTGCGGGAACGAATCCGCAACCCGTTCTCAGAATCCTGGACCCGTTGATCTACCGCGGATATACCGACCCCTGTTTCCAGACCCTCAAACAGGCCTGGCCCGCTATGGTCAAAGGCCTCAAGCAGCAGGAATACGATATGATGGATGAAGGGTTAGACGAAGAGGACGAAGACGAAGATTGGTTCTATCACGAGATTTTGGAAATGGGCCACTCCATCATTCCCATTGCGGTATTTGCCTACCTTGAGCAAAACCAGACCCTCCCGGTCAATAAACCACTGCTGGAACGCTATATCCAAACCATCTTGCCCGCTCCGCCAGAGTACTTTGAGGGCTTTATCACGCTGATGCTCAACCCGGAATCTTTCCAGAGCACGCTCGATGATTTTGCCCCCGACCTGTGGGATTATGCCGACGAAGAGGGGGGCGAGGAGGACGAGGACGCCCACCGCGAAAGACCACCGGCCCGAACGAAACTCACCGACCTGACGTTTGTCTTCCTGGGACACTTGCACCGCGATGGGGGTATGGCCTATACCAAAGCAGAAATGGCCCGCAACCAGTTAGAACATTACCTCGTTCAACGCCAGGCCGGGGTACTCGATTCGTCGGTTGGGGGCGGCTTTTTTGGCCAGTTCCTATCGCCCATCAAATCCAAAGAGGAGCGCGAACCACCCGACCATATGCTTTGTCCCGATAAGTATACGCTCAATCGCTTTATTCAGAACATCACCGGCCCGCTCTTCACGTCAAACTATTACCACCTGGCCGCATTCCTTGAATGCCTCCCGTCGTGGCTTGACTTCCTGGAAGCACGCAACTTGCTCGATACCCAACGGCATACCGATACGCTAGAAGATTTGCGCGAGGTGTTGGATGAAACCGCTTTCATCTGGGCAGATTTTTACGATGATCCGCTCCCGCGTGAGCAGGTTGTGCGGGTGTGGGGGTTGCCAGAAACGTGGGGACAGTCCACAGATGCGGCGTTCAAGGATGATGACGACGACGAGTTCGATGACGACGAGTAGTGCGGCCAGCCAACGTTCACGGGAGCGGCCAGCCGGGTATACGCGCATCTATCGCCTCTATGTGCCGCCGTGTCTCGCGTAGCGCGGCAACCATGCGTTGGTAGTGGCGGATGTCCTCCCCGCTAAGCGTGGTATGGCGGCGGCCCTTGAGCCACTTCTGGAGCGGGGCATAGCCGCCTATCTGCATCTCCCATACGGCCGGCTCTACCCCGGCAAAATATTGCGTCTGGTTGATAGCGATGGTACCCGCCGTGCCGCCTGGTGCGGCGGTATAGCGTACCCACGCCACGCGGTTGTTGCCCGCCCCCTCGAAGGGGGCCGCCGTGTCGGCGGCGGTGGCCAACGCGGCCCCCCCTTGCAACGTGTGCAGGCGAAGCAACGCGGCCCCCTGGGCGGCCAGGTCTGCAAAAAGCGCCCTATCCCCCGTAAACGGCACACGCGGAAAGTCTATCCGCAGGAACGCGGCGTAGCGTTGGCGGTAGGCTGTGCTGTGTAACAGGGCGTAGAGGTAGTGAAAGAGGTCAAGGGGCCCCACCGTCTCGCGCAGGTCGCCGTGGCCGTGGGGCACAAAACGCATAGTGAGCCGGGACTCTACGTGGGCAAGAAACGCTGGCGACAGGTTGGGGCGGGGGCGGCTCCCCGGCCGTGCGTCCTCGTCGGGCAGACAGTAGAGCGGAAAGACATAGCCCGCCCCCCGATTGCTCAGCATGCTACGGCATTCCGCAACCGTGTCGGTGGCGAAGACGTGGCTAAACTGGCGTTCGGCGACTTGCCGCACGGTGAGCAGCGCATAATTATCGCCCGCCAGCAGATGCCGCATCACGCGGGTAAGACTGCGCTCAACCAGGTCGCGGTGGTAGTAGAGGTAGCGCGTGTCGAAGGGGCGATAGAGACAGCGCACCAGATGGTCTTGCCAGTGGGGCGTCTCGCTTAGCAAGCGCCGCCGGCGGGGTAATAGCCAGTCGCGCGTGTCGGGCAGGCGGTATCGCTGGCGTATCGTCTCGTCATCAAGCGCCAGGTTGCGAAAATCGGCAATGCGCTGCACGAGCGCGGCGCGGTCGGTGTCAAAGACAAAGTGGTCGCGGTGGGTTTTGATACCTGTGGCGTACAGCGGGAATATCTCGGTGACGCTCCACCCCCGCTGATACTCTGGCCACAGCGCCGTATCGAACGGCACCAGTAGCGAGAAGGGCGGCGCCGGTTCGAGCGTCTGCCAGGGCGTGGTTGTGACATCGTGCGTAGCAAGCCAGGCATACTTGCCGCCCCCCTCCCCACCAGAGCGTAACCCCCACAGATCGGCATAGTGGACGCGGGCGGGGGTGTCTGTGCTGGCGTCGGTGGCGGCGGGCCGCTTCACAAAGATACCCACCGCCACTCCCTGCTGAATGTCAAACACATTCTGGTCGGGGGTGCCGTCGGGCGCTTGCTCCTTCTGCCGCGCATTCCCATGCATATTCAGCAGGTAAAGCTCGCTAAACGTGGCCAGCAGCGACTGGCGCATCGTGCGGAAGGTGGGGTTATCCAGGTAGCTATGGTTGGTGACAAAGGCCACTACCCCCTGCCCGGCCTGCGCAATATGCCACTGGGCAAACCGTATGAACTTTACATAATCATCAAGCAGCAGTTTGGGATTCTGCTCGCGGATAGCGTCGCGGGGGTAGTAGTGCTGGCGTATCTGCTGCTCCCACGCGCCGCGGTTGGCCGTGGTTGTCGCGTAGGGCGGGTTGCCCAGGATGACCGGCAGGTATCCGGGCGTTAGCGGGGGCGTCTCCGCTTCGGTCAACGTGTTACATAACGCAATATTGATGCGCTCGTGCGGGGCGCAGTGGTAGCCGCTCTGTTCCAGCAACAGGTGCAGCTTGAGGTGTGCTATGGTGTAGGGGGCCATCAGCACTTCGCAGCCGGCCAGGCGCGGCAAGAGCGCCGAGGACACATACTGGTGCCACGCCGCCGCGCTCATCCCCTGCTCGCGCAACGTGGTGTGGATGTGCTGGACGGCGGCGTGCAAAAAGGTCGCTGTGCCCGCCGCGGGATCAAACAGCAGTGTGGTTTCATCCGCAAGCCCCTGCGACCGTCCAAAGTGTGCGCGTAGCAGCGTGTGTAGCGAGGAGACAACGTAGGCGACGACGGGGGCCGGGGTGTAGTAGACGCCGCGTACTTCCCGCTGGTGGGGAGCGTAGGCGTGCAAGAAGGTTTCGTAAAAGTGTAGCAGCGGGTCATCCTGGCCGCTGGCTTTGCCAAAGTCGCGTAGCACGGCGTCTAGGTCGGTGCTGTCCAGCAGGTGGCGGCATTCCGCTATCAGGGGCGCGAGGAGGCGGCCATACTGGCTGATGGTGCTGGTGATTTCGGGGGCCATAGTCGTACCGGTGAGCTGTTCGGCAAACAAGCCGTACACAATCGTTTGCGCGTACATATCGGCTATCTCGGCGGGGGTACGGGTGCGCTGCCAGGCCGCGGCTTGCGCTGGCTCCGGTTGCGGTTGATAGGGGCCCACGTCCAGAATGGTGCGCCACATACGGCGGGCCAGATAGGCCATGTGGGGGGCTAGTTCGGCGGGGGGGCGGGGGGGGGAGCCGTGTACCTCGTTTGTCACAATACCCCTTCGTAGGGGCCCAGGAAGGTGGGCAACGGGCGGGTAACATGCACTTGCCACAGCGCGTTGAGCGTGGCCAACGCCTCGCGCAGGGTATAGCGCAGCATTGTGCGCCGCCCATAGATGCCCCAATCGGTGGTGCCCAGGCCGCTGGCCTCTATCCCCAGATGGCGGCAGGTATAGACGGCGCGGGGCAGATGGAATTGTTGGGTGACGAGGATGGCGTGGTCGAGCCCGAAGATAACGTTGGCGCGGTAACAGCTTTCGTAGGTACTGAAGCCGGCGTAATCAAGCGTAATATCTTTGGCGGGAACGCCATGCGCCACGGCATAGCGTTGCATCGCGCTCACCTCGTTATAGTCAAGGGTGCTATTATCGCCGCTCATCAACAGTTTGGCCACCTGGCCGCGTTGGTAGAGCGCGATGTCCGCGTCTACGCGGTCGGCCAGCATAGGCGAAAGGCTCCCATCCGGACGCACGCCTGCGCCAAAGACAATGGCCACTCGTGCGGGAGGTACCTGCGCCGCTTCGGTATAGCGGTGGGTGTCGGTGCTGGTCGCAACGTAGGCGATGAGGGCCGGCGGTATGGCGATAGCAACCGCCAGGGCCAGCAGCATGTGGGGCCAGTAGCGCCGCACAAAGCGTAGCGGGGAGAGCGTTGGCGTGGTGGCGGTTGGCTGTGCGTATGGCTTGGTATCGGTTGTCATGAACTTCATAGACTTATTGCAGGGGGGCCAGTTCAAGCGAGGCCAGCCATTCCTGTTCCAGGGTTGGCAAATCGTTGCCATATACCCCGGCATAGTCGGCTGAACCCGGATCGTTACTACCAGAGACGTATACGCGGTCAAATTTGTTGCGCCCATAGGTTTGCAGAAGATATTCGACAAAGGAGGCCCACTCATAGTAGAGCTTGTTCATGTCGGAGGTGGGGCGGCCCACATAGCTGGTGGCCAGCGGCAGTAGCACGTCTTCTGATGGGTAGTGGTGGCGCACGAAGGCTGCAAAGTCGGGGTGGCCGCCAAGCCAGTAGCGCCCCGCCCCCCACGTCGCCAGGCCCTCTGCGAGAATGAGATCGGCTTGTAAGTGATCGTTGCCGTAGTAGTCGTGGGCCAGTTGATGCACAAACTCGTGGGCCAGGATGTTGACTGTGCGAGCGCGGGGCAGGTCGGCACAGGTGAACACTTGCACCAACCGCTGGTCGGTATAGGCGATACCATTCAGGTTACAGGCGTCCTGCGCTTCTACCTGTACGGTGATGGTATCGAGCGGTTGGCCGGCGAAGCGCTCGGAAGTATACGCCAGCGCCTGTGCAACCTCGTCGGCCAGCAGGGCGGTATCGTCGGGGGCATAGAGCTGTTCGGCGGTGGTCATCTGGAGGTAGCCACGCGCCACGGCCGGCCCGGCGACGGTGGCCGGTGTGGGGCGCGGTTTGCCAAGCGACGGCGACCATTCAAAGGCGAGGAAGCCAGGCACAGCCGACGGCGGGGCGATGTCCGGGCGCTCTGGGGGGCGGTAGCCGACGATGAGCAGCACCAGCAACGACGCCAGAAAGATCGGGCCAATTGCACTGCGCGGTATTCGTCTTCTCACATGGATTGCCTCACGTCTCCGTAGCGTAACGCCTCGCGCACATCCTCTTGCTCAAGATCAGGGTAGGCCGACAGTATTTCCGCTTCGCTCATACCATCGGCTACCATACCAACAATCGTAGCCACCGGGATACGTAGTCCCCGCACACAAGGTATCCTGTCTATCTGATCGGGAGTGATAGTAATACGTGAAAATGGCATCGTCTTAAACCCTTCCCCGCCGTGCTCGTCTTACCCCTTCTGGCGCGGCGACGGCTGCGACATTACCTTTGCAATCGTTCGGAGATCCATCCACCACTGGCGCCTGGGCCGATCAAACTTCTTATCCATAGCGCGGGGGAAATCTTCCAGGCTAAAGTATTGCAACTTCCCCTCGCTCAGGCCAATAAACGAGCCGCCGGGCGAGTCGTTTTCAGACTCGCGGATAACGTATTCAACGCCGCGCACGGCCAGGCGGGTTGCAAAGGTTCGGTCGAAGGGGGTAGGGTCGCCGCCCTGTTGCAGGTGGCCCAGAATAGCCTGCCGCACATCAAAGAGATCGCCGCCCTCCTCTTCAAATAGCGCCGCCATAAAGCTGGTGGTGTAGATGGGGTTGACATCCTCGTTCCGTATCATCAAGCCAAGCCGCTTACCGCTGCGAAACCCTTCAACCAGGTAATCCAGATCTTCCTTCAGATCGCGCAAAGCGACGCCCTCTTCGTGGATGTAGACGCGCTCGGCGCCGGTGGCCAGCCCGCTCATTAGCGCCAGGTAGCCACAGTGTCGCCCCATCACCTCGATAACAAAGCAACGCCGCGAGGCCACCGCCGACTGCTTAATTTTATCTACGGCCCAGACAATGCTGTTAAGCGCCGTATCGGCCCCAATGCTCAGGTCGGTACCGGGCAGGTTGTTGTTAATGGTGGCGGGCAAGCAAATAATGGGGATGTTAAAGGCGGGGAAGTTGTCACGTTCGCTAAAGAGACGATGGCACGAGCGATAGCCCGACAGACCGCCAATCATTACCATCGCCTCAACGTTGTGTTTTTCCAGGGTGCGAGCAATGGCGTACAGGTCGCTGCCTTCGGGTACTTTGCGGTTTGTGCCAAGCTCAGAGCCACCCATGGAGGCCCACCCGCTTACGCTCATCCAGCCCATTTCCTGTATTTCGCCCTCTAGCAGTCCTTGAAAGCCGTTGCAGACCCCAAGCATAATATGGCCCTTGTCGAGCCCAAACCGCACGGCCGCCCGAATGGCGTTATTCATACCCGGCGCCGGCCCGCCTGCATTCAGCACGGCAATACGCAATCGCTTCTGTCCGGGTAGGGGGGCGTGGGGGAGCGCCCGCACGAGCGTACGCATGGTTTCGAGCGACTCTCGAAAGCTGCCGCCCCGCAGGTCAAGCGCCTGCTCGTAGTCGTGGGCCGCTATCGCCTCGGCTACCGCGTGGGTCTTTTCGACACACTCCATCAGCGGGGCACTGGTCACGCGGTTGTAGCGCATTCCAATCAAGAACGATTTGCCGGCCGTTGCGGGCGAGAGAATAATGTTGACGGCTTCGTGGCCCAGAATGGTACTCATGTTGCGGTCGAACGCGCTTGGGTAGCCGCCGCGCTGTACATGCCCAAGCACGGTAATGCGCGTCTCTTCGCCCAGGGTTTCCTCAATGACGTGCTGTACATGCTTGCTGGTGATGGGGTTGCCATACTTATCGCGGGCCCCTTCGGCCACAATAACAATGCTGTCGCGCCGGCCGGCTTTGCGCCCGGCCTTCAACACCTCGCACATCCTTTCTTCCCAGTTGTCCACGTCGGGCGGCGACTCTGGAATAAGCACCCAGTCGGCGGCGGTGGCTATACCGCTCATCAGCGCCAGATAGCCACAATTGCGCCCCATCACCTCAACGACAAATGCGCGTTGGTGGCTGGCCGCTGTGCTGTTGATGGCGTCTATGGCTTCGTTAATGCGGTGCAAGGCCGTGTCCGCCCCAATCGTCATATCGGTACCAAGCATATCGTTGTCAATGGAACCGACCAGCCCCACGATGGTCAGTTGGGTATGCCGCCGCGCTGTTTCGGTATCAAGCTGCCCATTTGCGACCAGCTCTTCGAGCAACCCGGGCCAATCCTGGCTAAAGAGATGGGCCCCGGTCAGGCTCCCATCGCCGCCAATGACAACCAGTTTATCAATACCACGATTCACCAGATTATGCGCCGCCTTGAGCCGCCCCTCGCGTGTGCGAAACGCCGGACAGCGGGCTGTTCCGATGACTGTACCGCCCTGGTGCAGAATGCCGCCTACATCGCCCCATTGCATGTTGCGGATGTACTCGCCACCATCTACCATCCCCTGGTAGCCTTCATAAATTGCGTACACTTCAACTTGTGCATTGATCGCGGTACGAACAACCGCTCGCAGTGCTGCATTCATTCCCTGTGCATCGCCACCACTGGTCAAGACGCCAATACATCGTGCGTGTTGTTGGGACATACTTTCTCCTCCTCACAGTTTGCTTATGGTTTCTGGCTCTCAGACTTCTGATAGGGAGTGTCACAGCTACGTTGCTGATTCCGGTACGCTTCGCTGATTCCGGTACGCTTCTGTCAAACAGGGCGTTTTCTGGTTCCCTCCATAAAGTATACTACAAGTCGGCGCTCTGTCATGACCGCTCCGCCATAACCACCCGGTTTCGCCCGCCATGCTTGGCCCGGTACAACGCCTGGTCGGCTGCATTGATGACGTCGGTTGCCGAGGTGCCATGGTAGGGAAACCCGGCGACCCCGAACGAGGCGGTAATCGTGCCAAGCACCTGGCCCTGGTGTTCAACGGTGATGCGCCGCACACTGGCGCATAAATCTTCCGCCCGTCGGCGCGAATGATCCAGGCAAGCGCCGGGCAGTACCAGCAAAAACTCCTCGCCCCCATAGCGACAAGCAATATCTTCGGTGCGGATATGGTGCTGTAAAAAGGCGCTCATATGCCGCAAGAGCGTATCGCCGCCATCGTGTCCATAGGTATCGTTATACTGCTTGAAGTGGTCTATATCCAGCATGATAAAGCCAATTTCCTGGTTATGCCGCAGCGAGCGGCTTATCTCGCGTTCCAATATCTCTTCCAGGTAGCGGCGGTTAAATAGATTGGTGAGCGGGTCGCGGATAGATTGTTCGCGCAACTGGTCGCGCATATATTCCAATTTCTCTACCAGGGTAATAAGCTGCTGGTTGACATCGCGCAGCGTTGCTTCGGCGCGGGTGCGTTCGATAATTTGCTGCTGAAGCTGGCTATTTTGCTCCTGGAGTTGCTGCTGCATACGGCGCAGACTGAGGTGCGTCTTGACCCGGGCCAGTACTTCGTCAACATGAAAGGGCTTGGTTACATAGTCTACCCCGCCCACCTTAAAGGCTTCTACCTTGTTCATGACCTCATCCAGCGCACTGATAAAAATAATGGGGATATGCGCTGTTTGCGCATCGTGCTTGAGCAGCCGGCACACCTCATACCCATTCATGCCGGGCATGGTAATATCTAGCAAGATGATGTCGGGGGGTGCTATCTGAACTGATTTGAGCGCGCCGGGCCCGCTGGTGGTGGCGCGGACGGCATAGCCATGCTCTTTGAGCATATGGGATAAAAGCTGAAGATTTTCGGGTGTATCGTCAACAATCAGGATTGTTTTCTGGGTTGGTTCAGACTGGTTTGTGTTCATACCATTCTGTCAAACGACAAACAGAGGGGCTTGCGCTCCCCACCATCTGGCGCTGCGCGTATTTTTTTGTATCGCCTGTAGTAGGTGTATGCTCCCCTATTGTAACACTTCATGGTAAATTGCTCTTCTGGGGTGCGTTGGGTATAATACCAGACAGGGCCGCATGGGTGAAGGTGGGTAACAGGGGGAGGGGACACCGTGGAATCGGCCAGACAACTGGTTATCATAGACGGCCATGCGCTGGCCTTTCGCTCGTTCCATGCGCTCTCTGGCGCTGGTTTGCGGGCCTCCAATGGCGAGCCGACCTATGCCGTCTACGGGTTTGCCCATTTTCTGCTGGCGATGCTGGCCGAACGCCAGCCGGACTATGTGGCGGTGACATTTGATGTGGGGCGCACCTTTCGCCACGAGGAATACCCCGAATATAAGGCCGGCCGCGCCGAAACACCAGAGGAATTCCCCCCACAGCTTGAACGTATCAAGCAACTGGTTGAGACGCTGGCTATCCCCATCTACACCGCGCAGGGCTACGAGGCCGACGACGTTATCGGCACGCTGGCCCGCCAGGCGACCGCCGAACAGATAACCACCACGATATTGACCGGCGATACCGACACGCTACAACTGGTTGACGCGCATGTGCGGGTGTTGCTGGCCCAACCCTATGGTAAGAAGATGACCAGTGTGCTGTATGGCGAGCCGGAGGTGCGCCAGCGCTACAAGGGCCTGGCTCCCAACCAACTGGCCGACCTGCGCGGTCTGAAGGGCGATGCGTCCGACAATATCCCTGGTGTCAAGGGGATTGGCGAAACAGGCGCTATTCATCTGCTGAACGAGTTTGGGACGGTGGAAAACTTGTATGACCACCTGGACGAGGTGCCCACGCGCTACCGCAAAAAGCTGGATGGGCAGCGCGAACAGGCTCTGACCAGCAAGCGCCTGGCCACGATTGTCTGTGAAGTGCCGGCGGTGATGCTCGATGTGCAGGCCACCCGCACGGGCCAGTATGACCGTGCCGAAGTGGTCAAGCTCTTTCAGGAGCTTGAATTTCGCTCCCTGCTGGAACGGTTGCCCTCCCCCCCCGCCGCGTCTGCGCCCCCCACCCCCACACCAGCGCAGCCGGAATCGCCGGGCGCGGGGGCGCCGGCCGGGGCGGGCATGCTGCATCAGCTTTCCATGTTTGCCCCCTCGTCAGAGGGACCGCCGTCCGCAGAGTGGCCTGGGCCGTTGATGCATGGCGACTACCGCGCGGTGATGACTGAGGAGACGCTGCGCGAGGTGGTGGCCGCGCTTACGGACGCGCCCGGCTTTGCCTTTGATACGGAAAGTATTGGCCTGCGGCCCTTCGAGCGCGAAAGCGATATTGTGGGTATCTCGCTGGCTGTCGCGCCCGGCGCGGCCTGGTATATCCCCTTTGGCCACCGCGAGGGGGGGCAACTCCCGCGAGTGCAGATAGCCGACACGCTGCGCCCCTTCTTTGAAGACCCCGACAAACCGCGCTATGCCCACAACGCCAAATTTGATATAGAGATGCTGCTGCGCCTGGATATTACCGTAGCGGGTGTCGCCTTTGATACGATGATAGCGGCCGGTCTGTTGGGGAAGGCTATGGCCTTAAAAGATCTGGCCTTCTATGAATTGGCGCTGCCGGATTCGCTGCCGACAATTGACAAGCTGATTGGCAAGGGCGCAAAGCAGACCACCTTTGACTATGTGCCGATTGACCGCGCCCTGCCCTATGCCGCCGCCGATGCCGATATGACCCTGCGCCTGGTGGAGAAACTGCGTCCGCTGGTGGAAGAGCGCGACCAGACCCGCGTGCTGTTTGCGGAGATAGAGATGCCGTTGATAGCGGTACTGGTGGAGATGGAGCGGGCCGGTATCAAGCTCAACGTGGACTATCTGCGCAAACTCAGCAAGCAGATGGGGCAGGATGTTGCCGCGCTGGAACAGGAAATCTACCAGCAGGCGGGGGGCAAGTTCAATATCAATTCGGTACATCAGATGAACGAGGTCTTTTTTCAGCGGCTCAATTTGCCTACCGAAGGGCTGCGCAAAACGTCAACCGGCATCTACTCGCTGGCGGCGGGGGCGCTGGAAAAGCTCATCGGCACGCACGAGATTGTGCGCCTTATTCTGCGCTATCGCCATCTGGCCAAGCTGCGCTCTACCTATGTGGATGCGTTGCCAAAGCTGGCACACACTGAGACAGAACGGGTGCATACCTCGTTTAATCAGATGGGTACGTCTACCGGACGGTTGGCCAGTAGTTCGCCCAATCTGCAAAATATCCCCGTCCGTTCGGAGGAGGGTACCGAGATACGGCGGGCCTTTGTGGCCGAGCCGGGGCATACCTTTGTCGCGGCCGACTATTCGCAAATAGAGTTGCGCGTGCTGGCCCATATCACCCATGACCCCAACCTGATCCAGGCCTTTCAAGAGGGGCAGGATATTCACGCGGCGACGGCGGCGCAGCTTTTCAATGTGCCCATTGATCAGGTGGAGAAAAACCAGCGCCGTATCGCAAAAATGACCGTGTTTGGTATTATATACGGTATTAGCGGCTTTGGTCTGGCGCAGCGCACCGATATGACCCGCTCCGAGGCGCAGGCGCTCATTGATGCGTTTTTTGCTCGCTTCCCCGGCGTGCGGGGGTATATGGATAGGACGCTGGAACAGGGCCGCACCCACGGCTATGTGGAGTCGCTGTTTGGGCGGCGCCGGTTTATGCCCGACCTGGCGTTGAGCGGGTCGCGCCGACAGGCCGCCGAACGCGAGGCTATCAATATGCCGATTCAGGCAACGGCGGCGGATATTATGAAAATGGCGATGATTCGCGTGGCCCAGGAGTTGCGCCAGCACAACTTGTCGGCGCGGATGGTGCTTCAGGTGCATGACGAATTGATTTTTGAGACGCCCCTGGACGAGGTAGCAGCGGTGCAGCAGGTGGTGCGGCAGGCGATGGAAGAGGTGTACCGGCTGGATGTGCCGCTCAAGGTAGATGTGGAGGTAGGCAACAATTGGGAACAGATGGAGTCCGTGGGGTAGGAGATAAGCCTATTGGGGCATTTTTTACGCTTGCATTGACGCGGTTTGGTATTCTCTCTATAATGAGCATATCTGAGAGATGTTCACAAATTTCTGGTTTTAGTTCCGAAAAAGGAACGGATATATGCTCATTGAGTTTACGGTAGGAAACTACAAATCATTCAAAGAGCCAGTCACCTTGAGCATGGAAGCCGCAAAGATTACCGCAAAAGAAAAGCGCATAGACGAGCAGAACACCTTTACCGTGGATGACCATACCCGCTTGCTCAAGAGTGCCGCGGTGTATGGGGCTAACGCCAGCGGCAAGAGCAACGTTGCCGATGCACTCCGATGTATGCGACATCTGGTCATCAACTCTTCACGCGAGAGCCAGGCATCTGATCCAATAGCTGTTGAGCCTTTTTTGCTGAGCGAAGCGACGGTTAATCAACCATCCTTTTTTGAGATAGTCTTTCTGCTGGAAGGCACGCAATATCGCTATGGGTTTGAGGTAGACCGAAAACGGGTACAGTCCGAGTGGCTGTTTTATGTGCCCCGCAAGCGCGAGAGCCGCCTCTTTGAGCGGCAGGGCGACCAGATTACGTTGTCGGGGGTATTCAAAGAGGGCAAAGATTTGCCCGACAAGACGCGGCCCAATGCGCTGTTTCTCTCGGTCGTGGCCCAGTTCAATGGGAAGATTGCCCAATCTATCCTGATGTGGTTTCGCAATTGTAATATCATATCCGGCTTGCAAGATGCGGAGTATCTTGGCTACACCTTACATTGTCTTGATGAGGGTGAACATAGAGATGAGATTGTCGAGCTTATTAGAAAACTGGATTTGAGCATTCAAGATGTGCGGGTTGAAAAAGCCAGTATCAATCTAGACACGCTTCCTCTGGAACTACGCGAGCGGTTGTCAAACGATGTGCTCGAAAAAGGAGATATAAAACAAGTAACCCTGTCTACCTACCATCAGCGGTACAATCTAGAGCGTAGCCCATCGTTGCTTGTGTCGTTTGATTTTGAAACGCAGGAGTCGGAAGGAACCCGCAAGATCATTGCGCTGGCCGGCCCCTTGCTGGACACGCTCAAGCAAGGCAAGGTATTGGTCGTAGACGAGTTTGATGCGCGACTGCACCCGCTCATTAGCCTGGAAATTATCAAGCTCTTTCATACACAGGAAACCAACCCGCACAACGCACAGCTTCTCCTGATGACCCACGATACCAACCTGCTCGACAAAGACCTGTTCCGGCGCGATCAGATATGGTTTACCGAGAAAGATCGCTATGGGGCCAGCGTTCTCTACTCGCTGGTAGAGTACAAAGTACGCAACGACGAAATGTTTGAGAAAAACTATATTCAGGGCAAGTATGGGGCTATCCCCTTCATTGGCGACCTGCGACAGGTTCTGGGGGGGACAGATGCCCACTAGAAAGCGTGGGAAGAGGCATGCCCCCGGTCGGCGGGGGCGAAACGTGGCGGTGCGTGAGCCGCGGCAACGCTTTCTGATCGTGTGCGAGGGTGGAAAGACAGAACCAAACTACTTTCGCACATTCGGTGTGCAGAAACAGGTTGTCGAAGTCGTTGGAACTGGGAGCAATACCGTCGGGGTGGTTGAGGAGGCGATACGGCGAAAGGAGGCGGGTTTGTACGATCAGGTCTGGTGCGTCTTCGACCGCGACGACTTCCCCGCCGACCATTTCAACCGTGCGTTACGTCTTGCAGACCAGTACCATATTCAGGTGGCCTATTCCAACGAAGCCTTTGAGCTGTGGTACGTCTTACATTTTCACTACTACCGTACGGCTTGCTTGCGTCAAGACTATATTGGCCGGTTGAGTCGTGATCTGGGGTATGATTATTGCAAGAACAGCACGACGATGTACGATGCGCTTTTAAGCCGCCAACCACAGGCGATACAATATGCTGAGCGGTTACTAGCGCAGTATGAGCCGCCCAACCCGGCCGAAGACAACCCATCAACAACCGTGCATCTCCTGGTGCAGGAGTTGAACCGGTTTCTCCGTGGTCAGCGGGTATAGATTGGCGAATATTCCGTAGTGTAATTGGTTTTTCTAGTGTGCCCGGTCACAAAATCTTATGAATGAAAATAAGCCCCCCACCTTTTCCGTGGTCGCGCCCGTCTTTAACGAACAAGAACTGCTCCCAGAATTCTATCGGCGGGTGACGGCCGCCATGGAAACGCTTGGCGAACCCTTTGAATTGATACTCGTCAACGACGGATGCCGCGACAAATCGCCGCAAATTATGCGCGAACTGCACGGCCTTGACCCGCGCGTCAAGGTGGTCAACTTCTCGCGCAACTTTGGGCACCAGATGGCCATTACCGCCGGCACCGACTATGCCCGCGGTAAAGCCGTCGCCGTGATAGACTCCGACCTGCAAGACCCGCCAGAAGTTATCCCAGAGCTTATCCAACGCTGGCGCGAAGGGTACCACGTCGTCTATGCTGTCCGCTCCGAACGGGCCGGCGAAACCTGGTTTAAGAAGGTCACCGCATCCATGTTTTACCGTATGATAGCGCGTATCACCAGCATCAATATTCCCGTAGATACCGGCGACTTTCGCCTGATGGATCGCAAAGTGGTTGACACGATGAAGCGCCTGCGCGAACAGCACCGCTTTATGCGTGGGTTGTCGGTATGGGTTGGCTTCAAGCAGATAGGCGTGCCCTACAAGCGCGACGCCCGCAAAGCCGGCGAAACCAAATACCCCTTGCGAAAAATGCTGCGCTTCGCCTTCGACGGCATCACCAGTTTCTCCTACCTGCCGCTTCAGTTCGCCACCTACCTGGGATTTACGATTGCCGGCTTGAGCGTGCTGTTTATCATCCTGGCCATGATCCTGCGCCTGAGCGGTATGGAGGCCCTCAAGGGCCAGGCTACCACGCTCATCAGCGTGCTGTTTATGGGTGGGGTGCAGCTTATCTTCCTGGGCATTATTGGCGAATACCTGGGGCGCATCTACAACGAGGTGAAGCAGCGCCCGCTCTACATCGTCGCGGAAACGTTGGGGATGGGCGAGCAGGAGGGGCAATCGTCGCCCCCCCCGTCCTGATTGCCCGCTGGTCTACCCCGCCCCCTGGAGCCACGACCGAAAGCGGGCCTCTATCGCGTCGCGCACCTCGCGGAAGGCCTGGCGTTTGTCGTCGTCGCTACCTTCCACCGCGGCCGGGTCGGGGAAACTCCAGTGGATACGCTCGACCTTGCCGGGGAAGAGGGGGCAGTTTTCCGCCGCGTTATCACAGACGGTAATGACGGTATCCCACGGCTGGTCAAGCAATTCGCGCAGGTGTTTGGAGCGGTGGTGGCTGATGTCTATGTCCCGTTCGCGCATGGCTTCAATGGCGAATGGGTTGACCACCGAGGGGTGCGTACCCGCGCTGGCGACTTCCAGCCGGTCGCCGGCCATCGCACGCAGCAAGCCCTCTGACATCTGCGAGCGGGCCGAGTTGGCCGTACAGAGTACCAGTACCCGTTGAGTCATCTATATCTGCTCCTTTCGTTGCAGCGCAATCAGAAAATACCGGGTCAGGTTTCGCAGTTGATTGGCAATGGATCTGAACACATGCTCCTGGACATCGGCCGGCTCCACGGCGGCCGGGTCGGGAAAGCTCCAGTGGATAGCGTCCGGGTTGCCGGGGAAGACCGGGCACACTTCGCGCTGGCGGTCGCACACGGTAATGATGTGATCAAACTGCTGGTTCTGAAACTCGTCCAGGTGCTTGGAACGTTGCTGGTGAATGTCTATGCCCATTCTGTCCATCGTTTTGACCGCCTGCGGATGCACCGTTGACGGCTGTGTACCGGCGCTAAATACTTCGACTTTGCCCTGACCATAGTAGCGCAGCATCCCCTCGGCCATCTGCGAACGGGCGCTATTGCCGGTGCAGAGAAAGAGTACCCGCGGCTTCGAGGGCGGCAGGGTATCCGGCGTTACCGCGTCTATGCCCCCCACCACCGGATGGATGGCCCGCCCTACCGCGTTTAGCGCATCTCGGAGCGCCGTCAATTCCAGCCGGTAAAAGGTTTCGTCGGGGTTGGCGTCGCTTGGCCGTTCGCTCACCAGGGTCATTTCTTGCAAGACCGCAAGGTGGCGCTGTACCTCCTCCAACGGCCCCCCCGTCGCCGAGGCCAGGCTATGCTGGCTTTCGTCGCTATGGGCCAGCTTCGTGACAATCTTCCAACCCGTGCTATCCGCCAGCAGCGACAAAAGCTGTGCCGGTTGTTCTGTGTGTCTTGTCATCTTCTCCCTTCCCTTCCTGTTTCTGAGTACAAAAGAGGTTTGTCTCTGCGTATCCTATACGCTTCGTGTTAAGGGGATATTAAGCGCCTTCTTTCAGCCAGTGTTTGACCTCAGCAGCGTTCGGCACCCGTCCGCTCACCTTCACCACCCCATCAACAGCCACGGCCGGCGTCGCCATAATACCGGCCTGCGCCATCGCTTGATAGTCGGTTATCTTTTCGACCGTGGCGTTGCCGCCCGCCTCACGGACGACACGCTGTACGATTTGCTCCGCCTGCTTGCACTTTGCACAACCAGGGCCATATACGATAATGGTTTTCATCCTATCTCCCTATCTCCTTGTGTCTACACTTTATATCACCAGATTAAACAGGTAGCCTACCAGCAAGATGCCGCTGCCTACCACCCCGATAAACGCCGCGATAAGGCGCGGTTTCAACACCTTGCGCAGAATAATCATTTCGGGTAGCGACAGGGCGATAACGGCCATCATAAATGCCAGCGCCGTACCCAGGGCCGCGCCCTTGCCAAGCAATGCTTCCACGATTGGGATGATACCGGCGGCATTAGTATACATGGGAATGCCCATCAACACCGCCAACGGCACAGACCACCACGCCCCTTTGCCCATAATCGCCGCCATACTCTCTTCGGGCACATAGCCATGGATTATGGCTCCGATACCGATACCAATAAGGATAAACGGCCATACCTTGCCCACAATATCTACCACAGCCGCCCGCCCGGCTTGTACCCGCTCCTCCCAGGTCTGGCTATTGCTGGCTGTTGACGGATCGTGCCCCGGCATCTGATAGACCCACGCTTCAACGTGGGGTTCCATCTTCAGCCGTCCGATAACCCAACCCGCACCAATTGCTATAAGTAGCCCGGTTGTCAGATACAATAATGTCACCGGCCACCCAAACAGACCATAGAGTAATACCAGCGCCACTTCGTTGACCATTGGCGCGGCAATCAGAAACGAGAAGGTAACGCCAAGCGGAATACCTGCGGTGACAAACCCGATAAAGAGCGGCACCGCCGAGCACGAGCAAAAGGGGGTGACGATGCCAAGCAGCGCGGCCAATACATTACCAACCGACTCGCGCTGCCCGGCCAGTATGCGCCGTGTTCGGTCTGGCGTAAAGAACGTGCGTAGAATCCCGATACCAAACACGACTAGAACGAGTAGCAGCAGCACTTTGGGTGTGTCGTAGAGAAAAAATTGTACCGCCGACCCCAGATGGGTTTCGAGCGATAGCCCCAATATGGTGGTGGTGAGCCAGATTGAGGCCGGTTCCAGGTTGGTATAGATAAGCCACCACACAATCAGGGCCGCTCCCCCTATGATGACGCTACGGATTGAACGATCCGGGGGTTGTTGCGCTTCCATTGTTGCGTCACGATGGTGCGTTGATTCCATTACGCTTTCCCTTTCTCATCATCTTGCTTATACCTTACTGCTGCGTCCCCGGCAACACACACGCCGGCACTGTCGTTTCCGCCTCCGCCTCTGCCTCGTGCGGGAAGAAGCGCCGCTTTGCCCACAACGAGACGTACACCAGACCAATCAGCGCCGGCACCTCGATGAGCGGGCCTACCACCGCCGCCAGCGCCTCGCCCGACGCAATGCCAAAGATGCCCACCGCGACGGCGATAGCCAGTTCAAAGTTGTTGCCGGCCGCCGTAAAAGCCAGCGAGGTGGTGTTCTGGTAGGAGAACCCCATCGCCTTGCTGAGGGCAAAGGCCAGACCCCACATAATCACAAAGTAGAGCAGCAGCGGTATGGCGATACGCACCACATCCAGCGGCAGTTGTACAATCTTTTCGCCCTGCATAGAGAACATCAGCACAATGGTGTAGAGCAGGCCAAGTAGCGCCGTGGGAGCCAGACGCGGCATAAACACCGTCTCGTACCATTCGCGCCCACGCTGGCGTATCAACACCACGCGGGTGAGAAAGCCGGCCGCGACGGGGATGCCCAGGAAGATAAGCACGCTTTTGGCAATCTGCCACATCGAGATAGATACGACCATGCCCTCTGCGCCAAGCCACTGCGGCACTATCGCCAGGAAGAAGTAGCCAAGCACCGAGTACATTACAATCTGAAAGACCGAGTTGACGGCCACGAGAATGGCGGCTGTCTCGTTGCTGCCGCCGGCCAACATATTCCAGATAAGCACCATGGCAATGCAGCGGGCCAACCCCACCAGAATAAGCCCCGTGCGATATTCGGGCATATCGGCGAGCAGCACCCACGCCAGTACAAACATAACCACCGGCCCGATAATCCAGTTTAAGACGAGCGAGACGCCAAACATCTTGCCGTGCGTGGAAAATTCGCCAAGCGACTCGTAGCGCACCTTCGCCAGCACCGGGTACATCATCCACAGCAGACCGATGGCGATGGGCAACGACACGTCGGCGACTTTGACCTGTTCCAGGGCCGGCCCGATGGCCGGGAAGAAGTGCCCCATCCCTACGCCAAGTCCCATCGCCAGGAAAATCCATAGCGGGAGGTAGCGATCTAACCACGACAAGTTTTTCATCACCTGCATACCCTGCTCCCCTTCCTCATATACATATATGCACATATATACATATAGAACCACAAAAAAAAGTACACCTACACACTGCACACGGCCGGCTCGCCCGGCTCGCGCATTCCCAACCGGCGCAGCCGGGCCATATCGGCCGCTATCTCTGGGCTACTATCCCACACCACGCGCAGGCTTTCGAGCGCATTGCGCCAGTCCGGGGGGAGGGTGGGGGTAATCTCATAGTGCATCCACGTTCCCTCGCGCCAGTCGTGCAGCAGTCCGGCCCGCTTGAGTATCCCCAGGTGGCGCGATACTTTATACTGCGGCTCTTGCACCACCTGCTCTAGCTCGCACACGCACATCTCACGTTCGAGCAGCAGACGCACAAGCCGCACCCGCAACGGGTCGGAGAGGGCCGCGTGTATTGTCGTTATCTGTTGTAATGATATATGCTCCATACTGCATATAGTGTACTCCCCGGATGCCTGCTTGTCAAGAGCGGAAGCACCATGCAACGCGCAGCGGTTGGCAGCGGCCCGACACTATGCTACAATGGCCACGGGTACGCCCCGCTTGTCTTTACAATGCCTGTATGTTGTGCCCCCGCACTGGTCGCTGCCGAGCGGGTACGGGGCCGGGGCAATGGTGCTGCTGCACACACAGGAGGTAGGTTCTATGGATGAGCATAGTCAATCGGGTGGACGTACGGCTGTGTCGCCACCACACGACGCGCCTCTGGCGGCAAGCCACGACGATACCCCCCCCCGCGATGCGGAGCCGCAGCGCGAGGAAACCGACGAAACGGGCAACGTTGGTATTGTCCCGCAAAAAGCCGATGGGAATGGGACAGATGCGCTTACCGACCAGGGAACGTCGGCAGATACCACAGCGGTTACGACGACGGCCGAGGAGTCCAGCGAGCCGTTGGTACCCCACGCGGAAGGCGCAGCGCAAGGCGATGACAGCCTTGCGGTGGTAGCGGAAGTAGCGGAAGAGATACCCCCGCAAGCGCCGGCCGTCGAATGGGAAGAATGCCACGTTACCGAAGCGCGTATCGAACTCCGCGAGAGCCACGCGCTCACCGTCGTCAACCACTTATTGGAATCTATGAATGAAGGATTTCGGCATACCCACTTTGATGAAGATTCCATTGATGGATGGATGTTTGATGCGTATGCCAACCATTGGTTTGTCGTGACATATTGTTTGAATGCCAACGGGCGCGACCAGGTGCGCGTGCGTTGGATAGACGCGGTGGCCGAAGAGGCCCATAACGATGGGGAATTACCGGCCCTGGCCCGCTACATTGCCCGCTCGCTTGGGGGCGGCAGCAATCTGCACTTGCTCGATAGCGTGGTGCGGGTGGTGAAGCGGTAAGCGCGTGGGGCCGCACAGATAGCAAGGGAAAGGAGCATGCACGTTCCTGTCTGGGGATACCAGATCAATGCATAGGGAACGTGTGGAAAAGAGCAGGTTATGGCTTTAACACAGGCTGAAGTAGAACACGTCGCCCGTCTGGCGCGGATGCAACTGTCGCCCGACGAGCTCGAACATATGCGGGTGCAGCTTTCGGCTATTCTTGAGCATATTGAGATGCTGCAAGAAGTTGATGTTGCGGGGGTACCGCCGATGGCCCACGTCACCGGCCTTTCGACGCTGTTGCGCCCGGACGATGCGTTGCCGGCGCTCCCGCGCGAGGCGGTGCTGTCCAATGCGCCCCAACAGCGCGACGGGATGTTTCGCGTGCGGGCCATTCTCGAAGAGTAGCCCGCCCGCGCTAAAACTCGCGCCTTCCGTCGCACGCATCCGGATCCCACAGCCCATCCGGCTCGTTCTGGGCCTCCTGGAGCGCCTGTTGAAAGAAGGTGGCGTAGGTATAGGCCGGGTGGTCTGGAAAGTCGAAGGCATACCCGCCCGATAACAATTCCATGTTCACCAGCATACCATCTGGCCGCCACACATAGCGGAGCAATTGATCATACTCGTCGCGGTCGCCGGTCTGCGGGTCGGCTTCCAGAAAGACCGCTTGCCCGGCCATCAGTTTGCGGGCCCGGGCGATAGCCTCCGGGTGGAAGCATTGCAGGGGGGCTTTATCCGGCGTATCTACGCCTATCAACCGTACGCGCAGCGTGCTGGTGGTGCCGGTAGTCACATCTATGGCATCGCCATCTACCACCTGCACCACCGTTGCAACCGTCAGGTCGGGTGGCCTCTGGGGGTACTCCTCTGGCGGCTCAAACGTCTCTGTGGCGATAAGGGAGCGGCGTACCCACCCCTCGGTGTCGGTGATAACCTGGGTTGGTTGGCACGCCTGGCCCTGTTCCAGGATGCGCACATAGCGCCAGTCGCTTTGCTCCTCTAGCACTTCTACCTGATCAAGCGTACACACCGCGCCGATGATCGTATTTGCGGCTACGCGCGGCTCAGAGTGGATGGCGCTATTGTTGTTGATATAGCCATTCCACGCCACAAAGGTTTCTTCCGGGGTGAGTTCCTGGGTGGCGGTGATGTCGGTGGCGCTGGCTATCGTGTTAGTGAGGGCTTCGGTGGCGGTGAGGGCTTCGGTGGCGGTAAGAGCCTCGGTGGCGGTAAGAGCCTCGGTGGCGGTGAGTACGTCGGTGGCGGTGAGTACGTCGGTGGCGGTGGGGGTGGGAGAGGACTCCTCGGTGGCGGTAGGGGTGGTTTCTTCCGTCGCGGTGGCGGTGGCGGTGGTATCGGTGGTAGCGTCGGTGTTGGTGATAATGTTGGTATTGGTCACATTCGATGTAATCGCGCCCGAGTCGGCTATCTGCGTGGGCCTGGGTGCGGGTTCGTCTCCGCCCGACGGAGCGTTGAGCGTATCCATCACGACCGCCCCAACGAGCAGCACCACGACCAACCCCAGGACACCCCCGACAACCAGGCGTTTGATGTTGCGTGGTTTGCCGCTTTCCCCCGCTGGTGCTTCTGGTTCGCGGCGTGCTGCTTTCGCAGATACGGCCGGCGCAGGGCGCTGCTTTGTGGGGGCCTGCTCATCGTCGGTTTTGCGCTTTGGCAAGAGCGCCAGTATGCGCTGAATAGGCGACTCTTTCTCTTCCGCCAGGGGGGCTTCCTCGTCGTCTAGCGTAAGCCGTTCGGTATCAACCGGCGTAAATTGCGGTAGCTGCAAGGGCGAACTGGACATAGCGCGTTCTTTTTCCTTGAGCTTTTTCGCCAGGGGTGTCTCTTCTTCTGCTTCCGCGGGGGCGGAGGGTTCCGGCGCTGGTGCTGGCTCCGGCTCGTCCTGGGCCGGTGCTGGCGCTGGTGCTGCAACGGGTTGGGGCGGCGGTTCTTCCGTGGTGGGGGTCGTGGTCGGTTTGGGAGGGGGCGAGGCCAGCACAGCCGGTAACCTGGCCTGGCCCGGCGGGAGTACCGACATACTCTTCTGCGCCATGGCGTTGTGCGGGTTTATCTTCAGCACACGCTCCAGACAGAAGCGCCGTTCGGCTTCTTCGGTCATCGTCCCCGACAGCCACAACCACGCCTGTTCGTTGCGGGGATTTAACAGTAGCGCCTGGGCTAGAACGGTTTGCGCGGTAGTTGTGTCGCCCTGGCGTAGCGCGGCTATACCCTGCTGTACCAGGGTTTCAGCAGCAGGTATGCCCCCCTCGTGGGCCCCTGATTGCATTGATTGCTCCTCATCTCTTTTGCTTCAGCCCGGTTGACGGGGCCGGGCCGCTATGCTTGACCCCACCCCGCCAACCTTCCTTACACTCTATTGTACCACGTGCAGCACCATTCCATCGCCCCGCCCGTACACTTCGGGGAAGTAAAATTCGCTGGCCGTGGTTGGAATAACGCGAAACTCGCCTGGCAAGGTCGCCCGCATAGTGTAGGTATAGAGATAGGAGCCCTTCGAGAGGTAGTCGCTAAACAGGACAACTTTTTCGTCGCGCAACTCGCTACGGCTATACCATCTCCACCACCACCAGTACCAGGGGTCGTCGTCGTAGCGCAATTGCGGCGACTGGTCGGTGTTGCCCGTGGTGGCCAGGTTGGAGTCTATCGCCTCGGCTCCGGCTGGCAAGGGGTCTTCCACGACTACATAGTGGAGGTTGTTGGGGGCAACGATGGACACTTCCACGCGCACAATATCGCCCACGCGCACCTGTGTTACCTCCGGACACTCTGGCCCATCGGTACAGCTTGCCAGCGTATAGCGCCGACGAACGATGACCCCGCGATCCAGGGCCGTAATAGCCTCGACGGGCAGGAAGGCCCGCAGATGGGCCGTGTAGTAGAGATTGCCGCTCCCTTCGCCACGCCCAATCGTCAACCAGTTGCCGGCTTCCTGTACCAGGTCGGCTATCGCCACCTTCGTTTTGACCGACTCCATCACATCCTGCTTGCCGATATGCCCGCGCAAGAGCGGGTCGCTCCCCTGCTCGCCGGCTTTGTCCAGCCACACCGAGTAATCGTAGTCGGGGTTGAGTTCGCCGGTGTGTTGCATCCAGTCGGTCAGGGCGAGAATAGACCAGCTTGTCTCCTGCGTCGTCTCCCAGGCGTCGCCCTGGCGGGCGACCATCAGCCAGCGCACTACGTTGGGGTTAAGCGCGTTATCCGGGTCAAGGCGAGACAGGGTGTAGAGCATGATGGCCGTTGAGCGCGTGTCGGTGTTCATGCTCCACCAGTCGTACTGCGACTCCTCCCAGTGGGCCCCTGTCGCGCTCAGAATGGCGCTATTGTTCAAATCGGAGAGCAGCGTTTGAATGCGCTCGTCCTGTGGGTTGTCGTGGTGGAGCACCAGCGCCAGATAGGCCCGCGCATAGGAGCTGAGCGTATCGCGGTATTCGTACACTGTGTCGGCGCGGGCGGGGTCGGAATAGCCCGCTTCGGCCAGGACGTAGAGCAACCAGGCTTGCTTGTTGGTGCCGCGGGTCGTGGTGATGTCGGTTTCGTTGTCCAGCGCCATGCGCAGGAAGTCTACCCCCCGGTTCAGCACATCCTCGCGCACGCTGAAGCCGGCTTCTTGCGCACGTACCATCCCAAACACGACATAGGCGCTTACGTAGGGGTTGCTCTCATCGTCAACCCACCAACCCCACCCGCCATCGCTGTGCTGGCGGCTGTAGAGCTTATTCAACCCCTCTTCCACCAGAGCGGGCAGCTTTTGCTCCAGTTCGCGGTTGTCAATGCCAAGATTTTTCAGCGCCCGCCACGTGACCACGTTGGGCAAGAAGCGCGACACCGTTTGCTCGGTACACTCGTATTCGAAATGTTCGAGGTAGTCCAGACTGGTCTGCATACTGGCGGCCAGCGAGGGGTCAAGCTGTACGCTGAGTTCGCCCTGGTCGGTGTCCAGACGTGGCGGCAACGCTATCACCTCGGTGCGGGCCCCTGCCTGTGGCAGTTGCCCCGCTGTGCCCACCACCTCCGGCGCGCTGTAGCGGTAGACTGGTAGCGTGCCCTCCGGCCCCGTCGAAAGGCGCGGCTTGCTGGCGTCGCCATAGTCGCCTGCTGTTACTTGAAAGACGAGATCGGCGTAGGCAACGTCGGGCACCCCGACGCGCCACGTCGCGGTGGCTTCGCTGTTGGCCGGTATGGTCAAGGTCCGGGTGGCGGGGGTGGTCATACTGAGCACGTTGGTGTGCAGCACAACCTCCGCATCCAGGGGCCCATCGGTGCGGTTGCTCACGTTGGCCGCAAGCTGCATCTGGTCGCCCACGACCATAAAGCGCGGTGTGACGGGCCGTATCAGCAGGGGTTTGGTGGCCACCAGGTCGCTGGTGCCTTCGCCAACGTGCGTTTCGGCGGTCAAGCCAACCCCGCGCATCACCCAGGTAGTCAGGTTGTCGGGTAGTTTTACCTGGATGCTGGCCTGGCCCTCGGCGTTGGTTGTGACGGTCGCGTTCCAGTAGGCCGTATCGGCAAATTCCTCTCGCACGGCGGGAGCGTTGGCAGCATTACCGCCGCCACCTTTGCCTGCATCATCCCCGACCGTATCGCGCGGCACCTGGCCTGGCGCGGGGGTTGCTTCGGGGGGCATTGGTGCGGCCTCTGGCGCGTCGGGGACTGCATCTTCTTCCTTTTCCGGGGGTTGCTGCTCTTCCGGTTGGAGACGGTCGGCGGAAATAGAAAGCCCGCTGGTGGTAGCGATGGCCAGGGGTCGTGTGCTGTAGAAGGCGTTGACAATCGCTTCTGGCGTGCGGGGCTTCAGCGTCAAAACGGCCTTGTCCACCAGATCAAGCGAGAGTTCGGCTTGTACCGGGTTGCCCGCGTTATCCTCTACCAGCACATCGTAGGTCACGGTCTGGCCCGGTTCGCCTTGCTCTGTGTCGGGGGTGAGCGTTACCTGCAAGGTTTGTGGATCGGGCGACACTTCCAGCGGGAGGAGGCCGACCTTGTAATCGGTGGGGAGCGGGGGCTTTCCTGTGCGCGGCACAGGCGGGTTGATTAGCACTACCGAAACGTAGATATTGGGCACATGTTCGGCGGTAATGGGCACCTCGTAGACGGTACTATTGCCCTCCATCTCAATAACCTCGTGGCTGAGCACCGTGCCGCGTTCAATCGTTATCAGGGCCCAGTGGGACCCCTGGAAGGGCGAGGGGATGAAGATTTCGGCTGTTTCGCCGGCTTGATAGCTGGTGCGGTCGGTAATGAGCGTAATGCGGTCGTGGTTCTCGCGCCGCCACGAAACATACTGGCTGCCCGACACCCACAGGAAGATAGACGACTCTATCGTGTGCTGGCGCGTGTCGGAGCCGGTCGCTACCACGCGATAGGAGCCGCCCTCGGCGGGGGTAAAGGTGATGCGGGCCTGGCCCTGGCTATCGGTCGTAACCGTCTGGCTATATATCAGGGTGCGCTTCTCTTCCCATTCCCATACTCCCTCATCCTCAAGGTAGGTATTCTCCCAGGTAAACTTGTAAACCTCTGCTTTGACATCCTGGCTCGGCGCTGCTTTCTCGCGGGTATCCACCGTGAGTAGATCAATCGTTTGTGCTTCGCCAGCGCGGGCCAGGTAGGTTTGCGTCGCAAGCCCGATATAGAAGTCGCCTGCGTGGACAACCATGTCGCTGCTGTTGCTCACGACCTGGTTATCCTTGCCCGTTACGCTGGCCTCAATCGTCAGGCGCATACTCTTTTCCAGCGGGTTGCCCTCGCTGTCGGTCAGGGTGGCCGGCAGGTTGATGATGAGGCGTCCCTGTGCGTCGGTGGTACCGCTCCCGCGCAAGATGGGCTGCGCAGGTTCGGGGGGCATCCACCAGCAATCCCAACACATCCAGGGGTCGTCGTAGCTGCCGAACTGGTAGCGCCGTGCCCAGTCGGGCGAAAAGTAGTAGGGCGAGGCCTGGACGGCCCAGTTCACTGGTGCATCCTTCACCGGGGCCCCGAAGAAGTAGTCTACCTGCACCGTAGCCTGCGTTGCCGTACCGCGTACTATCTCCTCCTGCTGTGGGGTCACGGTTACTTCAAACTCTGGCGCACGGTAGGCCGCCACCGTAAACCAGGCCGAGAACGAGCGTTCGGCGGCCATCACCTGGATGGAATAGTCGCCAAGCGCCGCATTCGTGTCCAGTTCCAATACCCCATCAAAGGTGCCGTTCGCATTGAGCGGCAAGGTTTTGCGGTAGACCTCTTCGCGGGTAGGGTCATAGATTGCCACATCCACCGACCCCACCCCGGCCGGCAGGCTGAAGCGGACATCATCTTCGTTACGCAGCACACCCTTGAAAGCAACCGTCTGGTCGGGGCGATAGATAGCGCGGTCGGTGTATATGTGGGCCGTCATCTCGTCCAGATTGTTTGTGCCCGGTACGCCAAAGTCCCACGCGCTTGTGCCGCTCGGCCAGTTAGAAGAGACAGCCGCGAAGGGTTGGCGTGCAATGGCGACCACGCCGGTATTCTCGGTACGATCAAAGGTTATAGCCGCTATCCCCTCGCTATCGGTGGTGGCGCTGCCCAGGCGTTGCTGCTGCTGGTCGTAAAAATCTATCGTGATATTGGGCAAGGGCTCGCCATTCTCAAGGTCGCTGGCCCACACCAGCGCATCGCGCTCACCCGCTTTCAACGTCAGGTTGATGGTAGAGACAACCAGCGTATGGGTGCTGTTTCGCCACGCTTCAGTTTGTTCAAGCTCTACCAGATAGATGCCCGGCTCCAGGGCCCCGCCCTGCGCATCCACCGGCACCTGGCTATAGGTCAACCGGTCTTGCGGGGTATTGAGCGGCGCACCCCATTGGCGCAAGCGTTGGGCGTCGTTGGGGACTTCGCGCCCATAATAATCAAACAGATGCTGCTGTTGCAAGCGGTAGAGCGAGAGCGACGCCTGGGGTATATTGGCTGATTGCAGCCCTATGCGCGTCGGGTTATAGGCGCTATAGGTCGCTATCTGGCCCGGAGTTGCCAGATAGACAACCGGGTCGAGTCCGGGCGTACGGAAGCGCACCGTGCGCGATTGGCCGGTGCTGTTGCCGTAGGGGTCGCGGATGTTTGGCCCAATCGCAATGGTATACGCGCTGGAGGGCAGCGCACCAAAATAAATATGGAAAGCATTGTTATGCTGACTATAGTAAGTTTCTATATCCTCCTCGTCCGGTGTCGGTTCTATCGTGATATTGGGCATCACCGTATCGGGATCTATGGGGGCGCTAAAGTAGATAACGAAGGGGCTATAGGGATTGTCGCTGGTTTCGCCGTCGGCGGGGGTGGTGCTCACAATGCGCGGGAGGGGCACCGTCTGGAAGGTGCTGCGGTAGTCGGTGGGCAGCGGGCGCCCGCCCACCCCGCTTTGCAGACCGGCGTCAAGCGTTAGCTCATACTGCTGGTTGAAGCCAAGCCGCTGTGCCGGCGTATAGACCAGCGTCTGGTCTGTCACCAGCATGGCGCCGGGTACCTCGTTGCCCCCAGAGCGCAGATGGAATGCGGCACGCGCGGAGGCTGCGTCAACCGGCTGGTCAAACGTGACCGTAACAACCTCCTCAATGGGCACCTGATCGCGTGCGTCCCAGGGCGAGACAGATACGACCTGCACTTCGGGTGGTTGGGTTGTGGTAAAGCTCCACTGGTAGGGGCCGGTCATCGGGTTGTCGTGTATATCTACCAGCGTATCGGCAACGGTGGCGGTATAGCTTGTGCGGTGCTGCAAGGGCTTGTCGGGGCGAAAGACGTAAATGGAGGTATTGAGCCATTCGCCGCTGCCCGTAACCGCTGGTTCAAAGCGCAGCGGTTGGGGCAAATTGTCCTGCTCTTCGACCACCTTCAAAGGCACCACCGGGCGGTTAAAGATAACCGTAATATCGGAATCTACCGCTGCGTCGGGCGTGCCGTCGGCGGGGATAACCTGCCCCACTTCCAGAAAGCCGGCCGTGACAAAGCGGGAGCGGTAGCCGTCGCCCAGAGATTTGCCGTCTCTGGCGCGGGCCTGTTCCCCAAGCACCACCTCGTACGAAGCCGAACGGTTCAGCGCGGCATCCGGTTGGAAGTGCAGAGTCCGTTCGTCGGCCCAGGTAAAGCGCCCGGCTACGGCGGCGGCCGGTTGGGTCTGGGCCGCTGTGGTATTCAGAGACAAGGCCGGGTCTGGCGTATCGCGCGGGTCTGGCGCGCCGGTGTCGCCATCGCCCCCGCCCCCGTCCGGCGGGTCTGGCTCTTGCACCGGCCCAACCTCTACCAGCGAAAAAGCCTTCTGCACGGCCTGCCTGTTCATAGGCCGGTCAAAGACCAGTTCGATAGTTTCATCGGGCGAAAACTCTTCCCCCCGCGCCGGCGATTGCTGGATAACCACAGGCTGTGGTGTCTGGCTTCTCGCGCGGTCTGTCCGCCGGATAATCGGCAAATAGACGACGGTGCCATCGTTCTGGCGCAGGCCCGGTTCAGCGGGGCCTGGGCCTGGCCCGGTACTGGTTGGCGTTGGCGGCTCTGCGGCCCGCACACCGTAGGGGCTCAGGGTGCTGAGCAGCAGCATCAACAACACCACCAACCGTACAGGCGCATAACTTCTCGTAGACCTCTTTCCATAACCCATAGCTATCCTCCCTCATCACTGACCATGCCGGGGCAACGCGCTGCCCTTTTCATCATACCAGATACTATGATTAACGATACCACATAAGCAAAAGTTCCGGGGGTAATACTGTGATGGGTGAAGCGTGAAGCGAGGACAGGTGATGCGAACGCGCACGAAGCCACGGAATACTATAGCAACCCTGATTGGGGTGTCCCCCAACCACCAGCACAATCTACGTAACTCTACGCATTGCTTCCAGCAGCAAAATTCGTTACACTAGAAGGGATACGGTTTGCACCAACGCAGACCACTAAAGGGGCCCGATATGCACTCGCTAAAATTGACCGATCTAGTAGACATCCCCCAGTTGCAGGAGTTGATGGATCTCTTCTTTGAAGCAACTGCGGTGCCAAGCGCCATCCTGGATGCCGAAGGTACTATCCTCACCGCCTCCGGGTGGCAGGATATTTGCGTCAAATTCCACCGCGCCAACCCGGTTTGTGAAGAGCGCTGCAAAAAGAGCGATATGTATATCGCCCGCCACCTGGGCCAGGGCGAAACCCACGTGATGTATGAATGCGCCAACGGCCTCGTAGATGTCGCAAACCCCATCATCGTGAATGGTACCCATGTGGGCACGATGTTCACCGGGCAATTTCTGCTTGAACCCCCAGATGAAATCTATTTCCGCCAGCAGGCCCGCGAAATGGGCTTTGATGAAGCGGCCTATATGGAAGCCCTGGCAAAGGTGCCTATCGTCTCGCGCGAGCGCATTACCCCTACCTTGAACTATCTCTCAATGTTTACCGCCATGCTGGCCGATCTGGGCAGCAAACGGCTACAACTGCTTGAAGCTGAAAAATCCCGTACCCACTTGCAGGAACAGATACTTGAAGCGCAACAGCAAGCCATTCAGGAACTTTCAACCCCCCTGATGCCTATCACCGATACCGTGCTGGTGATGCCGTTGGTCGGCACCATTGATAGCCGACGGGCTCAGCAAATCATTCAACGCTTGCTCGAAGGCGTGGCCGAACACCGGGCCGAAGTTGCTATTATTGACATAACTGGTGTGCAAATGGTAGATACGCAGGTAGCCAACGTCTTGCTAGAGGCGGCCCAGTCTACCCGGTTGCTCGGCACCCAGGTACTCCTGACCGGTATTAGCCCCACCCTGGCCCAGACGCTGGTACAATTGGGGGCCGATATGAGCGGTATTATTACCCGCGGCACCCTGCAAGCCGGCATAGCCTATGCAACCGCAGGAAGGTTTAAAACCAATGGTACTTCCGCTCCTCACACGGCGCGGTAGAACACTCTACTATGATCGTACCGATGGGCGCGTTATGGTGCTTGACCGCCGACGCTACCCCAACGAAACGGTATTTGTGCCCTGCTATTCGCTGGATGAAGTCGCAAACGCGATTACCACGATGGTTGTTCAGGGCGGCCCCCCGCTGGCCTACGTGGCCGGCTACGGGTTGGCGCTGGCGGCCCGTTCCTACCAAACCTGGCCCGGCGACTACCAGCGCGTCGCCCTGATTCAAGCAGCCGAATCGCTTCGCTATACCCGCCCCACCGCCGACGATCTGAACCATATCTTGAACCAGGCGCTGCGCGTCGCCGATGATGCCCTGTTGGCCGGCAACAATGTCGAGCACGCGCTGGCTGATTTTGTCGAAGCGCAGGTCGCCCATGGCGACAAGGTGGCCGAAGCGTGCGGTCGCCACGCCGCCACCATCCTCTCCGACGGCGATACCATCCTGACCCACTGCTTTGCCGGCGCGGCGCTCAACTGGATGCTCTTTGCCGCCTACCGCGAACAGGGCAAACAACTGCATCTCTATGTCAACGAAACCCGCCCCTACTTCCAGGGAGCCCGCCTGACAGCCCACCAGGCCTTCCAGATAGGCGTACGGGTAACCCTCCTCACCGACAATATGGCCGGCTTCTGCTTTCAACGGGGCAAGGTCACGCGCTATATGACCGCGGCAGACCGTATCGCCCTGGATGGCAGCATCGCTAATAAGATAGGCACCTACCAGTACGCGGTGGTGGCGGCCCGCCACACCATCCCATTCTCGGTACTTGGCTATGACGGCCCCGACCCCGCCACCCCCGATGGTGCCAGCATCCCAATAGAAGAACGCGACCCCACCGAAGTATTACAATGTAACGGACAGACGACCGCCCCGCCCGGCGTCGAAGCCTACTATCCCGCCTTTGATGTGACCCCCCCCGACCTGATAACCCACATCATTACCGAACGCGGCATCTTCCAACCGGGAGATATGGCTACCTACCACCAGGCATAAAGTAAGTATGATACTCATTCTTGGCGGCACAGCCGCGTACCATCTAAACCTTGAGCAAGACCTGGGCCCGACGCAGCGGATAGACATAGACACCCCCTATGGCCCGGCTGTTCCCATCTTCTTGCTCGACGAGCATAACCAGCATATCGCGTTTGCTTCGCGGCATGGTATCGGTCAGCTTGAACGGACGCCCCCTTTTATCAACGCGCGCGCCAATCTCTGGGCCGCCTATGCCATTGGGGTGCGGGCTATTCTGGGATGGAACGGCGTCGGGGCCATTAACCCGCTGCTCGAACTGCACGACATGGTGGTACCCGATGGTTTGCTTGACTTTACCCGCGCTCGCCCACGGAGCTTTGCGTACGAACCAGACCACCCCACGTCGCCCACCCCCCTTGTGGCTCTCCCCCCCGCGTCGCCCCAGAACGTACCCAATGCCAACCTGTTCAGTGCTCCGTTGCGGGCGGCTCTCTTCGACGCGGCCCGTGCAACCACCGTACGCACCTTCCCCGTGGGGGTGTACGCCTGTTCGCAAGGCCCGCGCCTGGAAACGGCCGCTGAAATACGCGGCTTTGAACGGATGGGGGCCGACATCGTGGGTATGACGATGATCCCTGAAATATTTCTGGCCCAGGAACTCGGTATTGCCTATGCCGCGCTGGCCTATATCACCAACTATGCCACCGGCGTGGAGCCAGCAAGCAATACTCCCCGCCACTTTGGGGTAGACGTGGCCCGTCATTGCCTGCAAGTTTCGTTGCAAGCGGCCCACACATGGGATGTATGATATGGTTTTGGAACTATCCGTTGTCGTGTTAAAATAGGCGGAGATAGATAGTAGCTATTCTGAGCGATCAGAATTGTTAATAGAGGTGCTTTATGAGCGAAGAATATACCTATCCACCCTTGACAAAGCGGCGCAAGCAACCATTGCAAGTCTGGGACAGTAAAAAAATACGGGCCCTGCGCGAACACCTGGGTATAACCCAGAGCCAGATGGCCGAAGAGTTGCAAGTACGCCAGCAAACTATTAGCGAGTGGGAGGTTGGCATGCATCGCCCCCACCGCTCGACGCAAAAAATCCTTTCCATGGTTGCGGAGCAGACGGGCTTTGAATACAACGTCCACGCCTCTGTCGGCGAAGCAGGGCCCACCAGTAGCGAATAGAGCCATGCCATACCTACTGCTGGCAAACGAGCATCCTACGCGCTGTATGGGGGTGGGGGGTGAAGCTATCCCTGGCCGCCCCGCAACCGTTCCAGTTCGGCTTCAAGCGCCTGGATACGAGCTTCGGCTTGCAAGCGGGCTTCGACTTGCTCATCATAGGAGAGCAGATAGGTGGCTTGCACCGGGTCGTACAGCCGCAACGCTCCCTGCGCCAGGTGCAATTCCAACCCCAGAACCCGGCTTTCCAGATACAGCACGCGCTCGGTGGTGATAATC
>DAOTUK010000106.1:0-3333 GCA_034437375.1 Chloroflexaceae bacterium | reverse complement strand
CGGCCTCGGACGTTGCCGCCACAATATGGCGCAGGTCGTCCATGGAAATTTCTACCCGATCTACCCGACTGGTCAGTGCTTCCACAGTCATAGTCTGTACTCCCTTGCTGCAACCCAGAGCCTACGAGCGAGCCTGGATCGCATGGTACCATGGCATTACTTCATATATTCCGTGGCATCGTGTGCGTTCGTATCTACCGTTCCTCGCATCACGCATCACCCATCACTGGTATGGTACCATACCCACCGCCAAACGCATAGACGTGCATAGGGTATAGCCCACGCTATTAGCGAAAAGCACCAGGGCGATATTCACCGCTTCGTACGGCGGGTGAGGGGTTGAACGCGGCGGCACAGCCGCGCAGGTATGCCAGGGCCGTATCGCGCTTGCCGGCCAGCAACCAGCGTACACTCAGCGCCAGCGCATAGCGCACTTCGGCCGCATAAAAACGTGGCTTGTCATACCAGGCCAGATGTTTGGCAAAGAAGAGTTGTCGGCTCCGCGCTTCGTAGAAGTGTTTGAGCGCGGGAGCATCGCGGGTACTGCGCGACCCATGGTGCCAGGCGTGCGCCGACGGAACCAGGCCAACGCTATAGCCGGCCGCACGCGCACGCAAGCTCACGTCAATATCCTCGTAGTACATAAAGAATTGCTCGTCGAACCCGCCCACGGCCTGTACCATCTCGGTACGCAGGAGCGCTGCACAAAGGTACACATAATCAAGTGAAGCCGCGTCATACTGCCCCTGGTCTGGCTCGTCCGACCCCAGGTTGATAACGCGGCGGCCGGTATAGCGCCCGCCCACGGCCCAGAGATGGCCGGGCTTGTCGCTCAGGTAAACCTTGGCACTGGCTATCCCACAGCGCGGCGTGGCAAACATATGCTGCGCCAGACATTCCACCATATCGGGGGCAACCATAGCATCATTATTGAGCAGCAAAACCGCCGTCGCCCCCTGGGTTATAGCATGCCGTATCCCCAGGTTCATCGCTCTGGCAAACCCATAATTGGCGGACAAGGGCATCAGAACGACATCGGGCAACCGGCGGCGGAAGAGCGCGACCGAATCATCCTGCGAGCCATTATCTATCACGATAATAGAAGCGGGGGCCACGGTAGGACGCAACGCCGCAACACACGCGCACGTCTCTTCGGGGCAATTCCAGTTGAGAATAATACTCCAGATATGGGCCATCGTGTGCGTATCAGACATTCGGCTCCTGGTTCATGGAAAACAGCAGGACAATGGGAAACATGAGCAACACCCAGGAACACAAAAAGACACCCCACAGCAAGAGGGTGCCACACCGTACGTTGCTGGTGGTACCATCCGTGCCAATAAGAACGGGCGGTACCACCGGATTAAGTTCAATCATCATCACGGGATTGTTTAGTACGACTTTGACATTTTCTTACGTCGGTTGCGCTCTGCACGGCGGCGTTTCTCCTTGCGCTGCTCACTTTTCGAAATAAAGTGCATTTTATCACGATATATCTTGGTAATGCGCTCGGAAACTACGCCCTTGTTAAAGCGCCGTATCAACTGATCAACAGATTCACCTTCGCGTCGGTCTACTCTCATGGTTGTACGAGGCGGTACGAACCAGGAAGGGGCTCTGTATATATTTGTTCTCTCCATTGTGGAGAACAACATGCTTGCCCATTCCTACGCTCGTTCGTCTTCTCTTTCACCCCCTTTATCATCGTAAAATCGCACGCCTTTAGTATAGCGAAAATTGGCGTGCATGGCAAACGGCGCTGGCGACGGCACACGTGTTCACATATATGGGGCCGTTGCCTGGGATCTCTCCCCCACCCCTCGCGTCCCCCTTACGGGCCGCTGCCCCCGCGCACCACCAGGGTATAGGGGCCGCTGCTGTCGCCATAGCCCCCCACGCGGATACGGTAGCGGCCACCGGTGGCCACGCTCCCACGCAACAGCGCGTCGCCCCCCCCGCCGCTATCGTCGTCGTGGATAACATACATTTCGGCGGGATCATAAAGCACCACGTAGGGATCAAGCGGATTATCAGAAGCACGCACCTGAAGATCAACCGTATCGCCCGCCGCAACGTTGAGGAAGAAATCATCGCTATCGCCCGGCGCACCAATCGTGCCGCTGATAACCTGGCCGGCGGCTATGGGCCCGCCGTCGGGGTCGCTGCCGGTGGCGTCGGCACAGGTGGGTTGCCCGCTATAGCGGTACACCTGGGCCAGCGTCCATCCGTGGTCGGCATAGCGGGCCAGCGTGCGCGTGCTGCTGCCATCCACCGGGTCGCTGATGGTATAGCCGCCGGGCACCTGGCCACCCCCACCCGTCACAACCACGAAATGCGTTCCGCCGGTGGGTGTGGTGATATGCACAATAACGGGGCGACCGGCCGCCAGTTCCTCATCCAGCGCGGCGTAGCTAAAGGGTTCCAGAAAGCTGATGCCCTGTACCATACCCTGGCTACATTGCGCGGCAACATCGCCCCACCAGAGCGGGCAGGCCAGTTCAGCCATACAGGTATTGAGCGTGGCGGGAGTGGTTGGCACACCGTAGTAGGTCAACAACAACGAGGCGGCAGTAACCGCGCACCCCGCACGACAAATCCGCTGCTCGCAGGGGAACATAAATGCGGCGTAGTTCTTCTGGTTCAGCACCGGAAAGGGACACGCCAGCGACGGTACGGCCCTGGGAGCGAGACGCTGTTCAAGCAGGGCCGCTTGCTTGGGACTATCGGAACGGGACGTAATACCGGTTGCAAGTTCGATACTGAAGCGGCCCGGCGGCGTTGACCAGCGGTCGTTGTAGGTGATGTGGGCCCCATCCGCGCTCCAACGCAGTACCCCCTCTGGCATGTGCGCAAACAACGATGGGCGGAAGGGGGCACCCTGTTGGATCAGAGCCGGGTTACTGCCGTCACGCTGCATCATCCAGAGTTGCAACCCGTCGTCGGGAGGTGAGTCGAGCGCTTTGGTCACATAGGCGATGTGGGTAGAGTCGGGCGACCAGATGGGCGGCGCCGACCAGAGCTGATCGCTAAACTGGGCCACGCGATAGGTGCCCGACCCATCCACATGCGCCACCCACAGCGCGGCGTTCATGGTGTTGGTAATTTCAGATGTGGCGTAGAGGACATAGTTTCCGTCGGGGGAGAGGACGACAAAATCATCAAAGAGCGGGTGGTTAAAACGGCTCTCGACGCTCACCACGGGGATAGTCGGGCCGCCCGCTTCGATAACGGCAATGTCAATAGTTTGTGGGCCATAGGTTACCGACAGTTCACGCGGGGGCGGCGTGGGGGAAGGGGGCGGCGGTATGGGGGTAGGGGTGGGGGTGGGCGGGA
>DAOTUK010000105.1:0-17959 GCA_034437375.1 Chloroflexaceae bacterium | reverse complement strand
CCCCGCCCCCACCTGCCCTGCCCGCTTGTGCAACGCCTTCTTCAGCAACGCATAGCCATCGTTTTCAAAGTAGTTGCACCAGTGATAGTCGCTCAATCGGTCGGGGACATCGCAGGCATCCAGACGCACCGGTATAACCCAGATAGTGTCATCGGGTTGTTCTTCAGCCACATCAAGCGCCAGTTTGATTTCGCGTTGGAGGTATCCCGCTTTCCCTACCGCGTGCGCGGACAGGCATACCAGGACGACATGCGCGTTTTTAACCGCTCTGGGTATCTCCTCGCGCCATTTTTGCCCCGGCAACAAATCTTGCTTATCAAGCCATGGCTGAGAGCCGTCCCGTTGCAACCGCTCGTAGAGCTTCAGGGCGGTGTCTCCATCTTCGCGTGCGTGGCAGAGAAATACTCGTAAAGGCTGGCTCATCTATCGGCTCACGGCTATGGGTGGCGGGTATTCGGCTTCATTGTACCACATTCGTTAGCCGTTAGCCGTTAGCTGCCCCCTGCCCCCCGACCCCCGATACCCTATACCCGACGACCCCCTACACCCCGGCCTGTCTGGGCCGCGACGGTTGCCAGAGCAACAGCATCATAGCCGCCAGCAACAGAATAGCCCCCTGCACCCCCCGTGGGCCCAGTTGCTCGCGGAAGATAAACCAGGCCAGCACCGTCGAGGTCAGCGGTTCCAGCAGCGTAATAATGCTGGCGACAGTTGCCGTTGTCGTACGCAACCCCGACACAAACAGCAAATAGGCCAGTGCCGTGGGCAACATCCCAATGTAGAGCAGCAGCAGCCATCCCTGCGGCGGATACGACAGCGCCAGACCGCCCCCCGTGAACAGCACAAACGGCAAAACCAGAATGGTGCCCAGAACAAAGGCTATGCTAATCGGTTGCAGCGGGTGATAATTCCCCGCCAGCGAACGACTGCACAGCGCCACCACCGCATAGCTTGAGCCGGCCGCAAGCGCCAGCAGCACGCCACCAAAGGTAATTGGCTTCACACTGGCAGTATCGGGTTGAGCCACCAGCAACGCCGTGCCGCCAAGCGCACAAACCAGCGCCAGCAACACCCGATGGGTCATACGCTCCCCCAGGAGTAACGCCGAAAGCAACGCCACCACCACCGGGGCGCTACAGATAGCCACCAGCACCGCGACCATCACCCCCAGGGCCTCGACAGCGGCAAAGTAGGTGATCTGGTGGATCGCCAGCGACACCCCCATCACCATCACAATCCAGAGATCGCGCCTCTCGATAGCCAGCATACGGGGCCCGACCAGATGCCGGCACGCCAGCAAAAATACCGGGGTGGACAGCGCCAACCGAAAGAAACTCAGCGAAAGCGCATTCGTATACGCCGCCTCATGGATTCCCTTGCTGGCGACGCCTACGGTGCCCCACAGAAACGCGGTCATCGCAATAAACAACATTCCACGGTAAGAATTGGCTGTGCGGTACGTCACAGCTTGCATAAAAAAATCCCCCTTCTTCTTCTGATTAGTTTCTCGTTTTGGCAACCGGGCAAATAGACAGGGGAGGCAATATCCCCACCTCCCCCGACACTCGACACCCGATACCCGCCCTCCCCTCCTCCCCTCCTCGCCTCCTCGCCTCCTCGCCTCTCCGCCTCTCTGTCCTACACGTGAATAATCAACTCCATCAACCGGCGGCGATAGGTCGCCCCCACAATCTGCTGCCACACCTGCGGAAACTCCTGCAACAACTGGAGCCGCTCCGCGTCGCGGCTTGCCACGTACGCATCCAGCGCCTGCTGCTGCGCCTCGTTGGCCGGTACCTGCGCCACATACGCCTTTGCGACCGCAATATCTTGTAGCGCCCCCAGATTTTCCTGCAAGGCTACCAGCGACTCCAACACCGGCTGCAAATATTTACCAAAGCGGTCGCCAAACAGGTCGAAGAGATAGCGCAACCGCTTGCCCGCGATCCGCGCCTCGTGCAGCACGGTATCGTCATTGTCGGCAAGATTGGCCATATCAATCTGCGTTTCGTAGGCGCGGAGTTGCTCATAGCGTTGCAGCAGCGTACTTCCCACCATATCACGCAGACGCAAACGCGAATCCCACTGCGCAGCATCGTCGGTCATAAACGCCGCAAAATCGCGCTTGAACGCCGCATACTCCGCCGAGTCCAGCACCCCAATCAGTCCCTTGAACGCCGCCGCCCGATCCCGCCGTAGCGCATCGGTGAGAGGTTGCATCCCCTCGCGCTGCGCCTCCGGCATCTCCTGCATAGCGGTGGTTATCTGCTTGAGAAAAACATCGCCATCGCGCACCGACCCAAGCACCCGCGCAATCTTGCGCGTGCCGCGGCGGCACGCCTGTACCTGTTTGACCGGGGCCACTTCCTCCACCAGCGGGAAAAGTGCCCGCAGGCGGCGCGTCGCTACCCGCATATCATGCACAAACTCGATGTCCTTATCGGCCCGTACGCCGCACTCCTGTTCCAGCATCTTCTGGAAATAGCGCCGCATCAGCCGGCGTACCTCCTCCGACAGGCTATCCTCTCCCACCAGCGGCCGTATGTCAAGCGCAGGCATAGCTAGATCCGCCAGCGCAGCCTCCGCTTCCGACGGCGCGGTCGGCGTCACCTCTACCGCGCTACCCAACACCTTGCGCCACAGGTCGGCCTTCTTCACCGCCCGCGAGCCATCCCCCTCGGCGTGGGGGCCGGCCACAGACAGACGTACCGCCCCGTCGGAGACATCGCACGCCTGAATGTGTGTCGTCTGCGTATGCGAATAATCCAGGCCGTCGGCGACGCGCAGCAGCGACGCAAGCTGCAAGGCTATCTGCCGTTGCTTCTTGCCCAATCGGAGAAAGGACGGCTCTTGCTCCGGACGCACTTTTTTGCGATGAAACGCAACCAGACACGCCACAATCGCGCGTTGATCCTCATCTAGATCAGACAGATCTGTACTTAATACAATGTCGCGCCCAACGATATGATGTTGTGCCACATCCGTAGATACGCCCACGTCATGCAGCCACGCGCCAAGCTCAATCAAGCCCCGCGCCTTGCGCGGCAAATCATACGCCCGCCGCACGCTGTCAAACAGCGCCAGCGACAAACCAGCAACGTGGCGCGTGTGCGCCACATCCACCCGATACTGCGAAAAAATGGTGTCCGGACTCATCTCACGTTTTCCCTTCTATTAGCGCCAGCCCCTGCTCTAGTTTTGAACGGTTCTCTGGCACCAGTACAAAATGCTCTTTTAACAGCGTTATCAATTCCTGGAGATTATCTTCAGTTCCAGCAGGGAGCAACTCGATTTCCAGCTCTCGGAAGGGCAGCGAACGCTCCCCCGCACTGATATGCCCCTCGTCCAGGCACAACTCCGCGAGTTCCTGGTGGTTGCGCACCGCCGTTATGCGCCGCCGCTTTGTCTCCATAGAGAGCATTGGCAACAGTTCGGCGTCCCCCACCAGCATCATTGTGTGCGTCCGCGCCTCGCTCTCGGGCCAGTGCGCCAGATCGTGCGAATGTGTCTCCACCTCCCACTCGCCGCGGTGGTGTACCCCGTCGCGCACCTGGCCCGGCCCTTTCAACGTCGCCACACAATGTCCCTCAATCTCCCGCAAGCGCAACCCATAGCGCGCCGCTTGCAAGCGCTTATCGGCGGTATCGTAGTAGGTATTGTGCTGTTGCTCAACGTACCCATCCGAATGCAGAATATACGCTCCCAGGCTGTGCAACACCGGCAGCGTCGTAAACACATGATCATCCTCTACCCGAAATTTGGCTTCTATCTCCATGATGGTTCTACCTCCTCTGCCTGGAACTTCACACAATCTTAACATACCCGTAACAACTACTGATCAAACTCCTGTGCTGATTTGCCCCTTGCCTGCCTCCATCCATAAGACATAATAGTATAGTAAAGAACCCGCCCCCCGCGCAAGCGCAGTTGAACCGGTTGCAAAGCCATGCTATACTCTTGAAGCTATTATGTAGCCGTTGCCGCACTGCGTTATATCGGGTATACTTTACAATAGTAAAAGAAAAACAACAAGTTAAGGTGCCGCGAGGAGCAACGAGTGGACAAAATCGACTCTCTAAAAGAACAAATAGCCTTCGTGTTCCCCGGACAGGGGTCACAATATGTGGGCATGGGCAAAGATTTATACGAAAACTTTTCCGCCGCTCTGCACATATTTAACCGTGCCGATGAAGTGCTTGGCTTCCCCCTCTCCACCCTCTGTTTTGAAGGCCCCCAGGAAGCACTGGACGACACGGCTAACACACAGCCGGCCATCTTTACCGTAAGTATTGCCTGTCTTGAATCGCTCAAGGAATATTGCCAGGATGTTCTGGGCAAGACGATTGCCCCGGTGATGGTGGCCGGGCACAGCCTGGGCGAATTTACGGCCCTGGTTGCGGCCGGCGTCCTCAGCTTTGAAGACGCCCTGCAACTGGTGAGCGAGCGGGCCCGCCTGATGAAGGAGAGCAGCACCCAACAACCCGGCGGGATGGCGGCCATCATTGGCCTTGACCGCGATACCCTTCAGCAAGTGTGTCTGGAAGCGCAATCGCACGGCATCGTTACCCTGGCCAACGACAACTCACCGGGCCAGAGCGTGCTGAGCGGCGAACAGGCCGCCCTGCACGTCGCCATGAAACTGGCCAAAGAGCGCGGCGCAAAAGTTGTGCAACAGCTTGCGATTACGGTAGCCTCGCACTCGCCGCTGATGCAACAGGCCGCCCAGAACTTCCGCGAAACGGTGCAAAACTTTACCTTCCACCCCCCCGAAATTCCGCTGCTCTCCAACGTGACCGCCCAGTCCATCACCGGTGTTGACGAGCTGCGCCAGGAGCTTGCCGACCAGCTTACGCTCCCCGTCCAGTGGACACGTTCTATCCAGACCGCCGTGAGCGAAGGGATTGAAACCTTTGTCGAACTGGGGCCCGGTCAGGTGCTCTCGCGTCTTATTCGGCGTATTGCGGCCAATTCGCAGAGTATTAGCTTGAGTGATGTTGAAATTGTCAAACTGCGCAACGCAACCCCCCTGCCGCACTTGACAGCGACGCCCTCTGCTTCCCCTCCCGATGCAACCCCCGAACCGACCGTCACCTGACGGGAACTTTTTACAAAACCAGCACGTCTCCTTTATCATAACAAAGCAATGGGGTGGGCACTATGATACCCACCCCACCATAACTCATTGATGAAGGAGGATATTACGATGGAACAACGAATTCTGGCCGTTATCGGCGCATTTGCCAGTGTCTTACTCATTGCGCTGGTCGTAACGCTGAGCAACAACAGTGATGCCGTCCCCGCCCGGGCCCAATCCCAGACCGGCAACACCCCCGCCACCACCCGACAGGTGACAGTCATGGGTATGGGCGAAATCAAAGCCGCCCCCGACACGGCCCATATCCGCATTGGCGTTGAAACCGAAGCGGAGAGCGCCGACGAAGCCCTGCAAGAAAACAACATCCGCGCCACCAACGTGATTTCGGAATTGAAGGAACTGGGCATCGCGGAAAAGGACATCCAGACTAGCAGTTTCGGTATTGGCTCGACCTATGACAAAGATGGCCGCGACATCACCGGCTACCGCGTGTCCAACACCGTGGCGGTAACGATCCGCGACCTTGACCAGGCCGGCGAATTGCTCGATCAGGTTGTCTCGGTGGGAGCCAACAATATCTATGGCATCTCGTTTAGCGTGGATGATCCCAGAGAGTTTTACGAACAGGCCCGCGAAAAGGCGATGGACAATGCCAAACGCAAAGCCGGGCAACTGGCCAAAGCCGGCGACGCCACGCTTGGAGAGGTGCTGGTGATTACCGAAGGGAGCGTACCCGTCCAGGTGGTTTTCCAAAATATTGATAGGGGGTTAAGTACCGACACGGCGCAATCCGCGCCACAAACGCCCATCCAGGCCGGCGAAGAGACGTTCACCATCCAGGTACAGGTAACGTACGAACTGCGCTAACGAGCATGCGTAATGATCAAGAAATGGGTATATCGGGCACTGGTTGCGTGCCTTGCATGCCTACCAAACGTGAACAAGCAATGCCGATGCACTATGGTATAATGGCCCACGAATGGTGGACAACAGCAATGGGTGATGTGAGAGGTTCTCCTTTAACCTATGGGAAAACTTCTTTCTGACTTCCTTGTGAAACAACAGGCGCTCACGGTCGTTCCGGCTGTGGGCGTCTGGCTTTCTGCCGTGGCTACTGGCGCATCAGCCAGGAAGCCAGCGTGGTGGCCCAGGTGCGCGGCATCAGGCGGTTACTCCACGCCGCAACCGCGTTGAAGCGGCCCGCCACCACCGAAGGCTTGCGCCGGAGCATCGCGTTGATGCCAATGCGTACCACGTCCTCGCTTTTCATCATGGCGAGCCGCTGGTAGAGGTTGCCGCGCTGCCCGGAGACTTTGTTAAATTCGGTGGCGGTATAGCCGGGGCTCAGCACGGTACAGCTTACCCCCGTATTGCGCAACTCGTGGTGGACAGCATGGCCATAGTTCAGCACGAAACTTTTGGCGGCGCAGTAGCTGGCCATCGTCGGGGTGGGTTGGTACGCGCCAAGCGAGGCAACTTGCAGGATATAGCCCCGCTTGCGGCTTAGCATATCCGCGGCAAACAGGCGCGTCAGCCCAACCAGCGTTACAATATCCAGTTGCAGCATGCTACGCTCTTGTTCGGCGGGTATCTCGGTAAAGCGGCCATAGGCCCCAAAGCCGGCATTATTGATGAGCATGTCTATGCTCAAGCCCTGCTGCTTGAGGCGGTCGTAGAGGTTCTGGGGCGCGTCGGGGGTGCCCAGATCCATGGGGATAACGTGGATCGTGACGGAATGGTGCGCGGTAAGCTCCATTTTGAGCGTCTGCAAGCGCTCTTCGCGGCGGGCTACCAGCACCAGGTTTGTGCCGTGGGCGGCCAGTTGGCGGGCAAAGTCGGCCCCCAGACCGCTTGACGCGCCAGTGACGAGGGCCCACATGCCCGGCAATACAGATTCTTCCAACGAAGCAACCGGTTTCTTTCCCATCGGGTGTTTCTCCTCTTCTCAATAGGTATCATAACCATAGCGTGCGTCCCGCGCCTCCCGCCTCCCCGCTCCCGCCTCTCGTCTCACCGCCTCTCGTCTCACCGCCTCTCGCCTCTCGCCTCTCGCCTCTCGCCTCTCGCCTCCCGCCTCACCCCGCTTTGCGGGCCATCCAGATAGCCAGCGTCCCTTGCAGCGAGACAATGCGGCCCTGCTCTGCGCGTATAGCAAAATAGTCGCGGAAGCGCGGCGGCGCAGCCAGCAACCAGCGTTCCAGCGCGTCGCGTTCGGCGTCGGGCATACGGATACGCGCTGTCCACGAGCCGAACTCGTAGGGTTGCAACGGCGCATCCTCCGTGTGTTGCATCGCCAGACCAGCAGCGCGACAGAAGGACAACCACTCGCTACGGCTATAGGCGCGGACATGGCCGGGGTCGCGCCAGCGCTCGAAGCGATCCATAAAGGCATCCAGTTCGGGATCATTCAATCCCACGTGGTCGGAGATAAGCAGGTATCCGCCGGGGCGGAGGATACGGGCCGCTTCGGCCACAAAGGCGCGAGTATTGGCAAAGTGGTGCGCGGCCAGGCGGCACACCACCAGGTCGAAACATGCCGCCGCAAAGGGCAACGCTTCGGCGGGGGCGCGGCAGTAGGTAACATTGTGCCCTCCCTGCGCGGTGATGTGGTCGCGCGCAGCGCGGAGCATGCTCAAGGTAATATCGTGGGCCACAACGGAGCGCACCCGCGGCGCAAAGGCCAGCGCGGTATGCCCGCCGCCGGTCGCCACATCCAGCACCCGCTCGGGGCCGGCCGGCGCGGCCAGGGCCAGCAAGCGTTGCAGGTCGGCTCCCTGTGCGTGGGTGGTGCTGGCGACGTAGGCCCCCGCTACGGGGGAGAACTGCTGTTGTACCAGCGCGGTGATGCGCTGTTCGGCGTGCTGGTGCTGGTTGTCCGGTGGCGGTTGCGCTGCGATGGCTATACCTCCCTCAGAAAGCGGCGCAGCGCCTTCAACACCCCGCGCAGCAATTCCTCACCCATATAGCCAAGACGCAAATCAACAAACGTTTCTTCGTCGGCAACGCGATCATCAACTGCCTGCATCTCTTCGCGGAAAATCTGCATCAAATCCTCTTCGTGGTCGCTCAGAAAGTTTATCAGATCGTTGCGTACCAATCGGACAATAACATCGCGTATATAACTCGCTACCATAGGCGCTCCTCGCAATTTCTGAAGCACGCTTGACGGGATGTCAAGGCGCTTCGTATGTCTGCTGGTTTGCCGTTTCCATTCTGTCCGTCTCCGTCACCGTCACCGTTTCTATGCTCGCTATGCCAAACACCTGGGCAAAACAGCGTACCAGGCGCTCCGTCACCTCGTTGCGGGTGGGGGCGTAGCCAAGCAGCATTTCCAACGACGTAACCCCCCGTTCGGTAATACCACATGGCACAATCAGGTTGAAACCGCGCATGTCGGGCGCGATGTTGAGCGCAAAGCCGTGCGAAGTGATGCCGCTGGCGCTAAACTTGACCCCGATAGCCGCAACTTTGGCGGGGGGGTCGGTGGGGCGGCGGGGGTGATAGGCCCATACGCCGGTCAACCCGGCTACCCGTTCGGCCATAATTTCGTACGTTGCCAGCGTCCGTATCAGCACCTCTTCCAGATTGCGCACATAGTCTACCACCCGGATGCCGTAGTGAACAAGTTTCAGTATAGGATAACCGACCAGTTGCCCCGGCGCGTGATAGGTTACATCGCCGCCGCGGTCGCTCTCTACCAGCGCCACCCCCCGCCGCGCCAGTTCCGCTGCGGGCAGCAGGATATGCTGGCGGTGGGCGGCCCGCCCAAGCGTAATGGTCGGCGGATGTTCCAGCAGCAAGAGCGTATCGCCACAGCGCCCCGCCGATCGTTCGGCTAGATAGTGGCGCTGCCATTGGCAAGCCTGCTGATAGTCCACACAACCGGCCTGGATAAGGCGACAGGTGCGCGGTGCTGTTGTTGTAGCTATTGTCAAATGCATTATACTGTAGTATAACACAGCCATTTTTTTACGAGAGAACGATATATTTTATGGATACGCTAAGTCATGCGGAGCCGGGCGGCCCACTCGATGCGTTGCTGTCTGACCCGACCGTAATGCAGGTTATGGTGGATGGCCCCGCGCGGGTCTATGTAGAGCGAGCCAGCGGACAGCTTGAGGACGCGGACATACACTTTGCCAGCGACGATCATATGCTCCGTTTCATGCAGGCATTGATTGCGCCCTATGGCTATCACCTTTCCGCCATTTCGCCCATTGTGACGGTGCGGCTAAACGATGGAGCAACGCTCTGCGCCATTATTCCGCCAGTGGCCCCCGGCCCGGTATTAACCATTCGCAAAGCCCACACCGAGCCCCCCGGTGTCGAAGCGCTCATCCAGCAAAGCGCATGGGATGCGGACATGGTGGCGTTATTGCGGGCCGGCGTTACGGGCCGGCTCAATATGCTGGTGGCGGGCGAAATACCCGACGATACCACGACCATCTTGCGGGCTATCGCCACGATGATACCCGACGAGGAGCGCATATTGCTGGTGGGCAACCACTTCACCCTGCCGCAACCGCGCGTGGTAGGGTTGTCGCCGCGGCCGCCCGACGCACAGGGCCGCGGCGAGGTAACCCGCAAAGATCTGGTGGTGGCGGCGTTGCATATGCGCCCCGACCGCGTGGTCGTGGGGGAGTCCAGCGGTAGCGAGATATTGCCTATACTCCAGGCAATGCGCAACCAGGTGCGGGGGTCGTTGGTGGGAGTATATGGCAGCAGTCCCAAGGATACGTTGACGCGCCTGGAGTCCTTGCTGGTATCGGCAGAGCCAACCATTTCGCTGATCCGCGTGCGCCAGATGCTAACCGCCGCGCTCGATCTCATTGTGCAGGTTGACCGTGTGACGAGCACGAGCTATGCGGTTACCCACATTGCCGAAGTGCTGGACGCCGGGCGCGATGGGGTGAAGCTGTCGGATATATGTTTCTTTGTCAAGGATTTGACACAGCACCCGGACGGGAATGGCGCTGCTCCAGCCGGGCGTTTTGTGGTAGCCCCGCAACGTTCGCAGGTAGTGGCGCGGTTGGTGCGGCAGGGGGTAGCCTTGCCGCCCACGCTGGCCCCGCCAGATTGACACAGGGCCCACGCGCATTATAATTGTTGCACGCTGACAGAAGAACCCGGACGCAATTAAGGATTGCAGGAATGTGAAAGGAGCGAGAACGATGGATTGGGGAATGCAAAATCGTCTGTCTCAGGTCATCAAGTCGGACGGACACTGTTTTTTTCTAGCGATGGATCATGGCTATTTCCTGGGCCCCACGCGCAGCCTGGAAAAGCCGGGTGAGATGGTCGCCCCGCTGATGCCCTACGTAGACGCGCTGTTTGTGACCCGCGGGGTACTGCGCTCGTGCATTACCGCCGCGGAGAGTAAGCCGGTTATTTTGCGTGTGTCGGGCGGCACCAGCATTGTGGGAGGCGACCTGGCCAACGAGGGCTTGACCACCTCGGCCCGCGAGGCCGTGCGGCTCAATGCCTCGGCGGTGGGCTTGTCGGTCTTTATCGGCAGCGACTACGAACACCAGACGCTGGTCAACCTGGGTAACCTGATTAACGAGTGCCAGGAGTTTGGTATGCCGGTGATGGCGGTAACGGCGGTGGGCAAGGAGCTTGAGAAGCGCGACGCTCGCTACCTCTCGCTGTGCTGCCGCATTGCCGCCGAACTGGGCGCCAACGTGGTGAAAACCTACTACAGCGAAGAATTTGAGAAGATAACCGAAACGTGCCCCGTCCCGGTGGTTATCGCGGGCGGGCCCAAGTGTGAAACCTACCGCGAGGTGCTGGAATTTGTTTACGATGGGATGCAGCGCGGCGCAATTGGCGTCAACCTGGGCCGCAACGTGTGGCAGGATGATCACCCCGTCGCGGCGGCGCGTTCGTTGCAGGCGGTTATCCACGAGAAGGCAACCCCGGCGCAAGCCTATGACCTGTACCAGACGGTAAAGGCAGAAGGCTGAGCGGCGCGGCGCTGAGAGGGGAGAGGCGCGAGGGGAGAGGCGCGAGGGGAAGAGGCAAAGCCCCGCGTCACCGAAGCATCGCTTCTCCGCCTCCCCGCGGCCCCGCCTCTCCACCCTATTAAAAAGCAAAGAGAAAGAAAGAAGCTATGAACCTGAACCATCCGCGTTTGCTCATACTGGCTATCGTTTTCACAATGTCCGTACTGCTCCTGGCGGCCTGTGCCCAACCCCCACACCAGACCGTCCCCACCTGGACGCCAGCCGGCCAGACCGATGATAGCGCTACAACAGACGAGCCAGCAGACACAGACACCGCCGATAGTGCAGCGGACGACGTAGCAGACGACGTAGCAGACGACGCTCCAACCGAAGCGCCGTCCGAAGTCGTAGAAGAGCTTGGGAGTGCCGACGAGTATAACAATCGTGGCATCACCTTCTTTGATGATGGAGCGTATGAGCGGGCGATAGAAGATTTTACCGACGCGATTTTGTTGGCGCCCGACGACCCCGACTACTACATCAATCGCGGCAGCGCCTACGCCAGCCTTGATGAAATTGACCGCGCCATAGACGACTATGAAAAAGCCCTTTCACTGGATGAGGAAAACGCCGACGCGCACATCGGGTTGGGAGCGGCCTATTACTTCCAGCGAAACTTCGAACAGGCGCTTGAGCAATATGACCGCGCCATTGAGCTGCGCCCCGACTATGCCAACGCCTATTACAACCGCGGCCTGGTGCATCAGTCTATGGACAATACCGACGAGGCCATTGCTGATTTTGAAGAGGTGCTGGCATTGAGCGACGACCCCTTCTGGCGCGAGGGAGCCGAAGCAGCGCTGGAACAATTGGAAGAAGCGGAATAACAAGGAGTGGATAAGGAGAGGAGAGGTCATGCAAAGCCTCTGGAATGAGCAGGAAGCGGCGACCTTTGATGGGCCGCTCGGGCCGCGCGTCTACACGTCGCGCCTGCTTGGAAGCGAGCGCACGTTGGTACTACACGGCGGCGGCAATACCAGCGTCAAGCTGCGCGAGCCGGACATCTTTGGCGAAGAGGAGGACGTGCTGTATGTGAAGGGCAGCGGGCATAGTCTGGACACCATCACCGCCGCGGGGTTCACGCCGCTGCGCCTGCACCCGCTCGTGCGTCTGCTCACGCTCGACGCGCTGAGCGACCAGCAGTGGGCCAACGAGCTTACCCGCCACGTGCTGCGCTCCGACGCGCCCCCCGCCTCAGTCGAAACGCTGCTGCACGCGCTATTGCCGCACCCCTACGTTGACCATACCCACCCCGACGCGCTGCTGGCGATACTGGCCACGCCGGGCGGGGGAGAGCGCGTGCAAGAGCTATACGGGGAGCAGGTGGTTATTATTCCCTACACCCGCTCCGGCTTTCCCATAGCAAAGCGCTGCCACGACCTGTTTACCGCGCAGGCTACCCCCCAGACCATCGGTATGGTGCTGATGAACCACGGGCTGTTTACCTTTGGCGACACGGCGCGGGAATCCTACGAACGCATGCTAGATCTGGTCACACGCGCAGAAGACTATCTCAAGCAGCGCGAGGCGTGGCATATTGCCATGCCCGTGTCGCCGCTACCCCAACGCCCCATGCGCCAGGAGCTTGCCGAACTGCGCCGCCAGGTATCGGAGGTAGCCGGCTTCCCCATGATTATGACCACCCACACCGACGAGCAATGCCTGGGCTTTATCCAGCGCCCGGACGTGGCGGTTATCTCGCAGCAGGGCCCGGCCACGCCCGACCACGTGATACGCACCAAAAACCGCCCCCTTCTGGGAGCCGCAAACCTGCCCGCCTTCCGCGAAGCCTACCAGCGCTACTACGACACCCACGCCCCCCACGCCGCCCAACCGCTCGCTATGCTCGACCCCGCCCCGCGCGTTATCCTTGACGCGGCCCTGGGCATGCTCACCACCGGGCGCACCGCGAAGGACGCGGCCATTGCCAGCGACATTTACCGCAACACGATAGACATTATCGTACGGGCCACGGCGCTAGAAGAATACCGCGCCCTCTCCGAGCAGGACATCTTCGAGATGGAGTACTGGTCATTGGAGCAAGCCAAATTGCATACGCGCCGGGAGCCGCCCATGTTTGCGGGAGAGGTGATGCTGGTGACGGGGGCCGCGTCGGGCATTGGCAAGGCGTGCGTGGAGGCTTTTCTGGATCGCGGGGCCGCCGTGATAGGTCTGGACATTAACCCGGACATCACGGGCCTGTTTGAGCGCCCCGACTATCGCGGCATCATGTGCGATGTGACCAGCGAGGAAGCGCTGATTGCCGCGCTTGAAACGACCGTACAGGCCTTTGGGGGCCTGGATATGCTGGTACTAAACGCCGGCATCTTCCCCGGCGGCTGTCGCATAGATGCGCTACCGCTAGAGGTGTGGCGCAAGGTGATGCAGGTTAATCTCGATTCCAACCTGGTGCTGATGCGCGAAGCCTACCACCTGTTAAAGCTGGCGCCGCGGGGCGGGCGGGTAGCTATTATCGGCTCGAAGAATGTACCGGCGCCGGGGCCGGGCGCGGCGGCCTATTCGGCGTCGAAGGCGGCGCTCAACCAACTGGCGCGGGTGGCCGTGCTGGAATGGGGGGGCGACAATATCCGCATTAACTCGCTGCACCCGCACGGCGTCTTTGATACCGGCCTCTGGACAGACGAGGTGTTGCGCTCGCGGGCGGAACACTACGGCCTGACCGTGGAGCAGTACAAGACCAACAACCTGCTACGGGCCGAGGTGACAAGCCGCAACGTAGCCGACCTGGCCGCAGAGATGTGCGGGCCGCTCTTCCGCGCTATTACCGGGGCCCAGATACCGGTTGACGGCGGCAATGACCGCGTGGTCTAGCAAGCGGTGGGTATGGCTGAGCTATCTGGCGATAGGGCTTGTGGCGCTGGCGCTGCGGGTGTGGCACCTGGGGTCATTCGTCACCATAGACGAGGTAAAGTTCTGGCTCCCGCGCTCGGAGCGCTTCCTACAAGCCCTGCAAAATGGTGCCCCCGACGCCATGCCGCTGGTGGGGCACCCCGGCGTTACCACGATGTGGCTTGGGAGCGCGGGCATTGCGTTGCGGCGCTTCCTCTTTGATAGCGGCATCCTCACCCACGAAACCTATGCCACCCTGCTGGCGCTCCATCGGCTACCAACCGTGCTCTTGCACGTGGCCGCTATCCTGGTGGGCTACCGTATGCTGCGCCTGCTCCTGCCGGCGGCTATGGCCTTTCTGGCGGCGTGGCTGTGGGCCACCGACCCCTTTATTATCGCCTTTAGCCGCGTGCTGCACGTTGACGCGCTGGCCGGTACCTTCGCCACGCTCAGCCTGCTGGCCGCAGCAGTAAGCGCAAAGCGCAGAGCGCAGAGCGCAGAGCGGACGGAGCGGACGGAGCGGGAGAGCGGGGATGCGAAGAAGCGAGGATGCGAAGAGGCGGGGAGCCATACGGCATCGCCTCCCGCGTCCCCGCTTCCCGGTTGGCTTGTGCTATCGGGCATCTGCGCGGCGCTGGCCGTGCTGAGCAAATTGCCCGCGCTGGCCGTGGTGCCTGTCGTGGGAATACTCCTGCTTGCAGAGGCGAGGAGGCGGGGAGGCGAGGAGGCGAAGAGGCGCAGCGGTGATGACGCAACACAAAGCGCCGTATCATTCATCATTCATCGTTCATCATTCCCCGCTTCCCCGCTTCCCCGCTTCCTCGCTCCCTTGCTCCTCTGGGCCGCCGCGTTCGCCCTCACCGTCGTGCTACTCTGGCCCGCCGTGTGGAACGAGCCGCGGCAGGTCTATCAGGCGGTGCGCTTTGGCGTCGTCTCCGAGGGGGGACAACCGCATCTGTGGGGCAACTACTTTCTGGGGCGGCGTGTGGATGTGCCGGGCGCCAGCTTTTACGCCGTGGCGCTGGCCCTGCGCATGACCCCATGGACACTGGCGGGGGTGCTGCTCGTCGGGTATTGGGTATTGGGTATCGGGTATCGGGGGACAGGGGACAGGGAGCAGGGGACAGGGGACAGGGGTCAGGGGACAGGGGTCAGGGGTCGGGGGGAGTGGCGCACCCTGGCGACGATGGCCGCCTTTGCGCTCGTCTTCCTTATCGGAATGAGCCTTTTTTCAAAGAAGATGAACCGCTACCTGGTGCCAATATTCCCCGCCGTGGACATCCTGGCCGCCGCCGGCCTCACGCTGGTTGCCCAACGCCTTGCCACACTGCCCCGCGTCTTCGCCTCCCCGCGTCTTCGCCTCCCCGCGTCTTCACCTCCCCGCTTCCCCGCCTTCTCGTGGCGCTCGTGGCGCTGGTATCGCTGCTCAACGCGGCCTGGTTTTTGCCCTACAACGTGGTGTACTTTAACCAGGCACTTGGCGGGGCGCGGGCGGGGGCGGCCACCTTTCTGGCGGGGTGGGGCGAAGGCTTTGACCAGGTGGCCGCGTGGCTCAACCAGCAGCCGGACATAACCAGCGTCGTGACGGTCACGAGCCTGCCCTCGCTGCTCAACCCCTACCTGAAGGAGCGGGCCTACGCCTCCTCCGACACCCGCGACGGGTTGCCAGGCCGCAGCGGCTATATGGTGGTCTACCTGAGCCAGGCACAGCGCGGGTTGTCGCCGCCCTACCGCGACTACCACGGACAGGTGCCGCCGCTGCACACCGTCACGCTGCATGGGGTAGAGTATGCCTGGATCTATCAATTGCCGCGCGAGATGCCGCACAGCTTGCGGGGGCGCTTTGGTGCCGCGCTGCACGTGGATGGCTATGCGCTGGATACGGCCCACGTTCGCAGTAGCGGGGTGATGACGTTGACGCTGCAATGGCAGGCGCGGGCTCCCTTGCCCGATGATTACCACCTCTTCGCGCACCTGCTCAATGCCGACGGGGAGCGCGTGGGGCAAATTGATGTGCCGCTCACCGACCCGCACCACCCCACGAGCGCGTGGCAGCCGGGGCGCTACGTTATGTGGATACACCCCTTGCTGGTGCCGCCCGACCTGCCCGCCGGTCGCTACTGGGTGGCGCTTGGCGTCTATCGCCCGGATGATTTCTCGCGCTTGCCGTTGGAGACGCCCGACACACCGCCGCCGGCCGCGCCCGACGATGGGGCGCATGTGCTGTTCTTGCAGCCGGTGCAGTGGTGAGGCGATGAGGCGGAGCGGCGGAGAAGCGATGAGGCGCACACTGCTTCGCATCCTCGCATCCCCGCATCCTCGCATCATGTGTCCCCGCCTCCCGCATCACCCGTCACTGGTATGATACAATACAGTCCACACGATAAAGAGGAACACGAGCTATGCGCGAAAGGAGGTTCGCGTGCCCTATAGCACGTTGCTGATCCAGAATCTGCGGGACACCTTTGGGTTGACGCTCAATCAGACCGCCGACCTCTTTTCGGCATTGCCAGCAGCGCCTATCAGCGATTTGCTGCGCTCCATCCTGGATGAATATATCCCACTGGCCAGCGCCATCGGCACCGATGAAGACAGATCGGAAGGTTACCACGGAGACACAGAGGCACGGAGACGGCACGGAGTTTTTGAGAGCAGGAGATAGCGCGGCACTTGAGAAAGAGTATTTCTGAAACCCGCTCCGTGGTTCCTCGGTGTCTCCGTGTCTCCGTGGTGAGAACCATTGTCCGGGGGAAGGGTCGCAAAGTTTTTTGGAGGTGGAACACCAACCAGAGCAATGCAATTGGCAGAGACGAGAACCGATAGTCCGCCGCGCCGGGGGGCGCTGGTCACGGCGCTACACCTGGTTGCCATAGGCGTCGTCGCGCTACTGCTGCGCGGCCTCGACCTGGGCGGCTACCTGACCGTAGACGAAACCACCACCTGGGTACCCAACTCCTACCGCTTCCTGCGCGTGCTCCAGACGGGCGACTATGCCGCCACCCCCTTTATGGGCCACCCCGCCATTACGACGATGTGGCTTGGCAGCGCGGGGGTGGTATTGCGCCGCGCCCTCTTCGAGTGGGGCCTGTTGCACCACGAAACCTACGCGCTGGTGCTGGCCCTGAACCGCCTGCCCACCGTGCTGGTCAATACCGGCTGTGTGCTGGCCGGCTATGGCCTGTTGCGGCGCGTTGTCCCGCCGTCCACGGCCGCGCTGGCCGCTTTCCTGTGGGCCACCGACCCCTTCATTATTGCCTTTAGCCGTGTGCTGCATATGGATGCGCTGATGGGCGGGTTCGCCACGCTGAGCCTGCTCAGTGCGTGGGCGTACTGGACGGAGCGGCGGGGAGGCGGAGCGGCGGGGAGGCGGAGCGGCGGAGCGGCGGGGAGGCGGAGCGGTGGGGACGCGAGGACGCGAGGATGCGAGGACGCGAGGCAGGGCGGCGCATCTCCGCCTCACCGCCTCACCGCTTCACTGTCTCTCGGTTGGCTCGTGCTGTCGGGCGTTATGGCGGGTCTGGCGGTGCTGAGCAAGCTACCCGCGCTTGGCTTATTCCCCATGATGGTGCTGATAGCCGCCGTGGTGTGGTGGCGCTCCCGCCCGGCGGGGGGCCGCTTCCCCCCGCCGCGTGTGCTGGTGGCGCTGGTGGTGCCGCTGCTGCTGTGGGGCGCTATCACGCTCGGTACGGTCGTGGCGCTGTGGCCCACCTTCTGGACAAACCCCGTCCGCGCCTATGAAGCGTTGCGCTACGGTATGGAGGTGGAGGGCGGCAATCCCCATCTTGAGGGTAACTACTTTCTGGGGCGGCACGTTGACGACCCCGGCCCGCTCTTCTATCCGGTGGCCCTGGTGATGCGGACAACCCCCATAACGCTGCTTGGGTTGGTGCTGTTGCCGCTGGCGGCATGGGCGGGGGGCAGGGAGCAGGGAGCAGGGAGCAGGGGACAGGGAGCAGGGAGCAGGGAGCAGGGAGCAGGGGACAGGGGACAGGGGACAGGGGACAGGGGTCAG
>DAOTUK010000104.1:0-7500 GCA_034437375.1 Chloroflexaceae bacterium | reverse complement strand
CCCCGCCCCCAGGCCCCAGAAACCCCGCACCGAACAGGTTGTTATTCCATGCCCAGATTGCGAAGGGGTAGGCGGCACCCCCTGCCCACGCTGTAACGAAACCGGGCGGCTCATCCAGCGCAAGGCCTTTCGCTGGCAACGCTACAGCAAAACGCTGCAAGAGCACGACACCATCACCGGCCCCAACCAGGAATGGTTACTGAAAACGTGCCAACCGGTCGAAGTCTACCGCGAACGTATCACCGGCAAACCCCACGACAAACAACCGGCCCTGGCCCCCGAATGGGAAACATTGCCAACGCTCCAACCCCTCATCAAAGAAGCGCTCGGCAACACCGGCCCCACCACCCGCATTATCCTGAGCGAACTTAGCATCAGCATGATACCCATAACCCACATCACCTTTGACCTGGGCACACGCAATAAGCAGGACGAGCCCGTGCTGTACCATCTGGACATCTGCGGCTTTGAAAACGCCACCCCCAACGAATGGTCGCTGCTCAACTGGGAGCGCGTCATATTCTTCTGGCTCAATGCCTTTATGCTCATCCTGGTGATTATCTTTGGCTACTTCGCGTTCACTGTCTAGATGCGGCGGGGAGGCGGGGAGCCGCTCCGCCCACTCCCTCCGCTCCCCTCGCTTCAATACGTCACTGTCACCAGCGTACCCATCGGTGCCCAATCATACAGCCACGCCGCCGCCGAAAGGGGCAAGTTAATACACCCATGACTCATCCGCACCCCTGTGCCAAACTGATTATGCCAGTAGGTTCCATGCAACGCCACGCCGCCGTGAATATACATAACGTGGGGTACATTGGGCACATTATAATACTCCCCCCCTAACGTACCGCTCATCGTCTGCGAGCGCACCTTTGCATAGACCCGAAACGAACCCGCCGGCGTATTAAAGCCATCGCGCCCGGTGGACACCGGCGCATCAAACACGAGACTTCCACCCGCATAGGCATATAACCACTGCTGCGACAGGTTCACGACAATAGACTTGCCCTGGCCCGTGCTCCCCGCCTGTGGCGCTGGCGTATCCCTCGCGGCCGCCGCCGTCGGCACTGCCGGCGTACTGGTGGGAGCAAGCGTTGGCGTGGGGGAGGGAGTTGGTGTGGGCAGCGTCCGCACTAACCCGTGCTCATCTACCACTACGCCGCCAACCTGCGCCGCATCCACTGGCGTGGTATCGTAGCCCCGCAGCATCGCCAGCAACAGGCCCAGATTGCCAACCCGCACATCATCAGGCCCGCCCGTCCCGCTGCCATGCCGCTCTAGCCGCGCACGCTCAAAGTATTGCACCAGCACCATCTGGTTGCCCACATACTCCCACAAGCGATCACTGATGGGATAGCCAAACGTGGCTACCCCGCCACCCGCGTTCCAGAAATCTACAAATGGCTCGCGCACGGCGTAGCCAGTGGCATCAAAAAAAGGCTCGTCGGGCCCTATGGCCTGGCGCGCGGGAGCCTCAAAAGACATCCACAAGGCCTCGGCATATTCGGCGCCCACCCGCCCCGCAACCACAGTACCCCCCGCCTGGTCGGCATGCCATTCCAGCCGCCCATACGCAAAATACTGTACCAGGAGATCGCCCTCGCGGAGCGGCTCGGTCACTGGAGCCCCCAACACCACCGCTCCATTGTGCTGCTGCCAGTAGGATAGAAAGCCGTGGGAATCATCTAAAGAATGGCCCGTAGAGGAAAAGAACACGCCGCCATCCTGCGCGGTCACCCCCGCCGCATTGCCCACCAGCAGCATACCTGCCACCACCAGCACCAACCAGACCACCCTTTGTCGTACCATAAAGCATGCCCCCATATACTGGTAACCATCTCATACCCATACCAGTGACAGGTGATGTGTGATGCGAGAATAGGTTATGCGAACGCCCCCAACACCACGAAACACCGCATAGGCAATCGAACGGCGCTGGTACATCAAAGCCTGGGCATGCGGACATCTTGCCCGCATGCGTGCGGGACGCCCGCGCTGCCAGGGTTTCCAACGCAATCAGGGTTGCTATAGGTATTTCACAGCATTGAACGCATACGTATCACGCAACATTGCCGCACGCATCACTCGTCCCTGGTATCATACATGGTATAATACGTATCAAAATTATACACGAGATAGGCAAAGAAGAAAGGGAATAGCGCCCATGCGTGAACTTATCAACGAATTGGAACCACTCCGCAACGGCTTTGAAACTATCCGGAGGCATCTTTGACCTGCCGGCCAAACAAGCAGAAATAACCACCCTGGAAGAACGCGCCGCCGACCCCAACCTGTGGGACGACCAGCGCGAGGCCCAGAACACCCTCCAACGCCTGGCCCGCCTCAAGCAGGAGGTTGACCAATGGCAAAGCCTGGACGAGCGACTGCACGCCCTGGCTGAGCTGATCGAACTGGCCAGCGATGAAGAGGATCAGACCCTCAACGACGACCTACGCACCGAACTGGACAAGGCCCGCACCGAACTGGCCCAACGCGAGTTTGCGCTGATGCTGAGCGGCCGCTACGACGACCGCGACGCCTTTCTATCCATCCAAGCCGGCACAGGCGGTACCGATGCCCAGGACTGGGCCGAAATGTTGCTCCGCATGTATACACGCTGGGCCGAAACACGCGGCTACCAGACGAGTATTATAGATATAAGCGCCGGCGACGAAGCGGGGCTCAAAAGCGTGACGCTGGAAATACGCGGCGACTATGCCTATGGCTATGCCAAAGCAGAAGCCGGCATCCATCGCCTCATCCGCCTCTCCCCGTTCAACTCTGGCAATATCCGCCAGACCTCGTTTGCCCGCGTAGAAGTGATGCCCGAAGTGGACGATGCGCCCGAAGTGACGATTAACCCCGACGATCTCCGCATAGATGTGTACCGCAGCACGGGCCACGGTGGCCAGAGCGTCAATACTACCGACTCGGCTGTCCGTATTACCCATACGCCTACCGGTATTGTGGTGATGTGCCAGAATGAGCGCTCGCAACTGCAAAATAAAGAAATGGCCCTGCGCGTGTTGCGGGGGCGCTTGCTGGAACAAGAACTACAACGCCAGAACGAGGAGCGCCAGAAGCTGCGCGGGGAATATCGCCAGGCCGATTTTGGCAACCAGATGCGTACCTACACCTTGCACCCCTACACGCTGGTTAAAGACCATCGCACCGACCACGAAACCAGCGATGTGCGCACCGTACTGGATGGCCACCTTAACCCCTTTATTGAAACCTACCTTCGCTGGAACGTTTCTCAAGAACAGGAGGTACTTTCGTGAACCAACGTGGATACCGCAAAAACTATACCACTGTCGCGGTCGTGGCGCTCGTGCTGCTTGCGCTGCTCTCTACGGCGATATTACCGCCCCGCCTGGTAGCCGCGCAGCAACCTGCCCCCGACGACATCACCATTCTAGAAAACAAGGCTATCGCCGACTTCCCCTATAACATTACGTTCTCGCTTGAAGCCGAAAGCAAAGACAAGCCCATAACAGCGGTTGAACTCCTGTATGGGGCCACCCGCCACGACGCCTACACCGTCGTCAATGCCGAGATGACCCCCGGCCAGCGCATCCGGGCCCACCACCTGCTTGACACCCAGGTCTACCACATACCGCCGGGCGTTGATATGTCCTACCAATGGTTGCTGCACCACCCCGACGGCACCACCAGCGAAACCGCGGCCCAAAGCCTGGTCTACCACGATGCGCGTTTCGACTGGCAAGAACGGACGGCGCAGAATGTGACCGTCTACTGGTACGAGGGCGGCGAATCCTTTGGCAACGAGCTGATTGGGACAGCCACCCGCGCCCTTGACGATTTGCAATTTACGCTTGGGGCCGAGCTCAGCGACCCGGTCAAAATCTATATTTACGCCAACACACAGGATATGTACTCTGCTATGCGTAGCAACGAGGCCGAATGGATTGGGGGCCAGGCGCACCTGTCGCTCGGCGTTATTATTGGGAATATCGCGCCCGGCGAGGATAGCGAGATAGGCCGCCTTATCCCCCACGAGCTGTCGCACCTGGTCTTACAACAGGCAACCGATAACCCCTATGGCGGGACGCCGCTGTGGCTCCACGAGGGACTGGCCGTCTCAAATCAAGATACGATTGAGCGCTACTTTGATTTTGTGCTTGACGACGCGGCCACCAGTGGCCAGCTTATCCCGCTTGAGGCGCTGGCGTCCAGTTTCCCAAGCGACCCGGACCGGGCGCTGCTTTCCTACGCTGAAAGCTACCACATCGTCACGTACATTATAGACACCTACGGAGCCGAGGGTATGCACGCCATCGTGCAGGCCTTTAAAGAGGGTGTCACGCCCGATGAAGCGTTGCAACAGGCGCTTGGAAAGACGGTCGAAGAGCTGGATATGGAATGGCGCACAACGCTGCCCCCCGCCCTGGGGAGCCCGCCTCCAACAGCCACGCCCCAGACCACCGCCCCGCCCGACCGCTTTGCGATACAACCGGTGGCGATGCCGGGGGGGGGTAGAGCCAACCCGGCCGCCCCGCCCCACGCAACCATGCCCGACCCGACCCCTGCCCCGACCATCACCCTGCCGCGGCTATCGCTGCCCACGTGGGCCCAGTTTGGGATAGTCGCGGGTGGCTGTATGGTGGTGGTCACCCTGATGGGCGGTGTCTTGCTGGTTGTCCTGCGCCTGGTGGGGGTAGACAAGCACGTCTGATACGCGGGGAGGTTGGGAGTATGGATAGAGAAGCATTGCTGGCCAGAATTTCTGTTAATCCAAATATCTGTTTTGGCAAACCCTGTATTCGGGGACACCGTATCTGGGTATCGCTCGTGCTTGACATGCTTGCCAGCGGGATGCAGGTACAGCAAATTCTTGACGAATACCCCGGACTAGAAGAAAGCGACATTCTAGCCTGCATCGCATATGGAGCCGAAATGTCCCGCGAACGTTATGTGGATGTACCAATTGAGTACTGAACTATGCACATGAAACTCGATGAAAACCTGGGTACCCGTGGGATAACATTACTACGTCAGGCCGGACATGATGTTACTACGGTATCAGAGCAACGTTTGACCACCGCAACAGATTATGAACTCATTGAGATATGTCGTGCCGAAGAGCGTTGTCTGGTTACATTAGATCTGGACTTTAGCAACCCATTGGTGTTTCCTCCATCAAAATATGCTGGAATTGCTGTACTGCGTCTGCCCCCTACACCAACGACTATAAATGACATCCTCAATGCTATCGAGACATTGATTGCAGCACTTGAGAAACAAGACATCACCGGCAAGCTATGGATTATACAACGCGGTCGTGTTCGTGAATATCAATCACCATGGTAAGGAGAACCAACAAAAACTTATGGAAATACGATTTACGCCCTGGCGTATGCAATATATTAAACGAACAGACGAGCCCGAAGGAGAAACCGGCTGTGTCCTCTGTCATATCCACCAGTGCGAAACGGACAAAGATGCAGAGAACCTACTGCTCTATCGCGGCGATAGGTGCTATGTGGTGATGAATCTTTACCCCTACAACGGCGGGCACCTGATGGTGGTACCCTATACCCACACCGCCGACCTGGTTCACCTGGAGCCAGACACGGCCCAGGAGCTTTTCACCCTCACGCGCCGCTGTGTTGGCCACCTGACGGAAGCCTTCCACCCCCACGGCTTTAACCTGGGCATGAATCTGGGGCGCACAGCCGGCGCCGGCATAGACCAGCACTTGCACATGCACATCGTCCCACGTTGGAACGGCGACACCAACTTTCTCCCGCTCATCGGGGGTACCAAGCTCATCCCAGAAGCACTCGCAGACACGTATGCCCGACTCCACCCGCTCTTCCACCCCGCGCCGGCGGAGGGGTAATTGTGGCCACTTCGAGATAGACTGGCGCTCTCGCACACAAGCACCCTGGCATCACCAGAAATCTGCGCCTACATCAAATTCATATTCACAATGTCCATTAACAAATCAATCTTAAATGGCTTCTGCAAGATAACGGCCCCTTCCATTTCAAGATCGTCAAACCAGGGCTTGCGATTGAGCGCGGTCATAATAACCACTGGCACGCCACTATCCTGCAACCGCTCTTTAATCTGGCGAAACATCTCGACCCCATCCATATTGGGCATCATAATATCGGTAATAACCATACTCGGTTGGGCATTCACCAGAATATTGAGCCCCTCTTGCCCATCAAAGGCCTGCACAACCCGATAGCCCGCGTTGCTTAACACCAGATTGAGCATGGTTTGCAACTGCAAATCGTCATCAATAACCAGAATGGTACTTTTCACTTCAGTCATAGTTCTTCCCCCTGATAATGCAATGGACAGCCTACCATACCGTACCTCAAGTGTATCATACCTTTTTGCCGGTCAAGCAACGCCCCGTGAGACAAGAGAAACGCCGCACAATATAGCGTGACCACAGGCCAGACATAGGGCTATGGCCCTACCGCACCAGACATACTGGTACCATACCTATACCTGGCAATTCTGCCCACTGTTGAGCGCATTATACCAGAGGATGGGAGGAACCCGTTTGACGAACAAAACAACCCAGGCAAAACACGTTCTGCGGCATACCCTGCGCCAGCAGCGCCGCGCCATAATCAACCGCCACGAGCGGAGCACCCGCATCGGTACCCACATCACCCGAATGCCCCACTACCAGGCGGCCCACATTATCCATTGCTACCTGCCCATTGGCTCCGAAGTGGACACAACCCCACTTATCACCCACGCCCTGTCCCACCAGAAACGCATCATTGTGCCCGTTGTCCAGCAGGATACCAGCGACCTGGCCCATACCTGGCTTACGTCGCTAGAGGCGGAGGACTTGCACGCCGGCGTGTATGGCATACCCCAACCTTCCCTGATACAACCCTTAACATTGTCCCCGGACACCTGCGACTTGATCATTGTACCGTTGCTTGGCTTCGATAGCGCGGGCTACCGCCTGGGCTATGGCAAGGGCTACTATGACCGCTTTCTAACGGTGATGACGGCTCCGGCGGTTGGTATTGCCTTCGCCGCGCAGCAGGTTGCGGCCATCCCCCGCGAACCCCACGATGTCCCCCTGTGCTGTATCGTTACCGAAAACGGCCCCATCGGGGGCGGGTGAGACGTGACGCGAGGACAGGGGGACATCCCGCTGCTGGCCGCGGGCAGGACGGTTTCCGCTCCTGTGCAAGTATCGCGCTTGCACAGGAGCGGGCCGGATACTCTCGGTTTCAGGGATTTTTCTCCACACAAGGGACATGGACGTGCGAACAGGCGGATTTATGGTTGCGCGACAACCAGTTCCTGTCCGGGGCGGATGCTGTCGCCCTCTTCGGGACTCATACCGTTGATTTGTAACAATGCTGGTACCGCGATATTGAATTGCTCTGCGATGCCGCGGAAGGTATCCCCTTCCTGGACGGTATAGGTCTGGGGAGGGGGCGGTGGTTCTGGCGGAGGCGGCTCTGGCGTGGGGGTGGCGGTCGGTTCTGGGGT
>DAOTUK010000103.1:0-14083 GCA_034437375.1 Chloroflexaceae bacterium | reverse complement strand
GGAGCGCCTGGCGCTGCACCACGCAATCACGAGAACGGGCCACGTGGATGAGGCGACCGTTTCAGCCCATCTGTTGGCCGCCGACTGCGTGGCGTTGCCGTTTCGAGAGGGGGCCAGTTTTCGCAGCGGGAGTTTGTTGGCCGCGCTGCGGCATGGGGCGGCTATCGTAACAACCAGGGGCGGGGCGGGGAGAGCGGCCCCGCCGGCTACCCCACAGCACGTGTTACCCTCTATGCAGCTTGAGCTTGAGGACGGACAGCACGCGCTACTGGTGCCCCCGGCCGATAGCCCGGCTCTGGCGGATGCGCTAATGCGTCTGGCCGACGACGTGGCCCTGCGTCAGCGGCTTGGCCAGGGGGCGGCGGCGTTGGGGGCGGCGTTCGGGTGGGATACGATAGCCCAGGCGCACGAACGGGTGTATGAACGCGCCTGAGCGGCCCGCTTCCCCGCTTCCCCGCTTCCCCTGCCGCCTCAGCGCATCTTCTTGCGCAGCACTTCGCGCACCCGCTCATACTCCGCTTCAATCGCCAGCACCAGCTTTTCGGCCCCCTCCACCGTGGTGGTTCTGGCGCATTCCTCAAGCTCCTTGCAAAGCTGCGAAAGCACTTTTGCGCCAAGCTGTGCGCTACTAGACTTGAGCGAGTGGGTCGCCAGACGGAGTTGCGCATACTGGCTCTGGAGCAGCGCCTGGCGCATATCCAGCGTCTTTTGTGGCACATCGTTCATAAACAAATCGAGAAATCCATTGACGACTTCTGGTTCGTTGCCAATCATCTCTAAGAACATCTGGTACTGCTGCTCGTCCAGGGGCGGGGGTGGGGGTGGGGCCGCGGATGGTTCGCTGGTTGATAGCGGGATGGGGGGCACCGGCAACGAACGTGGTTCGGGCGGATTGTCGGTTGTGCGACAGTCGCACCGCTCGTTCCGCCCGCGCTGGTCGCGGTTTTCCACGCGCCGCAAACATTCCATCAACTCCTCTACCCGCACAGGCTTGCCAACAAAGTCATCCATCCCGGCCGACAGGCACCATTCGCGGTCGCCATCCAGTACGTGGGCCGTCATCGCAATAATGGCTGGCTGTTGCTCGACTGGCCAGCGCGCGCGAATGTGGCGCGTGGCCTCGATACCATCCATCTCTGGCATTTGTATATCCATCAATACGGCGTCATAGGGTTGGCGTTCGAGCGCCTCAAGCGCTTCGACCCCATTGGAGGCGACATCGGCGCGATAGCCCATCCGCTCTAGCAAGCGCAAGGCTATCTTCTGGTTGACCACGTTGTCTTCGGCCAGCAAGATGCGCAAGCTGCTGCGGGCAGATGATGGCGCACGAGGATTGGGCAAAGCAGCGCGGTCTTGTTTCCAACGTGTGGACAGGGGGTGGGCAAACGTATCCTTTGAGAAGCGGCTTATCAGGGCGTTGTAGAGTTGCGAGAGCTTCACCGGGCGGGTAATGTAGTGTAGGTTCGGGTTGGTAGTGTTTCGCGCCGCTTTGCCCCACTCTTGCAACGAGACAAAGACGATGATGGGTATCTCGCGGGCCTGGGGACAGGCGCGGATGTCGGCTATCAAGGCCTGGGTATTGGTCTGGGTGAGGCGCATATCTACGATGATGATGTCGAAGGTAATGTGCTCCCGTTCAAAGAGCCGCGCTACTGCATCCAGCGATGTGGCAGTCGTCGTCTGCATTTTCCAGGATTCAACCCGTTGCGTAAGGATCAGGCGACTGGTTGCGTTATTGTCGCCCACAATCAAAACGCGCTTGCCCGCCAGCAAGGGTTGGTTGGGGTTGAGGTATACCCAGTCGTTGGAGGGGTCGTGGGGCGACACTTCAGCGGCCAGCGATAGATGGAAGGTAGAGCCTTGCCCCTCTTCGCTCTCAAACCACATTTGCCCCCCCATAAGATTGACCAACCGTTTGCTAATCGCCAGGCCCAGACCGGTGCCACCCTGTTTGCGGCCGCGGGTATCTATCTGGCTAAACGATTGGAACAGGACATCATGATCTTTGCGGGGGATGCCGATACCCGTATCACGCACACTGATGTGGATAGCGGCGGTGGTGTGTGGATGGGCGGGGGCGATAGCCGGGGGGATTTCTGGCCGCGTGGTATCGTCATCTGGTTGGAGCGTCTCTACCGATACCACCACTTCGCCCGCGTCGGTAAACTTGACCGCGTTACTGAGCAAGTTCACCAGGATTTGCCGCAGGCGGGTTGCGTCGCCTATCAATACCGATGGGATGGTATCGTCAATGACGCACGCCAGGTCAAGACATTTCCGGGCCGCCTCGGAGGCCAGCAGATCGAGCGCTTCTTCGACACAGGTACGCAGGTGGAAGGGTTGGTATTCGAGCGCCATGCGACCGGCCTCTATCTTGGAGAAATCGAGAATGTCGTTAATGATGGCCAGCAGCGCGTTGCCGCTGGTGCGGATGGTTTCCACAAAGTCGTACTGCTCCATCGTCAACTCGGTATCGTGCAAGAGCGTCGTCATACCAATGACCGCATTGAGCGGGGTACGCATTTCGTGGCTCATATTGGCCAGGAATTTTGATTTGGCCTGGGTAGCCGATTCGGCTGCTTCGCGGGCCTCCTGGAGATCTCGTTCATTCTGCTTGCGTTCGGTAATATCGCGCATGGTGGCGCACAATATCAACCCGCGGCGCGTCTGGATGGGAAAGGCCAGTTGCTGGATATAGTGTCTGGTGCCGTCGGTATGCTGTATTTCGCTCTCGTGCAACTGGTTCATCCAGGGGGCGTGCCCATTGATAAAAAATTCTTGTACCAATGATTGGATACGCCGGTAGCGTTCGGGGGTCTTGTGTCTATCGGGCAGCAAGCGGTAGAGTACCTCCCAGGCGGCGGTGCCCACCACCTCTTCGCGGGCCAGACTGCTTATCTGTTCAGCGCCACAGTTCCATTCAACCACATAGCCTTGCTCATCGGTGATGATAATACCATCAGAGGTTTGTTCGACCACGCCACGGAATTTCTCCTCTGATTCGCGCAAGGCCAGTTCGGCCTCTTTGCGCTGCGTAATATTCTGGGCCGCGCCATAGACGCGCCCGATGCGCTGCTGTTTGGTATCCCATATGGGTTGCACATGCACGCGGAGCCATTGGATAGTGCCATCTTTGGCCATAATGCGAAATTCGCAAACGTTTGGCCGGCCCAGCAACATCTGCTCGGTACTCTCTGCAACAATAGCGACATCATCTGGATGCACTATCCTTGTCCAGCTTCCAGACGCAAACAACTCTTCAGTGGTATAGCCGGTAATATTGGTTGATGCACCGCCGACCCATTCCATCGCGGTGCTGCCATCGGGCTCGAAGCGATAGGCAAAGGCATAGTCGGAGATAAGCTCGGAGATGGCCCGGTAGCGGGCCTCGCTCTGGCGCAGCGAGTATTCGGCTTGCTCGCGTCGGCTCAACTCAATGAGCGCGTGCTGCACCGCATGCTGAAGCATCGCCGTACGGTCGTACACACACTGCTCTAACTCTTCGGCGGCTTGTGCATAGCGGGTAATATCGTGCAGCGAGGCCAGCACCGCCGGCTGGCCCTCCCAGGCTATCTCAACCACGTGCATTTCAGCCACGGCGGACGGGTTGCCAATGTCGAGCACATCCAGTTCGGTGCGGTCTATCGTGGCGGGCATACCTAGCTCGTACCCACGCAGACCACCCGATGGGTTGCCAAAGGCGGTTTCGGCGGCCGCGTTGGCAAAACAAACTATTCCATTTTGAATAACTACGATGGGCTCGCTCGTATGCTCGACCAGCAGGCGAAATTGCGCCTCTCGCTGGCGTAGTTCTGCGCGCTCCTGCTGCTGCTCTGCATAGAGCGCTTGCATCGCCACTATAAGCTGCTGTAGCGCATCGGGCGAAAGCTGGTGGGTATCCACCGCCTGGCCCTGGAGCACGTCCAGGGCCCGCGTACGCCAGTCTATCACCGGGCTTGAATCATCCATAGCGCTTCTTCTCCCCGCAACGTTCTTGTGCTACTGTCAAGGCAAAGGAACTATTGTTGCGTCTGCAACCACCCATGGCCTGAAACCGCATGCTCTTATTCATAATACTCGAAAACTATTTGTGATGCTTGTAACAAAGTCTGAGCCCCAGGGCGATTGCAACGGCACTCTGGCGACGACAGACGACGGCGTTTCTGCATGTGCAGACGGTGATGTGCGCCGTCGGTGCGAGATACGGGGGGGCCAAGGTGGTTGTGCGGAGCCCAACCCCGCCCGCTCCCCAGGTGTCCCGGTTGACGTAAGACGTTACAATCGCCCCGCCAGGTTTTTTATAGGCAAAACACCCCTTCTCATGGTATGATAAGGATATTGTCGCAACAAGAACCAGCCCGCACGAGTGATCAACAACCCATTGCACAGCAATAACGACCACGCTGATAGCCGTACCAAATCGTACACCACAACCCTTCATTGGAAGGAGAAGCCATGGCTCTCACCATCCTGGTGCTTGACGAGAAACCGACGCTGGAAACGCTGCTCCAGCAGACCTTCCAGGAGCACATCTACCAGCAAGAACTGGCCATCTTCCGCGCCAGCGATAGCGCTACCCCCCCACACTACCTGCCCCCCCAGACCCCTATAGATATTGTACTCTACTACCACACCACCAACGGCGTTGTCCCGGACTATGCCCCCCCTACCATCCCCTACGCCGTCCACGCCTTCTATATCGCCATTGTCCCCCCCGACTATCCCGCCGCATCCCTGCGCACAATGCTTGACCAGGGGGTGTTCGACTTTCTGGTGAGCCCGCTGAATAGCGACAACCTCCAGACGATGATCAACAATGCCCGCCGCTGTCTCGAATGCCAGCACGAGATATACCAACTCCACACCATCATTGAAGAAAACCAGCGCATCCAGCACGCTATCCAGACCAGCGAAGAAAAATACCGCTTGCTCTTCTCGCACGAGCGCGACGCCATCGCGCTGGTAGACATTCAGACCGGCCACTTGCTCGATGTCAACCCCGCCTGGGAAACGCTGTATGGCTATCGCCGCGAAGAGGCGCTTAGTTTGCACGCCGCAGACGTGAGCGCCCACCCCGAAACCGTCGCCCCCGCGCTCCAATGTACCGTGGAACAGGGGTACGTCTACTACCCCCTGCGCTGGCACCGCAAGAAAGACGGTACCATCTTTCCGGTCGAACTCTCCGGAGCCAGCTTTATCTGGAACAACCGTACGGTTGCCTACGCCATAGTGCGCGACCAGACCGAACGCCGCCACCAGGAAGACGAACTACGCACACTCTACCGCGCAGTGGAACAAAGCCCAACCTGTATTGTGATTACCGACACGCAGGCAACTATTGAGTATGTCAACCCGAAATTTACCCAGTTGACCGGGTATACCGCGGAAGAGGTGCGCGGGCTCACCCCGCGCTTTCTCAAATCGAGCGACACGCCCCACGAGGTCTATGTAGATCTCTGGCAAACCATTACAGCCGGCCAGGTGTGGCGCGGCGAATTTCACAACGTCAAGAAGAATGGCGAGTCCTACTGGGAAATGGCCTCTATCTCGCCCATCTTCAACGAAGAGGGACAGATAGCCCACTATGTCGCCGTAAAGGAGGATATTACCGAACGGCGGCGCATAGAGGCCGCCCTGCGCGAAGAGCGGGCCCTGCTGGCGCAGCGGGTGGAAGAGCGCACGGCCCAACTGAGCGCGGCCAACGCCGAACTATGCCGCGCCGCTCGCCTCAAAGATGAATTTCTGGCCAGTATGAGCCACGAACTCCGCACCCCGCTGAATGCCATTATTGGCCTGACCGACGTACTCCAAAGCCAGTTGTATACTACCATTAGCCAGGAACAACGCGACCAACTGCATATGATCAAGCAAAGCGGGCAACGCCTGCTCACGCTGATTAACGACATCCTCGACCTCTCGAAAATAGAGGCCGGCAAGCTCACGTTGACCGTCTTGCCCTGCTCCATTGAACGCCTATGCCAGGCCAGCATTGCCGCAGTGTACGAAGAGGCATGCACGAAAGATATTACCATCTCGCTTACCATCGAACAAAATGCCCCGCCTATACAAGCCGACGAACGCCATGTGCGACAGATACTGGTCAATCTGCTGACCAACGCCATCAAGTTTACGCCCAACGGCGGCGCAGTGGGGCTCGAAGTGCATGGCAGCCCGACCAACGAGATTTTGCGCTTTATCGTCTGGGATACGGGTATCGGCATCGCCAGCGAGGATATGCCGCGTCTGTTCAAGCCCTTTGTCCAACTGGACAGCGGTCTGGCCCGCCAGTACCCCGGCACGGGTCTGGGGTTGGCGCTGGTCTACCGGCTTACCGATAAGCATGGCGGGAGCGTCGCGCCGGAAAGCGGCCCGAGAGGCAGCCGATTTACCATTGCGCTGCCCTGGAGTCAACTCCCCCCCCCGCCCAATCCCCAACCAGCAACTATTCCGCCAGGCTATAGCCGCCACGAGCAATCAACCCTGCCGCCGCTGCTGCTGGCCGACGATAACGAGATAACCATTTACCCCATGAGTACTTACCTGGGCCAACTGGGCTACCCCTTTGTGATAGCCCGTACGGGGGTCGAAGCCATTGAACGGGCCCACGAAGTCCACCCGGCCCTGATCATCATCAACACACGCATGCCTGGCACCGACACCCTGGAAACGATAGGCCGCATCCGTTCCGACCACGCCCTGGCCCGTACACCAATTGTCGCCATAACCTCGCTGGCAATGCCCGGCGACTACGAACGCTACATCGCGGCCGGTGCAAACTGCTATCGCTGCAAACCCATCAACAAGGTGCAGCTTGAGGAGATAGTGCAAAAATATCTTTGACGCCGGCTATGATGACTGCTATAGTAATACGCAAGAACGGTATGCCATACACGGGTAACCATGGCAACCGCAAACGAGCAACAGGAATCTTTTGTGACCATGCATATTCTCCTGGTAGAAGACGATGACGATATGCGCCAGGTTATCGCCTTCTTCCTCCATGAAGAGGGCTATCAGGTAACCCAGGCCGCCGATGGCGAGACGGCCAGCACCATGCTTGCGACGGCCCACGCGCAGGGCCAACCATTCGATATTGTTATCACCGATATTGTGATGGGTGATGTAGACGGTATCGAGGTGATGAATGTGGCCAAACAGCAACCTGCCCCGCCCGAAGTAATCTTGCTTACGGGCCACGGTTCGGTTGATACGGCTATTGCGGCTGTGCGGGCGGCCGCCTATGATTATTTGCTCAAGCCATGTGATTTAGAAAAGCTGCTGGCGTGTGTCCAGGCAGCGTCGGCGCACCACGCCGAGGAAAGCTATCGCAGCCAGGAGGCGGAAGTGGGCCGCCAGATAGCCTCGTTTGTGCGCCAACTGTATGACCAGAGTGAACAGGGCGAAGTCCCGCCCGTCCCCCTCCCCCCCTCCCCTACTCCCCTACTGCCCCAGACGCCGCCCCCGACAGGCCCTATCACCAACGCTACCGCGCCCACAGAGCAACGCTATATGGACGTGGGCAAGCTCCGCATAGATACCTTCCGCCACGAAGTTTCTTTTGACAACCAGCCCATTCATGTTTCCCCAACCGAGTACGAACTGCTGGTCTACCTGGCCTCTATACCGGGGCGCGTCGCAACGTTTGGCGACATCGCCCGCAATACGCGCAATTATGAGATAGAGGAGTCGGAGGCCCGCGACCTGGTGCGCGGCCCCATTCGCAACTTGCGCCGCAAATTTGACCGCCGCTACCTGGTGAGTGTGCGCGGTATCGGCTTTATGCTGGTTGACCCGGATGAGAATGGGCCGGGCCGGCCGGCGCCAGCGGAAGACACACCGTAAAGGTTGTCCCCTTGCCCCATTCGCTTTGTACGCTCATCATCCCCCCATGCTCAACAATAATCTTTTTACTGACAAACAATCCCAGGCCCGAGCCATGGCTTTTGGTGGTAAAAAAGGGCTCGAAGATGTGGGGCTGTACCTCTGGCTCAATGCCTACACCGGTGTCTGATATGGCGATTAAGACAAAGGGAGGCTGGCACTGTTCAGCCCTGGCCGCCCCGGCGCCCGGCTTGCCGGTTGTCTGGGGTGGCGGCGGGGGCGGGGGGGCCTCACACGTTATCCCCACGATATGCTGCTGTTCGACCCAGGTACGCACCCACAGCGTCCCATTGGTATTCATGGCGTCAATGGCATTGATAACCAGGTTCAGCAATACTTGATTGATCTGGTCGGTGCGGCAGTAGACCTGGGGCAGGTCGCTATCCAGGTTGCGCTCTACCCGAATACGCTTTTTGACCAGTTTGCCGCTGGCCAGTTGAATCACGCGCTCAATAAGCAGGTTGAGGTCGGTTGGGCCGGGGTTTTCGGCTATGGGGTGGTAGAGATCTTTGAGCTGTGAGACAATGGTACCCACCCGCTTAATTTCCTTTTCAGCGAGCGAAAGAAAGCTGGTAAATTGCTGCTCGTCCAGTTTGCGCCGCATCATCTGCAAAGAGGCCAGGATAGTTTGCAAGGGGGTATTGACTTCGTGCGCAACAATGGCTATCAAATCCATACCGGTGGTGAGGCGGGCATTCTCTATCAGCATGGCTTCCATCTGTAGGCGCTCGGTGACATCTACAATATGCACGACGATTTGATCTACTACCTGGCCCATGCCGGAATGCTCCTGTATGTCTATAATGGGCAAGGCTTGTATATCGAGTACGCGCGTTTTGTTGTCGGGCAGGGTGACATGCTCCCGCCGATAGAGCGGGCGGGCCTCGTGCAGGTGCTGTTCCAGGATCTGGAGGAAGGGGCAGAGCATGTGAATGTTGGTGTTGGTGTCGCTGGCTTTGTGGCAAAGCTCTTGCCAGGAGTGGTTGATCAAGTCGCGGACTTCGGTACCCAGGAGCGTGGCCATAGACTGGTTGATGGCGAGGACATACCCTTTGGTATCGAGCAGCAGCAGGCAATCGTCAATGCTATCAAAGATGGTGCGGAGCAGGTCGCGGCTGCGGCGTAGATAGCGGTTGACTTCTTCAAGCTGGCCAGTGCGTTCATGCACGCGCTTTTCAAGGATTTCTTCTTGCTGTTTGCGCTCGGTCACATCGCGGGTAATCCCTTCGACCGCGATGGGCCGCCCGGTATTGTCGAAAATGAGCCAGTGGCGTTGTTCGACCCATATCTGGCGGCCATCTTTGCGAATAATGGGCAGGATAACCGGTTCGGGCACCCGGTCGGTGGATTGCACCAGCGCGTCGAAGAGGGGCGAGGTGTCGGGGTGCAACATTTTCAAATCTAGCTCCGGGTCGGCGTAATATTCTTCCGGGCGATAGCCGGTAATGGCTGTGACCGAGGGGCTGATGTATTCGTAGCCGCGGGGGGGGAGCAGGCGGTAGCGGTAGATGATGTCCTGGGCATGTTCGGCGAGCAGGCGGAAGCGCTCTTCGCTTTCGCGCATGGCCTGTTCCATGTGCTTGCGTTCGGTAATATCGCGGGTAATGCCTTCGATGGCTACGGGTTGGCCGGTCTGGTCAAAAATGAGCCAGTGGTGGCGTTCAATCCAGGACTGGTGGCCATCTTTGCGGATAATGGGGAGAACGAGCGAACCGTGCGTCTGGTCGGGATTGTGCAATAACTGGTCGAAGGGGGAGGGCGTACCGTCGGGCAACATTTTCAAATCCAGTTGCGGGTCGGCGTAGTACTCCTGGGGGGTATAGCCGGTGATAGCCGTGACCGAGGGGCTAATGTATTCGTAGCCGCGGGGGGGGAGCAGGCGGTAGCGGTAGATGATGTCCTGGGCATATTCGGCTAGTAGCCGAAAGCGCCCTGCATCGTTCTTCGGCCCATCAGTCTGCGCGGTCATCGTGGCCCCCACCGGGCCTGGTGGGGGGGGGCCACGCTCCGCGGGCCGCGTGCGTTACCAGGTATTGTCTTGTTGATCACTGTATTCTCACCATTCCGTCCCTTCCATGCGGCGCTCTTTTCCCGTATCATAGCAGATGAAAGTGGTATTGTGTATGAAAAGCTCCTTACAAAATGGCCAGAACTCGACCCGCCCTGTATGTATTGGTTAAGAATAATTGTTCATTTTTTGGCGTCGCGTGTGTTCTGTCCCCCATCTCTCGTAGCAACCGTTGGTACAACCACGTCGGAGGAGTTGTGATGTGTAAGATATTGCTGGTTGAAGATTGTATGACTGCGCGTGTTCAGACGGAGCTCATCTTGCGCCACGCTGGACGCCATAAGGTATGCTCGGTTGGGAGTGGGGCCGAAGCCGTCGAGACGGCGCTGTCCGATCCTCCCGATGTTGTGGTGATGGATGTGGTGATGGCGGGTATGGATGGCGCAGCGACTCTGCAAGCGTTGCGTTCCCACCAGGTAACATGTCCGGTGCTGGCGTACACGGCTATTCCGGAACGGAGCCCCGGCGAGTTTGAGCAACAGGGATTTAGTGCCTATGTCCCCAAGGCACAGCATCTGAGTTGTTTACTGCATACGGTGTACGATTTGATGCATAAGTAAGCCTCCCCGGAATCGTGTTGAGTTGGGTACGTCTATCTTGATGGACGGGGGGATGAGTTCTAACTCATCCCCCCGTTCGTTTCACGCTCTGGGGCAAGGGTCTGGCGCTAGTTTTTGTTGCTGTGCTCTATGCGGCGATGGTATTGGAATACCTGGTACATAAAGGCTTCCAGGCGCGTCTTGAGGTTGGTACCTCCCTGGGTATCATAGGAAATGTCAAGCCATGGGATGTTGTCAAGGTCGGCGCGAATGCTTGGGGCAATGCCGGTGGTGATGGTGCCGGGCATACATGAGAAGGGCATGACGTTGAGGATGCCCCCAAAGGAGCGCCGCGCAAAGTCTATGGCCGTGCTCATGCTCAAGATCGCTTCGGAGCCCAGGTCGGGGTGGTAGTAGGGCTTGAGATTTTTCATCAAGACGCTGGTGGGTGATTCGTGCGGGTGGCGCAGCAGGTGTTCGACGGGCTTGAGCAAGTTGTTTTCGTAGTAGCGCTGGTACATGTCGGTCAGGTGCGTTTTAATGTATTCGCCAGTTTTGCCAAAGATGTGCGACTTGCGCTTGTTGTGCCAGTTGGTGTAGTAGAGCCATTCTATGCTGCTGGCGATACGCACTTCGCCGCCCAGTTCTTCCACTTGCCGCACCAGTTCCAGGTTGACGTAGGTATTGAAGCGCAGGTAAATTTCGCCGACCAGGCCGATCAGGGGGCGCGGGATGCTGCGGTCTACGGGTATCATTTCAAATTGCCGCGCAGTCCAGTGCATCGCTTCGACCAGTTCTTTGCCGCCGCCGGCTTCGGTCGCGGCCACAACCTGGTCTACACACCGTTTATACACGTCGTCGGTCTGGCCGGCCTGCAATTCATAGGGGCGGTGGCCATGCAGCAGCTTGTGCAGCAAGTCTATGGCAACGACGCCCTGCCACATGAGCATACGTAGCTTGGTAGGTTGGTCGCCAAAGCCGCGATAGGAGTTTGCGGACGAGGGGGCCATAATCTCTATCTGCCCCAGGCCTTGCTCTTCTAATATATCTTTCTGGAGTACGTTGTAGCAGCCAAACCGACAGGAGCCAAGCGTGGTGGGCATAAAGACGGCCGCTTGTTCCGGGTCAAATCCTGGTTGGCGAGAACGTTGGAGAAAGTCGCCAGTGGTGGTAATACAGGGTAGACATTCTCGCCCTTTACAGACATTGAGCCCAAGGCCAAGCGTTTCCGTACTGGTTGGTGGCAAGACTTCGGTTGGCAGGTTGTGGGCCCGCATGGCTGCGGCCAGGGTATACCCATGATCACACATGTAGGGAATAAAGACCTGCCGGGGCTTCCTTGAACCATTTGATACGGTATCATTTGGGGTTGCTTTATCCATGCCTTTCACAAGAAATCTCCTCCTAGCTTGAAGATGAAAGCTCACGCACCGGGTCTTTGAGCGTGATACGCGCTGCCAGGGCCCGACTTTGTTGCCAGCATCGCGTGACACTAAATCCATGGCGATAGTTGCTGGCCAGATAGAGGCCGGGCCAGCGTGCCTCTAGCCGATTGCACATCTCTATGAGGTGTGCATAGCGGGCATCATATTGGGGCACCGAACGTTTCCAGTAGGCCACATGGGCCAGCACTGGCGCACCATGCGCTCCAATCAACTCTTGTTGTTCATGCTTGACCATCTCCAGTAACCCTTCCTTTTCTTGCCGGGCCAGATCTGGGGCCCGTGTGCCGCCCACAAACGCGGTGGTCAGCACCATACCATCAGGCGCATGGGTGGGAAAGACGGTTGAGATCCATAACATACCCAGAATACGCCGTTGTTCCTGCCACGGACAGAGCACCCCCAGGCCATCGAGCGGGTGGGCTACGTCGCTGCGGCGATAGCCCGTATAGACCATGGCCAGGGGGGGGTAGCGCACGGCTTGCAAGGCCTGGCTTGCGGCCGGCTCAAGGGGGTCTACCAGCCGGGCTGCGACATCGGCCGGCACAGCCAGCACCACATGGGAGGCCTGGATAACCTCTTCGCGTTCGCCCCGCACGACGGTCAGGTGCCAGCATTGTTCGACGGGTTGGAGCGCTACCGCGCGGGTACTCGTCCATACCTGTGCTGGTGGCAGGGCGCGTACCAGGGCATCGGCCCAGGTTTGCATCCCGTGGCGAAAGTTGAAGGTCTGGCGACGGCCGCGGTTGGGGGGGGCTGCTTGACTGTTTTTGTTGGCAATCCACCCGCGCAGCAAACTCCCATGGTGTTGTTCGAGTTTCCACAGGTTGGGGAACATGGCCCGAACCGAGAGCAGGGACGAATCGCCGCCAAAGACCCCGGAGACAAACGGGTCTATAATGCGCCGCGTAAATTCTGCGCCAAGCCGCCGCGTAAAAAAGTGCGCCACACTCTCGTCTGCCGTGGTGGCGCGAGGCAAGACGGGCTCCAGAAGCAAGCGGAGTTTGGCTCTGGACGAGAGCAGGCGACTACCAACCAGACCAGCCAGCGAGAATGACAATCGTTCGAGCCGCCCTTGTACAGGCATATAGACCCGCCGATTGCCCGCCACCAGCAGCTCTGATGCGATACCCAGTTCATCGAAATGTTCCCACAATGCCGGGTCATTGTTGCTGACTGTTTGTGCTCCATGCTCTAGCACAAAACCATCGTCGGTTTGTTCGCTGTTCAGCAGACCGCCTGTGCGGGCCAGGGCCTCAACCAGCAGCACTCGTGCGCCGCGCTGTTGCAGGGTATAGGCCGCACTCAGCCCGCTGATACCAGCACCAACAACGATGCAATCAAAGGTTTGCATAGCTGTTCCATTCCCTCATGTGCTTATCGCTACCAGCCGAATCGTGGTCTTTGGTGAATCCTCTCACGATTATATAGCAAGTTGTCGTTTGTGTACACCTTGGGGCCTGGGCCCGGGTGTGCCAACTATTTTTCCGCGCCTGCGCTCCCAGGGGTTGCCCCCCAGACGTGAACTGTTACGGTCTGTGTGCATGCCATACCCAGATGGCGCAGCGATATTCGGGACTGCAAGGGGGCCGCGCAAGGGTTGGGCCAGGGGGTACGGCGTGGGGTCACTGCGACGCCAACGCCACCTGGCCAGTGCCATAGGACCGGCCCTGGCAAGGGTTATTGCCCTTCGGACAAGAGTCTGGCTTGTTCTAAAGCCGATACCAGCTCCTCCAGTTTGACAGGCTTACTCACGTAGTCGTCCATGCCAACATCCAGGCAATGCTGGCGGTCGCCTTGCATCGCGTGGGCCGTCATCGCAATAATGCGCGGTTGGCGTCTATCGGGCCATTCTCGACGGATACGGCGGGTGGCTTCGACGCCATCCATATCCGGCATTTGAATGTCCATTAAGACCACATCGTACACGTGCTGGCGCAAGGCTTCGAGGGCTTCTATTCCATTGCTGGCTACGTCGGCGTGGTAGCCCAGTTTCTTGAGAAACCGCAGGGCGACTTTTTTGTTGAAGATGTTGTCTTCGACCAGTAAGATACGCAGCGGGTGGCGTTGCTCCATGACGAGAGCGGTTTCGTATAGAGCTTCGCCGGGCCCCGCGGGTACGTCGGGTGCTGGTTGTGGCGGGGGGGGCGGGG
>DAOTUK010000102.1:0-33695 GCA_034437375.1 Chloroflexaceae bacterium | reverse complement strand
CGCCTGCCGAAAATACTGCTCTTGCTCCGGCGTCGGGTTCAGTCGTATTTTATGTGCGCGTTGTATCGTGTTCCCCATGCGTACTCCTGCTCACTTCTGAGTAGGTTTCCCCTCCCTAGCTATAGCTCCATTCCTCTAGTCTTCTGGTTCCAGGTAAAAGGTTAGTGGATAGCCGACCTCGCGGGCGGCCGAGTGGGCCGCATAGATGCGGTCTTGTGCCTCTTGCAGGGGCAACGACATCACATAGGCGTGGCCATTGGTATGCGCTTCGATCATCACATCGTAGGCCCGGTTGACGCTCAATTCAAAAAAGGATTGCAGAACAATAACAACAAAATCCATAGGGGTCACATCATCATTCCGAATAATGATGCGGTAGGGCTTTTCCAGGTCTTCATCGCTGACAACGACATATTGTACATCGGTTGTCGTCAGGGGCGGCGTGGCGACATCTACTTCTCTAATAGGTGGCATAGTTTCGGGCTACCTCCCATAACGCCTCACCGAGCAACGCGGTGTTATGGCGAATCGTGTCTTGTTTATTCCAGAGATTCCGCTTGCATTCGGTCGGTTCAACATAATCGCCTACCAGCGGTTGTACCCCCAGGCTCACAATACGTTCTATCTCGTCCTGGTAGGGTTGCACCAGATACACACCATCGGCGGCGTATTGGGCCAGCAGGGCCGTGTCTATGGAAGTATTCTGGTTGATAAGCGCAATATCGAGCGTCCCCTTGCCAAGCACGGCTACCAGACGATCAATATGATCGAAGGTGTTAAACCCGTCGGTCTGGCCCGGTTGGGTGGTCGTATTGCAGATAAAGACGACGGTGGCGCGGGTACGCTGCAAGGCGTCAACCATACCTTGAAAGAGCAGGGTTGCCAGGACAGAGGTAAAGAAACTGCCCGGCCCGATAACCACCAGGTCGGCGCTGGTCACCGCTTCGATGGCGGGGGGGTGGGCGGCCGCGTCGGGGGGCGAGAGGAACAGATGGCGGATGGGCGCTTTGTTGAGGCCGCGCACGGCTAACTCATTGTCCATAACGCTCCCGTCTTCCAATTCGGCGCACAGGTGCGCATTGTCCGTAGAAATGGGCAATACCTGCTCCTGGCAACGGGCCAGCGTCGCCAGCGTTTCTATGGCGCTGGCAAAGTCGTCGTGCATTTCTTTGAGCGCGGCAATCAGCAAATTGCCAAAAGCCATCCCCTTCAAGTCCGGTACGGCATCGCTGTGGAAGCGATGTTGCAAGAGCTTGACCACCAGCGACTCTGGCTCGCTAGAGAGGGTGGCCAGCGTATTGCGCAAATCGCCCGGCGCGGGCATATCGCCAATGGCGCGGGCTACCCCGGTGCTGCGCCCGGTGTCGGTCACCCCGACAATAGCGGTGCGATGGGCGAAATAGGGCCGCGCTCCCAGGAGCACCTGGCTTGTCCCATTGCCGCCGCCTAGCGCGACCAGACGCATATCCGTTTGTGGTGGCGTGGTCATGGCGAGTTCCTCCCTCCCTGCTCCGGTTCGAGCATTGTTTCATAGAGATCGCGGGTCTGGCGGGCCACCACGGGCCAGGCAAAAGTGCTGGTGACAATACGCACGCTCTCGTCGCCCCATGCTGGCCAGCGGTGGCGCTGGCCCAGGGCGGCCTGAAGTTTTGCCACCAGGTCGGCTTTATCGCCGGGGCGCACCAGATAGCCGTTGCGGCCATCAAACACTTTATCGGGGATACCGCCTGCGGCGCTGGCAATGACGGGGCGGCGGTGGATCATCCCTTCCAGCGTTACCAGCGACGAGCCTTCGTACAGCGTCGGGTGGACAACCAGATCTACCTCTTCGTAGAGGCTATGCAACTCGCGGTCGTCGTTGAGACGCCCCACAAAGGTTACGTGGTCGGCAATACCCGCGGCCTGGGCTTGCTGGCGCAGCGCCTCCTCTTCGCGGCCGCGCCCCACCAGGAGCCAGCGCCACGTAGGCGGCAAGGTCTGGCGCAGTTGGGCCAGCGCTGCGATGAGGATATGGTAGCCCTTGTTGCGTTCGAGCCGCCCCACGCTGAGCAGCACCGGCTCGGCGCTGTCCAGGGCAAAGCGCTGGCGCAGGGCCGCCCGCACATCATCATCTACCGCACCCAGGCACTCATCCACGTCTATGGCGCTAGGGATAACGGCTACCCGCGCCGGGTCTACCCCCAGGTAGCGCGGCACATCGTCGCTGGTACAGGCGTCGGTGGCTATTACCCGGTCGGCGCAGCGGTGGCCATAGGCATAGAGCGCCCGGAAGGGGGCATAGGCTATCCACTTGCGCCAGTCGGGGGTGCGGAATTCCTCCATACCGTGGGGATTGGCCACAAAGGGTACGCGCCGCAGCAGCGGATCATGCTTGCGGATAGCGCCATAGCCTGTAGCACACAAGCCCTGGCTATGTACCACGTCTACCGTGTTATCGCGCACGGCCCGCGCGGCGGCCACTCCCTGCCGCCACGTATACCAGGGATAGTTTATCTGCCGCCCGACAATACCGTTAGGGGGCAACAACGGGGAGGTATAGTCGTAGCGCAGAAAGGTGAACCGGGCTACGCCTGTCATGAGCGAGGTGCAGGCCTCTTGCTGATCGGGGGGCGGGGCCCCCTGGGTACTGGTGGTTTGCACAAACACATGGACCTCCACGTTGAGCCGTGCCAGATGGGTGACAAGGTGGAAGACGTGTCGTTCGATACCGCCGAAGCCGTGTAGCGGATAGACGACACGGGCAAGCATAGCCACCCGGATAGGACGGTTGCGCCTGGTTTTCTGGTTTCCCATAGATACTGCATGATACCACAATTTGTTGGTGGTTATGGTGTGTCAGGCGGAGGTGTTGACCAACCCCCGCCGCCGCCCTATTGCGTACATAATGTAACAAAGTTGCGCAGCAGTTGGAGCCCCAACCGCCCGCTTTTCTCCGGGTGAAACTGGGTTGCAATGAGCGAATCGCGCATCAGCACACTGGGGAAGTTGACGCCATAGTGCGTTGTCCCCGCGACCAGCGAAGGTTCGCCCAGGTCGCAGTAAAAGGAGTGGACAAAGTAAAAGTCGCTCCCGTCGGGAATATCGGCAAACAGGGGATGGTTGGCCGTGGCGGCGCTATAGTGTACCTGATTCCAGCCTATCTGGGGCACCTTCTGGCCGTCTGGCAAGCGCCGCACCGTACCAGGCACAATGCCCAGGCAATCGTGGGTGCCAAACTCTTCGCTCTGGCGACAGAGTACCTGCATCCCAACGCAGATGCCCAGGAACGGTACCCCGCTGGCAACCACCTGCGGCAGCACCCGGGCCAGGCTCAATCGTTGGAGGCTCTGCATCGTATCGCGGGTGGCCCCCACGCCGGGCAGCACCACTGCGCGGGCCTGCTGTACCTCGTCTGCGGTTTCGGTTACCAGGATACGGGCCCCAACATGCTCCAGGGCCCGCACCACATTGGGCAGATTGCCCGCCCCATAATTTATTACCGTGATCATGGTAGCCCTACCTGGAATAGCGCCGGCTAGGCCAGCAACGGATGCCGTTTACGGAGCGTCTGTAATACCCCGTCTATCTGTGGCTCTGGCGCGGTAATAACCCCAAGCGGGTCTTTCTCTGGCATACGCCCAAGCAGCACCTCTAGCGAGGCGACCACACACGCCGCCAGTGCGTCGAGATTGTAGCCCCCTTCCAGCACCAGCATGATGCGCCCATTGCAGATTTCGGTCGCCAGTTCAGCCAGCATGCGCGTCAACCGCGCAAAGCCTGTTACGGAGAGCACCATAGGCCCGATGGGGTCTGACCAGTGGGCATCATAGCCGGCCGATACGAGCAATATATCGGGCTTCCATTGGCGCAGGGCCGGTATCAACGCTTGCTCAAACACCCGCACATAGCCGGTATCGCCCACGCCGGGCGGGAGTGGCACATTAAACGTGACCCCCTTGCCCTCGCCGTTGCCCATCTCATCGAGCAGGCCCGTACCGGGGTAGAAGGGCGACGCATGCGTCGAACAGTAGAGAATGTTGGGGTCGTCATAGAAAATATCCTGTGTGCCATTGCCATGGTGAACGTCGTAGTCTATCACTGCCACCCGCGCAATACCCGGCTGTTGCAACGCGGCCCGCGCCGCAACCGCGATATTATTGATCAGGCAGAATCCCATAGCTCGCTTTTGTGTGGCGTGGTGGCCCGGCGGACGTACCAGCGCGAATCCGTTATCACAATCACCATTTATCACGGACTCAAGTAGACGTACCGTACCACCGGCGGCCCAGACGGCCGCTTCCCAGGAATGGCTGTTCATATAAGTATCGGGGTCGAGATAGCCACCACCCTGGTTGTTAAAGCGCCGAATGGATTCCAGATAACTGGCGGTGTGGACAGCCGACAATTCTTCATCCGTTGCGGCGCGGGCTTCAATGGTGAGCAGTTCCTCTTGCAAGGGGCTAGACTGAATAGCCCGTTGAATGGCGCGGAGGCGATCTGCTCGTTCAACGTGGTTGGCGTCGTTATGTTCAAGGTACCGAGAGTCGGTTACAATAGCTGTTGTCATAATCTTTTCTGGCTCTTCTCCTAGCTTCAGGAGAATACTACGCCCATACAGGGCCCGGACGGCTCCTCTGCCGCCCCCCCAATGGTAGCATTCTGGGAAGGGGTTGTCAAGCAGGCGAGGGCGTTTTGTGCCTTCCCTGTGGTCTTGAAAAAACCTTGCTGCCCTACCCGTGGCGCTGCTCTTCTGCTATCTGCCCATCGCGCAGTACGTAGAGATGGGTTGCAAAGGCGCTGGCGGCCGGGTCGTGCGTACTCATCACCAGCGTTACCTGCGCCTCGTCTACCAGCGAGCGTAGTAATTGCAACACGCGCTCACCGGTTTTGCTATCCAGGTCGCCCGTCGGTTCGTCGGCCAGGATGATGCGCGGGCGGATGGCCAGTGCCCGCGCAATAGCCACGCGCTGTTGCTGGCCGCCGCTCATTTCGTAGGGGCGGTGGTCTACCCAGGCGCTCAACCCGACCGCGTGCAGCACGCGGCGTATGCGCGTGTCCCATTCGGCGCGGGGCAACCCACCCGCAATGCGCAACCCAAGCTCCACATTCTCATAGGCTGAGGCTGTGGGCAAGAGCGCAAAGCTCTGGAAAATAAAGCCAACCCGTCGGCGCAGGTCGGCTAGTTCCTTGCTACTGCGGCTATGCAGGGGGCGCCCATCTACCGTAATCGTGCCGCTGGAAGGGCTATCAAGCCCCCCAAGCAAGTTGAGCAGCGTGGTTTTGCCGCTACCGCTCGGGCCCATCAGCACAATAAACGCCCCCCGCGGAATGTGCAGAGTCATATCGTGCAGCGCATGAATATCGCGTCCGTTCAAGGTGAATGTGCGCCGCACGTGCTCTACCTGTATCGCTATCGCTGACTCGTCCATCGCTCTGCATCCTCGCGTCCTCGTGTCTGCGCCCGGTGCCCATCTACTTGTAACCAGGTGCCCGGCTACTCTGCGTCCTCCTCCGGGGTATTATACCCCTGGTAGTTCGGGTCTACCTGTGGTGCGCAAGCGCTTGCTTCTTCGCCCGCCTGGACACAGGCCAGAAATTGCTCGGTCAACTGCTGTGCATCGGCAAGCTCTTGCTCTAGATTGCCGCCCTGTAAGGCGCGGTCAACGGCGCGGAAGAACCAGAAGGGGTCGAACTTCTCCTGGTCGGGCAAGGTGTTGGGATTCTCCGGGGCGGGGCGCTCCAGGGCCGTAATGTAGCTTTCGTACGCTTCGGCCTGGCCCGGCTCCATCTTCTCGACTACCTCTGGCGACCGCGCCACCGACAGGCGGGCCGGAAAGCTGTTCTGGGCCAGCGTTGCATCCTCGCTCAAGTATTTCATCCATGTCCAGCAGGTGTCGGCGTGTTCGGTATTGGCCGCAATGTAGAACCCGCGCACGTTGACGTAGGAGGGCGAAACACCGTCGCCCCCAAGCGGCGGCGGGGCAACCCCTACCGTGAAATCGGTATTGTCGCCCACGCCAAAGGAGAAGAACCCACCGATCGACAACCACAACCCGACCCGCCCATTTTGTGCTAACTGGAAGGGTTCGCTGTGGAAGCCGGCGTCGCGCATATAGCCGGACAACGCCTCGTGCGGCGAATACTCCTGGAGCATATCTATGTAAAACTGCACCGCCTCTATCACAGCCGGGTCGGTGAAATTGGGCTGTGGCTCCGCTTCGCTGCCCTGCATATACGACGCGCCCATGCGATCCATGAAGAAGAGAATATCCTGCAAATGGTTCATCGAAACAAAGCCATATTGCCGCTCGGAGCCTTCGCCACTATCCAACTGTTGCACAGCGTTCAGAAGATCCTCAACCGTCCAATCTATAGTTGGTTCAGCCAGACCGGCCGCCTCAAACGCTTCTTTGTGATAGGCCAGCGTCCGCAAATCAACCGCGTAGGGCAGACCATACAGGGCTGTGCCCTCCTGCAAGGATTGGAGAAACGCTGGCGGGTAATCCTCTACCGCAAAGGCCGCGTCGGCATCGAGTAGCGGGCGGATGTCGCGCACGGCGTCGAGGTGATCGGTGTCGGGTTTGCCAAACCAGTAGAAGCAGTCGCTCTGTTGGGCTACGTCGGCAAACTCTGGTATCTCCGGCTGCATCTGAATATTGGTTATAGAGACGACAATGTCGTCGTATTCCTGGTTAAACTCTTTCGCCTTGCGGCGGATGTCGTCGGCGTTGGGCCAGGGCAGCGCAGCAAAGGTTACCTCCTCGGCGCCGGCCTGCGGCGTGGTCAGGGGCTCTGGCGTGGCCACCACGATGGGGCTATCGTCTGGCGTCGGCTCCGGCGTCAACTCCATCTTCGCCAATTGATCTGTGACCTTCTCCTGGGCCTCTTGCAAGGCTGTGGTCGTATCCTTGCCGCCACTGGCGACCGTGCCAAGCGCATTCATAAGCGCCTGTACCACCGTACCAAAATTGCTGGTAAAGCCGGGCGGCATGGTGTCCGAACGACGCTCCAGCGTTTCCCGAATAACGGCCGCTGTCTCCTCGTCAAGCTCCGACCAGTAGCCCATCCGCTCCGCCAGCGATTTGCGGGCCGGTATGCGCGTAATTACCCCCTCTTGCTGGAAGAAGGGTTGATCCAGCTCTTGCTTGCTCAGGAAGGAGAGCCAGCGCCACGCCTGCTGTGGGTACTGTGTCCCGCTGCTCATCACATACCCTTGTGGCGAACCAAAGAAGAAGTTGGGCGTGGGGCCAGAGGGGAAGGGCACTGTTCCTATTGCAAATGCCGGCTGCTCGTCGTTCCCCTGCCGATCTAGCAAATTTGGCAGCCACATACCAACCTGCTGATTGCGTATCAGTTTATCCACATCCTGCGAACCAAAGGTGACGACGCCACTTTCGGCAGAGGGGATATAGACGGCCCCCGATTCGCCCTGGGCCGCAACCTGCTCTAGCGCCGTCTCTACCTCCGGTGTGTCCAGGCGCAGCGTTTCAAGCGGGGTGCTGAACACATCTACCCCGGCCTGCTGCATTTCAAAGATGAGCGGAATAATGCCGCTACTGCCATCTGCCAGGCCGTACACTTCCACCGTATCGCCTTGCTTTTGCGCTATCTGCTCTGCCGCGCCAATCATTTCTTCGTACGTCCAGTCGGGGTCGGGCGCGGCCAGACCGCTGGCCGTCCACATATCTTTGTTATAGGACAATACCGCGACCGGCAGCGTGTGCGGTAACAGATACACGCCCCCATCCGCTTCTTCTGCCAACGCGCTACTATAAAAATCGTCGTGGTCGAAGGTGGCGTCGGCATCCATCAAGGGCTGCAAATCCTGGAGATAGCCCTGGTCAAGATCTTCTGGACGTACCGGTACCAGCGGCATTGCGGTATCGGCGGCCCGCACGACCTGGCCCATAATATGCTCAAAGTCGGCCTGTTCGTCGCTGCCAAAGCCAAACACTTTGTCCAGCGACACAATTTGTACGGTTATATCCGCGTTTTCTTCGTTAAACGCCTGTACAATCGGCTCATAGGTCTGGCGCTGAAATTCGACAATACCAAAGGTAATCGTCACCGGCCCGTCCTGGGCCGGAGCGGCGGCCTCGTCTCCCGCCTCCGTCGCGGCCGGTGTCTCCCCCGCCGTCCCCGCGGCCGGGTCCGACGGGCCCACGTTGGTGCCACATCCGCTCAATAGCAGCACCATTATCAATAGACCAATCAATACTCGTTGCATGGTCACGCTCTCTTTCTCACTTTTGCATACGTACTCTATAATACACCCGGTATAGGGTATCACGCCAGTGCCTCTCAGGCGTCCGTCACGTGGGGCAACCAGACAGCACCATCTGGCCAGGTTTTCCCCTGGCCAGCCGGCCAGGGCCCGCGTCCCCGCGTCCCCGCGTCCCCGCGTCCCCGCGTCCCCCCTTTTTCCTATTCACACCATCGTGCGGGTGTGTTATAGTTTACTGTAGCACCGTCGCGGCAGATGGTGTGCCTGCGTATGTGCGTGGTTCGTTCCAAGGTGTGAAGGATAATCCATGCTTGAACGTCTCGGTCAACGCCTCTCTGGTCGGGTACTTTTCTGGGATCTTGTCCTGACAATGGGCAGTCTCTATCTCGCTTCCCATATTCGGCTTCAGTTTGAACTAGGGAAACCGATTACAGCACAACACACCCTGTTGCCCTGGCAAGTTTACGTCGCCGTGTGGGCCATCTGGACGGTGGTCTTTTTGCTATTGGTACCCCAACAGGCCATCTTCTCGCGCAGCCTGCTAGAATCTATCGGGCGCTTGATCGGGTCGGTTGCGCTGGCCTCGCTCTCCTTTGCCGGCCTGCTCTACCTGACCCTGCGCGATGTATCGCGCCTGCAATTCCTCTACTTCGTTTTTATTGACCTGGTACTGCTGCTGTTAATTCATCTGCTGATCCGCACCTACCTGTATGTTCGCCATCGCAATGGGCGCGAAAGCCAGGTGCTCATTGTGGGGGGCGGCGAAACCGGCGAATTGCTGGCCCAGGAGATAGCCCGCCGCCCCTGGTCTGGTATGCGCGTGGTCGGCTATGTCTGCGATGAGCCGCTGCAAAAGGGCGATTTGCCCCTTCTGGGTACGGTTGACGAGACGGTACACATTGTCACACGAGAACATATTGGCGAGGTTATCTTGAACTTGCCGCCAAGCCAGCACAAACGTATTGCCAGCCTGTCGCTCGAATTACAGCAATACCCGGTGATGGTGCATATGGTGCCGTGGGTGCTCGACCTGGCCTTTGCTCGCACACCAACCCAGGCGCTTGGGGGTATTCCGCTCATTAGCCTGCGTGAGTCGGCGCTGAGCGAGACGCAACGTATGGTCAAGCGCTTGTTTGATATTGTGGCCAGCGCAACGTTGCTGCTGCTGCTCTCGCCCATTATGGGTACCATTGCGGCGCTGATTAAGATTGAGTCGCCGGGCGGTATCTTTTTCTTGCAAGAGCGCGTGGGTGAGCATGGCCGGCGCTTCAAGATGATCAAGTTTCGCAGTATGTACCAGGACGCCGACCGCCGCTGGCAAGAGGTCGCCCGGCGCGATGCCGAGGGCAAGCTCATTCACAAAAGCAGCAATGACCCCCGGATTACGCGGGTGGGGCGCTTTATACGGCGCACAAGCCTGGATGAGCTACCACAGCTTTTCAATGTGTTGCGGGGGGAAATGAGCCTGGTGGGGCCGCGCCCGGAGATGCCCTACATTACCGAAGAGTACGACCCGTGGCAGTGGCAGCGCTTCCGCGTACCGCCGGGCATTACGGGGTGGTGGCAGGTGAATGGCCGCAGCGACAAGCCCATGCACTTGCATACTGAAGAAGATTTATACTATATCCAGAATTATTCGTTTCTGCTTGACCTGGTTATTTTATTGAAAACCGTCGGCGTTGTGTGGCGCGGACAGGGGGCATATTGACGATGACAGAAGAGCAAGACCGACCAGTTATCGGTATTCCGTGTGAGGCGGTGCGTGATAGGGAGTGGTGGCCGCCGGCCTACGGCCATCGCCAGACCTACCTGGCGGCTATCCTGGCGGCCGGCGGACTCCCGCTCTTGATACCCATGGTGGAAGAGGAGGCTATCTTGCGCGACTACTATGCGCGTCTGGATGGCCTGCTGCTGGCGGGCGGTAAGGATGTTGGCCCCTCTCACTATGCAGAGGAGCCTCACGAGAATCTGGACACGGTAGACCCGGTCCAGGATTACGTCGAATGCTACCTGACGCGGCGCGCGCTGGCCGATGGTCTCCCGCTGCTGGCTATTTGCCGTGGTATCCAGGTGCTCAACGTGGCAATGGGCGGCACGCTGTACCAGGATATTCCTACCCAATACGCTACCCCCCTTGACCACGAGGCATCCACGCACCACGCGAAGGCACATCGGCACGGGGAGTGGACGTGGCGGGGGCACGATATGCGCCTGTCGGAGGATTCGCTGCTGGCGTCGTGGTTGGGCACAACGCATCTGGCGGTAAACTCGCTCCACCACCAGGCTATCAAGCAGATGGCGAAGGGGTTACGGGCTGTGGGGTGGTCGTCTGATGGTCTGGTCGAGGCTGTCGAGGGGGAGGGGGGCGCGTTTCTGGTGGGGGTGCAGTGCCACCCGGAGGCGTTGCAAGCGGGTACAGACGAGCGCTGGCAAGCGGTCTTTCGCGCCTTTGTGAAACGTTGTGCAACCCGCGACAGGTGAGGCGCGAGGCGGGAGGCGCGATCCTCACTCGGCGCGGCGCTCAAGCCCGATCCATTCAAGACGCACCCGCCCGCCATCGCCATCCCCCACCGGGTCAAGGCGAAACCCCCGCAGCACCCCTTCCCATCCCTCGCGCCCTTCCAACGTCATACGATACGTTTGCGGCGTACCGGTACGCTCCAGCGTGCGCTCCACCACATGCCCCGCATGCACCAGACCATCCTCATGCAACCAGAATAGTTCAAAGCGGGCCGTTTGGGTTGTCGCGGCCGTCGCGCTTATCCGCATCTCAATGGCCCGGTATTGCGTAGCATCTAGCACCAGCGGCGGACTATGTAGCTGTGGATCAACGCCGGGCACAAAATCCCACCCCGCCACAAAGCGCTCGTCACGAATATTTGCCGCCTGCCACCCCCACCGGCCATAGGCAAAGTGCCACCCCGGCCCGTCGGCTATCTCCTGCGCTGTGGGCAAGCGATAGTAGCGCGGCAAGCCCGGCCCCATCGCCACCTCCTGCGCGGCCGTCTGGTAGCCCGCAAAGCAGCGCGTCACTGTCTGCGGGGCCAGGCCAAACCGCCGCAATACCGGATCGTGAAATGGCCCCGCTTCATACGTTGGATACACCACCCCTTCCGCCAACCACACCGCGGCCCCGCGCCCAAGCGCCGCCTCCATCTGCTGTCGCATCCGCGCACACGCCTGTGGCCAGTCGCCATCGCTCTCCCGCAGTGCCTGGTTTAGCGACCAGACCTCTGTGCGCCCCTCATAGTAGGGCAAATACAACGCCAACAACCCATCCGACACCAGCAGCAAATCATCTGGCCGGCTCTGTTCTGCCAACGCCGCCGCCAGATGCCGGTGGCTATCGAACGCCTGCGACCCGCGATAGCGCAGCGAATCATAATTCACCCCCGCCATCGTTACTCCCACGGCCAGCGCCACCCACACCCCCGCATGCCAGCGCCGCCCCCCCGCGGCCAGCGCCAACGCCAGCAGCAGCACCGCCGGCGGCAGGCTTGCAATCCAGAATTCTATATTATCAGCCTCCCACCAGGTAAAGAAGGCTGCATAGCACCCCAACCACACCAGCACACACACCACTACTCGCCAGTATGCCAGGAGCGTATGGCGCAAATACATGACGACTAACCCGACCAGCAACAATCCCACCAGCGCTCCACCCGGCTGCGCCAGTGTTCCCGCCAGACCCTCGCCCAGATTGGCCCACGTCGCCGCAGATAGTGCCCCGCCCCACCAGCCGGTATGCGCGTAGTTGGTCATCCATACAAAAAAACCGCCTACCGACGCCACGTCGCCTATCCCCAGGCCCACCAGCGCATAGCTCCCTCCCGCCACCACCACCAGCGGCCCGGCATAGGCCAGTGCCAACGAACGCCGCCGCACCCCACCTGCGCCGCGCGCCACCTGTGCCAGCAGTAGCGCTACCCCCACCGGCCCACACAATAACATATTCGTCTGGTGGAACAGTACTGCCGCCCCCTGTACGGCCCCAAGCACCGCGGCCCCCCCCACCGTCGGCGCCCGCACCAATCCCACCAGCAACCACAGACACCCCACCAGGAAGAGCGCCGCAATGGTGTATACTTCAACTTCCACCGCGTAGTACCAGTAGGCATAGCTGGACGCCAGCAGCAGCGCCGCACACCCCGCCACATCGCCCCGGCCCGTCACATTGCGTACCAGCGCAAAAAAGAGCGCCACCCCTGCCGCTCCCGCTACCGCATTGACCACTTGCAAGGGTACCAGTACACTTCCCGACCATCCCACTATTGCAAGCGCTGCTCGCACCAGCGCCCCAAGCGGCCCATACGCCAGGTGGTGCGGGTGGAACAACTCCTGCCACGGTTTCCTATCTACATCCATCACATAGGACAGCGCATCAAAGGTATGCACCTGGGTCAGGGTAGCCAGATACAACCCCAGACAGGCGGTAAACACGAGCACCAGGCCGGGGGAAACTGCGCGGCGCACCCGCGCAGCGCGACGCTCAAACCAATGACTCATGAATGGGGAGATGGTGATAAGCGCAGATGATCACCAACCTGGGTCATCGTGGCCGCAATCACACCAGGGGAAAGCTCTATGACATAGCGAGCGCCACGCATTCCGGCGTAGGGCCGGTTGGGGGGCATAGCCTCGCGTAGCCCGACTACCACATCCTGACGATCCACAAACAACACATCGAGCGGAAAGCGCATAAAGAAGGTATGAATACTCCACTCCGGGTAAATCAGCAACCCGCCGCCCGTGTCCAGGCCGGGGCGGCCCATCAAACCCAGAAAGCGTGTCCAGAAGGTACGCGCCAGGTCGCACCGTTCTGCAATCACGCTTTCCCGTGTCACATTCACAATATGGATTGGCGGCGGGTATCCCATGCGTCCGAGCAAAACCCCTTTCCTACACGCTCGTGTTCGCCTTCATGAGCTTGGGAACAGCCGGCCCCAGAATAACCACAAAGATAGAGGGGAAGATGAGAAAGACCATCGGGAACAACATAAGCACGGGCGCTTTCTGGGCTTGCTCCTCTGCTCGTTGGCGGCGGCGCTCGCGCATTTGATCCGACTGGAGTTTCAAAATTTTGGCAATAGACACACCCAATTGCTCCGCCTGGATCATGGCCGAGGTAAAGATTTGCACATCTTCGACATCGGTACGGGTCGCCATATCGCGCAGCGCATCCTTGCGGGTCAACCCCAGGCTAATATCTGACAAGACGCGCTTGAATTCCTGGCTCAACTCATCGTCCCATTTCTCTGTCACACGCTTCAAGGCAATATCAAAGCCCAGGCCGGCTTCCACACTAATGGTCAACAAGTCGAGCGCGTCGGGCAACGCTTTCACAATACTTTTCTGGCGCTGCTTAATCTTGGAACCAAGCCACATGCCCGGCAACATATACCCAAGCACCGTTCCTAAACCCGTATACATGAGAATCTGGGTTAGCGCAGAGCCACCAAAGGTCATTACTGTAAAGAAGAGAAACCCCAACCCAAGCCCAAGCCCAAGCCGCATACCCATAAACATCACCGGCGTAATACCGCCTGGACTGCCCGCCGTGGCCAGCAATTTCTTGGTCTTTTCGACATTTTGCTTGGGGCCAAACTTGCCAACTGCATCGAGAACACTCTTGACAATCGGCTTGATTACCCGCTCATGAAAGGGTTGTTGTAGTTCGAGATCTTCAAGCGAATGGGTATATTGGGTCAATCGTTCGTCAATAGACGGTTCTTTTTTCTTAAACATAACGCTACCTCCTGCCGCTCAATGCTCGTTACACTTCAATATCAACAATCTTCATCATAACGACGTACCCCACGGCAATAAAAAACAATGATGTGACCGGCAAACAACACCATGCCTTGGGGGGCATACCAAACGTAAAGATAGGAGCCATATAGTTCGGGTTGACCATGGTAATATATGCTCCCATCGCAATGGGCAAGAACGTAATAACGTACCCTGACAAACGCCCCTGCGCTGTCAAGGTTTTAATCTCACCCTTAATACGCACACGCTCACGAATAGTATGTCCGATAGAGTCAAGAATGGTTGCTAGATTTCCGCCCACTTCATGTTGAATATTCACGGCGGTAATCATCAAATCCAGGTCATCGGAGGGCATGCGGCGGAGGAGGTTGGACAGCGCGTCCGAGGTGGTGCGCCCCAGACCTACCTCCTGGACAACCCGTTGAAACTCTGACGCGGTTGGCTCCGGCGCTTCTTTGCCAACCATATCCATTGTCTGTAAAAAACTATAGCCACCCCGAAGGGCGTTCGCCATCATGGTAATCGTATCACCCAGTTGTCCGTTAAACGTCTTGATACGATTGCTGGCGCGAAATTTCACATACAGTTCGGGAATAAACGAAAAGATAACCGCCCCAACCAGTCCCGTAATAATCATCGCCTTGACGCTGGCGCGTCCAAGAAAAACCCCCGCACCAACCCCCACCAGCGCCGTGAGCATCTTCAAGCCATAAAACTCGACAACCTTGAGCTTGAGATCAGCACTGGCCAGACTATCGGCGATCTTACTGCCGGCTTTACTTTTCGAGACGGCCGCTTCCGCAGACTCAATAGCCTGCTGCGCCTCGTTCTGTTTCTCCTCAGCCTGTTTTTCTTCGCCTACTAATTCTGATAGACGATCTAATTCATCTTTGCCGCCAAATAACTTCTTCAGCACAACAACACCTCCTCTGGGTAGCCGGCACAGCGTTGGAACCCTCTACTACCCCGCGTTAAAAATGTTTGGTGGGAGGAAAATATTCATAGACTCAAACTTCTCGATGAAGCGGGGACGAATACCCGTTGCCCGCAATTCGCCAATAATCTTGCCTTTTTCATCAAGACCCTTTTGTTGAAACTCAAAAATATCACGCAACACCACCACGTCACCTTCCATCCCCTGTACCTCGGTGACAGAAATAACTTTGCGGCTCCCGTCCTTCAAACGTGCCGCCTGGACAAATACCTCCACGGCCGAGGCGACCTGCTCACGAATAGCCCGCTGCGGCAAATTCATACCTGCCATCATACACATCGTCTCAATACGCCCCACTGCATCCTTGGGCGTATTCGCGTGAACGGTGGTCATCGAACCATCGTGACCCGTGTTCATCGCCTGGAGCATGTCCAGCGTCTCCCCGCCGCGACATTCCCCCACAATAATGCGTTCAGGACGCATACGCAGACAGTTAATCACCAGGTCACGAATAGTTACCTCGCCTTTGCCCTCTACGTTGGGCGGGCGCGACTCAAGCCCCACCACATGCGCCCCACGCAACTGGAGTTCGGCCGCATTTTCCACCGTAATCACCCGCTCGTCGTCGGGAATATAGTTCGAGAGAATATTCAACAACGTCGTCTTGCCCGAACCAGTACCACCCGACACCACCAGATTTAACCGCGCCACCACGGCCGCCCCCAGAAATTCGGCCATCCCAGGCGAAATACTCTTGAACGCGATCAAATTATCCATCGTCAACTTGTCTTTCTTAAACTTACGAATGGTGATGGTGGGGCCACACAACGCCAGCGGCCGAATAATTGCATTGACACGGCTCCCATCCTTCAAACGCGCGTCCACCATCGGCGACGACTCATCAATACGGCGGCCCAGCGGAGAGATAATCCGGTCAATCACATGCAACACTTGATGATCATCATTAAACGTGACTTCAGAAAGAGTCAATTTGCCCTTTTTTTCAATAAAAATCTGTTTCGGGCCATTCACCATAATTTCGCTAATGTCCTCATCTTTCAACAAGAACTCGAGTGGCCCAAGCCCAAGAATATCAGATACAATAGCTTCAAACATCTTTTCGCGCTCGATGCGGCTCAACACAATACTTTCACCGGCCATGACTGCCAGAAATACCTCACGCACTTTCTTATGGTCGGCATTTTTCGCATCTACCCCAAGCTCTTCCAGGAGTTTGCTCTGTACCTTGGACTTCAACATCCTGAACCGTTCTAGATCAAGCTCGGCTTTGTTGGCTGTCGGAGCCGGCTTTTTAGCGACTGCTGGCGCACCATTGGTTTTGTTGTCTTGCTCGCTCGTATCCGTCGCCACCGCTGTTGCCGTATCACCACTGGTACTCTGAATTCGCTTTAACAAAGACATTGACATTCCTCCGTAATTACTTCTCAGTCTGGTAGAAATTATGGTGTAGGGATGGGACAAGGGCGAACAAGAGTCCGCCCCTTTGTCGTATACTCCACCACCACCCAGACAGCCGGCCCGTCTGGTCAACTATCACGGCAACCAGGCCACATCAACATGACCAACTCATAACCCCAGGAAGGAGTAGAGCCGCTTGAACAAGCCCCCCAGGCCTCCACGGCGACCGCCGCCCTTGCCCACCTGCATCTCGGTGCCCGTATCTTCTTCGTCATCGGTCTGAGCAATACCCGACACTTCACGGGCCAGCGCAAAAATATCACGCGAGACGCGATGGTCACGCTTGCTAATCACCAGCGGCACCCCCTGGTTAATAGAGAGTGTCATCTCAAACTCAGCATTCCCTATCTGGCGGGCCACCTTATGCTGAATATTATTTTCGACATTATCTACCCGAATGCCCAGGCGTCCATCCGCTTTATTTAAGACCAGCAGCATCTTCTCTTTATCATATTCCAGCAATTCCGCAATTTCGAAAAACTGCTTGATATTCTTAATACAGGGCATTTCCAGGGTCATAATCAGCACAATGCGGTGGGCATTGTCAAGCACGGCCAGCGACTTGTCGTGAAACGACGATTGCGTATCTACAATAACATAATCAAATTCCTGAAGCATCAAATCTAGTATCGCCTTGAGATGCTCAAATGTGACGGTTTCGCCCTCCTGGGGGTTGGGCGGAGCCAGCAACACTTTCACCTCGGAATTATGCGACACCAGCACATCGTACAACAGATCCCGATCGAGATCGTTAATACGCTTCGACAAATCTACAATCGTGGTGGGCGAAATCAAATTCAGAATAACATTCTGGTCACCAAGCGCCAGGTTTGCATCCACCAGCGCAACCTTTTTCTTGGTATATTGCCGCAACGCTACGGCCATATTGGCCGCCAGTACCGACGTACCAACGCCACCCTTGGGGCTAAACACGGCGATTAACTGCCCCCGCGCTGTGCTGGCTTTCTCCGCCGGTGCCTCCGACGCCGATGCCGCAACCGCCTTGGGCCGGCTGGCTCCCAACTTATGCACGTGGCGAATAGACTTATACAGATCATCGGCCCCAACCGGCTTGATCAGAAACTCGCGCGCGCCCGCCAGCATCGCCCGCCGCAAATAATCCGTCTCACCCTGGACACTCATAATAATGACCTGGATGTTCGGATTATCCGCGGTAATAGCCTCAGTGGCCGCGATACCATCCATCTCTGGCATGTTAATATCCATCAGGATGACATCCGGGTTATGTTTCTTGGCCGCTTCTACGGCCTGCCGACCATTATGGGCCTTGGCAATAACCTGTATATCTTTTTCAAAAAATAGCAACTTCTCAAGCTGATCACAGGTATCAGCCACATCATCCACTATCATCACACGGATTACATCGCCTTCAGACATGGATTGGCTCCCTTATACACACTGCTTCTTCATTGCCACCCGTTGGTGCGCTTATGGCGCGGGCGCAGGCGCTGGTTCAGGCGTTGGTATCGAACGCACCGGCTGTGGGCCCGACCCTTCCCAGGGGACAAACACAAATGGTTCTTCAAGCTCTGGCAATGGTACCCCAAACTCTGATACAACCAGGTCAAACGTTGCGCCAAGCGTATCTTCAAATACTTCATCACCTGTGCCCCGCAATACCAACTTCAAGCGAGCGCCGGTTTGCAACGAAAATTCGATAATTTCCGCTTCCTGGTCGCTAATGGCCAGGACTAAAATCCAGTCACCCTCGGTAATGCGTTCCCTGATACCGGTTTCTTCGGTTGGTACCGGCGTTGGCGGTGGGGCCTCACCCTCTTCACCCTCAGCGGCCGGCGCGGGCGGCGGGGTGGGGGGTGGGGGCCGAACAATATTCAGTACCTTGGCTCGCTGCACAATCGTCTTGGTTGAAAGCAAAATTTCGGTATCCGTCGAGCCTTGCTGCGCCGGCTGCGGCGGTTCGTTGGGCAAAGGCGGTACAGTTGGCGGCGGCGGCGTATAAATCTTGCGGTCTACATCAAACGTCGCCACAATATCCACCGAATCGCCTACCTGTATCTGGTCGGCTACACCGCTAAATTTGTTTACCTGGAGCGGATAGGCTTTGGGCCGCGGGCGGTTTGGTTCGGCGGTCGGCATCTGTTGCGACAAACCCGGCGGAGCCAGATACGACTCTTCCAATGGCTCATCAGCCAGAATGGGTATCTTCAGCACCTTTCCGTAGACCTTATCCGCAAACTCGTCTACCCGTATACGCCGATCCGAAAGCTGTTCATAAGCATTGGTCGGCATGTTCTGTTCCATCAAAAACGTTTCCGTATTGGTAAAAACCGTTCGCTCATCCAGGTCAAATCGGGCCACCAGAATATCTACCCCCGGATCGGTGGTTGGAGTCGGGGTGGGCATACCTTCCGGCGTTGGCGTTGGTTCCTCTGTCAACCCGATCATTTCTTGCAACGCTTCCGGCCCGATAACAAAATATGCGACAGCACCAGCTATGAGTACGATGAGAATAAGAACGACGAGAACGATACCAACTTTTTTCATGAACCTCTATTCTCTCTATCAGGACGGCATGTCTTTTCCCGGAAACACCCGGTATTGCCTATCATTATAGCACAGACTGCCACGCAACGCATGCCTTTTTCTGCACAAAGGGGGCAGGGAATCATGATGGTTCGGGGGATAGTGGGCACAAAACATCTTGCACAGCCAGGGGCCCACAAGTAACCGAATAGTACGTAGGTATGCCGTAACGAGGGGGCCTTTTTCGGCTATCTCAAGCGGACTATGTGCCCATAGGCCCACAATCGGGCGCGTAGTTCCTGGCGCGTCATATGGCCTTGCGCATAGCGCCGCCACGCCACCAGCGTGGCCCGCAGCATACCGGCAACCGTAATCAAGCGGTGCAGGCGCAGAAAAGCGGCCGCATAGTGCGTCCGAAAAAACTGTACCCGGCTACGGTGCAATTCAACCAGCATGCGGTGGCGAAACTGGCTGGTGGCCGCGCCGCCAATGTGCGTAACGCGCGCGTCGGGTACCTGCCAGATAGCCCACCCGGCGGCCCGAATACGCCAGCACCAGTCAATCTCTTCACTATACATAAAATATTGAGTACGCAAGCCGCCTATCTCCGCTACCGTCTCGCGGCGGGCCAGCATACAGGCTCCAAGCGGGTGGTCTATGGGAAAGGGCGCGGGGACCTGCTGCGCCTCTTGCGGATAGCGTCCCTGCCACCAGGAGCCGTAGAGGCGTCCGGGCAAGACCTCGCCGGGCGGGAAAACATCCAGCACACTCATGGCCAGCGTGGGAAAGCGAAACGCCGCCGGTTGGATCGTGCCATCCGCATTGAGCAAGCGCGGCGAGACAAGCCCTACCCGCGGGTGGGCCTGGAGAAACGCGACCAGAGTTTCAATTGCGCCGGGGGGTACTATCGTGTCCGGGTTGAGGAGCAGGAGATAGGGTGGGGGAGGGGTTGGGGGAGCAGGCGACAGCACGGCTGCAATACCTACATTGTTTGCCGCCGCAAACCCCAGGTTTGTTGCCATTGCGTGCAGCGTCACCTCTGGAAAGGTGGCCCGCACCATCGCTACGCTATCGTCACTTGAAGCGTTGTCTACCACATGGATAGCCAGCGGAAGGGCACAACGCCGGAGCGAGACGAGACAATCGTACAACAGGCTCCGGGTGTTATAGGAGACAATGATAACGCCAACGTCTGCGTCTGCCGACTGATAGTGCATACCCATCAGGTGTGCCAGACAGAAGCGCCAGGGAGCGCGCCTCTGTCTGGCAATGGGGAGCGATTAAATATCGTAGTACAGGCTAAATTCGTAGGGCGTGGGGCGAAGCTGTACAGGGATAACCTCATTCTCGCGCTTGTAATCTATCCAGGTTTCGATCAAGTCGGGCGTAAAGACGTTCCCCTGCAACAAGAATTCATAATCCTGTTCGAGCGCGTCCAGCGCTTCGGCCAGCGAGGCCGGCACAGAGCGTACTTCCGCCAGTTCGGCCGGCGACAATTCGTAAATATCCTTATCCAGCGGATTGCCGGGGTCTATCTTGTTTCGGATACCATCCAGACCGGCCATCAGCATCGCAGGGAAGGCCAGGTAGGGGTTGCAGGTGGGGTCGGGGCAGCGAAATTCGATGCGCTTGGACTTGGGACTGCTGGAATACATGGGGATACGACACGCCGCTGAGCGGTTGCGCTGCGAGTAGACCAGGTTGACCGGCGCTTCGAAGCCCGGTACCAGGCGGCGGTAGGAGTTGGTGGTGGGGGCGGCCAGGGCCAGCAAGGCCGGCGCGTGCTGCAACAACCCGCCAATGTAATACTTTGCGGCCTGGGAGAGGTGCGCATAGCCCGTCTCGTCAAAGAAGATGTTATCATCGCCCTTCCAGAGGCTCTGGTGGGTGTGCATACCGCTCCCGTTGTCGCCAAAGAGTGGCTTGGGCATAAACGTTGCCGTCAGGTTGTTCTGGCGGGCGACGTTCTTTACAATGTACTTGTACTTGATGAGGCTGTCGGCCATTTTTACGAGCGCATCAAAGCGCATATCAATCTCCGCCTGACCAGCGGTTGCAACCTCGTGGTGGTGAACTTCCACGGTAATGCCAACCTGCTGCATCGCCAGTACGATCTTGCTGCGAATATCTTGCTGGCTATCGGTCGGAGCACAGGGGAAGTAGCCGCGCTTGGCGGGAATCTGCTGTCCATGGTTAAAGCCCATATCCTGGCCGCTATTCCACCAGCCTTCATCGCTATCTACCGAAAAGAAGGACATATAGGGCTGCGCCTGGTAGCGCACATCGTTAAACAGAAAGAATTCCGCTTCGGGCCCCCAGTAGCTGCGGTCGGCTATACCGCTTTCCTTCAGGTAGGCCTCAGCTTTGCGAGCCACATAGCGCGGGTCGCGCGAATAGTCTTCACCGGTGAGCGGGTCGCGGATGTCGCAAATCAGGGCAATAGTCGGCACCTCAAGTATCGGATCAATAAAGGCGCTACTGGCGTCGGGAACTACCAGCATATCACTTTCGTTGATCACCTGGAACCCCCGAACTGATGAACCATCGAAGCCAAGACCATCGGTAAAGGCATCTTCCTCAAAGGCACTCACCGGCATAGAAAAGTGCTGCCATGTGCCGGGAACATCAATGAAGCGCAAATCTACCATCTGGATCTTGTGTTCCTTGATCAACTCGAACACGCCTTTTGCATCCAGTGTCATAAAATTATTCCTCCTTACCATAAGTTGTACAGATTACCTGAGGGAGTGGGTTGTGCCAGGATTATACCATACAGCAGTGTATGTTTTTTCTGCCAGAGCAAGATTGTTGCCCAGTGTTCACGTCTGGGTAGATACCCCTGGGAGCGCGAGCGTCTCGCTCGCTTCGGGGCGGGCATCCATCCTGCCCGCGTTCCCAGGAACCATTCCATTACTGGTGAACAGCTACGCTTGTTGCTCTTCGCCATCATCGAGCGCTGGTAAAAGACCCACACAAACAAACTCATCGGGATCTGGCCCCATGGGCCAGTCCTGGTAGCATAAAAAGAAACCGGGCAAGCCATTTGTATAAAGTGTACACACACAGACAGGCTGTCCGGACTATTGTACTCTCCTGTTGGGAGGGATGCTATGGGTGAGATGCACAAAAATTTCTGGCTCCATATGGATGCTTTGACCAAAGAGCGTGGCGAGACGGTGAGCGGGCTAGAGGTCGGCCGGCGATTCGGCGCGGGCCGTGAAGTAGATGCCCAGATAGGGAATTGTACTGCCGGGGTAGCTATCGAGCGTGACATAGGTTACATGGTCGCCAGGGTCGTGGCGATAGGTAATAAGCACCTGTTCGCCGGGTTGGTAGGTCAGCAATTCATCGCGCAGGCTCATAACGTCGTGAATGGCCACGCCATTGATTGCGGTAATCATGTCACCGCGGCTCAGGCCGGCGCGGGCGGCCGGGCTGCCGCGTTCCACGCGCGTTACCAGGACGCCGCGGTCTGGCAATAGGGCCGCTTGCATCTCGCGCTTGCCCAGGTCGTAGCCCATAATCCAGCCGCCCGCTCCGCTCAGCAAGCTACACCAGCTACATAGCAGCGTTCCGGCCGCCAGCACCCAGAACATCCGTCGCCACCAGTTGTCATGTGCCTGTCGCATGGGATTTCATTCAATGCATTGAAGACGCGAAGCTACGATGCCCCGCCTGCCTGCCTCACCCGGCCCCGCCGCCCAACGTAGCCTGCTGCTCCTCGTATACCATCCGATATTCGTACGCCAGATGCTCCAGGAACGTCTCATGGTCGCCCTGGTTGAGGGTGAGCCCCAGACGTTCGCCCACCCGGTCGGCCAGTTGGCGGCCCAGGTTGCGGCGGCTCGCGTGGCCAAGCTCGCGCCGCCGCCGCAAAAACTCTTGTACCAGGTCATAATCGTTGGCCGTTATCAAATGCAAGTTGGCAATCGTAGGTTGGAACGACTCCGCCTCCGCCTCCGCCGCCGCCCCCTCTAGCGTTGACAGGTACTCCTGGCGGGCCGGGCGCGGTTGGATGACCGCGCCTGTCAACGCCTCCAACGACACCGCCACCTTATCGCGTACCACCAGCGTACCCCCGGCCAGGTCGCCCAACCGCCGCGCCCGGCGGTCAATAAACATTACCAGCACCCCCAGGCCATAGAAGCCGGGCAGAAAATCTATAATCCGGATAAGGTTGCGAATAGCGGCACTGGCAAAGGTAATCGGGCGTCCCCCCTCGCGCACCACCCGCAACCGAATAAACCGCTTTCCCGGCGTTTGCCCATTCCAGACCATTTCAAAGAGAATGTAGTAGCCCCAGAAGAAGATAAAGCTGAGCAAGCCCCACACGGCCAGCAAAATACTTTCTGTAGACGACGCCACCGCAAGCTGCGTTGTCACGAGAAAAAGAGCCAGCACCAGCACCAGTTGCAACAGCAGTAACAGGAACGTATCTATAATAGCGGCCAGGAAGCGCGAGCCGATACCCGCTATGGTATAGCTTAGCTCAACATTTTCTGGTGTATCTATCGTATAGCGTTCGTCAAGACTCACAACACCCTCGCTGGTTGCTGGTGGCCCCCATTCAGGGCAATGGTTTTGCGGGCCAGTCGGGATCACTCGATGGCTGTTCGGCGTCGTCGGGCGGGGCCGACATCAGATCGGGGACCTGGGGCACCCCTTCCAGGTGCGGCATTTCGTTGCAGCGGTGCAAGCGCCAGCCGGTGTGGGTATGGTGCAGTATATTGATGGAGGTATTGCCAATGTGGGGGCACGGTTGGCTGGCTATATCAATTTCCCCGATGTAGCGCAGCATCATCCGCACCGCGCCGCCGTGGGTAAAGAAGGCCAGCGTCTCGCCGGGGTGCTGCTTCACCATCGCCTCCACTATCGTCACTACCCGTTCGCGCAGCGCGGTGAGCGTTTCGGCCCCGCCACGGGGTATATCCTGGCCCTTTTCGAGCAGGGCATATTCCACCGGGTATTGCTCCTTCACCTGTTCGCGGGTTAGACCGCTCCAACTGCCCATGTCAATTTCGCGCAGTCCGGGCAACAATTCAACTGCGACAGTCATCATCGTGCCAACTTCCCAGGCCGTCTGATAGGCGCGGGCCAGGTCGCTGCTATAGATATAATCAAAGCGGATGTTCTCTCGCTTGAGATATTCGGCGAGTAGCTGCGCCTGGGTATTCCCTTTCTCGTTCAGGGGAATATCGGTATGGCCCTGCCACCTCCCTTGCACATTCCAGTCTGTTTCGCCGTGGCGAATGAGATAGACGGTTGTTTGCATCACCGCTCTTTGCCTCCTGCTTCCTGCTTTCAGACGCTTTTGTATTGTACCGCATATCGTACCATGCCGGTATGGGCAAATCAAACAGCAAGCGGTGTGTAGTTGTGTCCAAGTAGGTGGTCGTTTTCTGCGAGCGTCCCCAGGCGGTTTCTCCCCGCGTTGCTGAACCGGCACTTTACAAAGTCGCGTTGCTTTGCTATCCTAGAGGTGGCGCAGTTTACAGGCTGTGTGAGTGATACACGTATGAGCGAATCTTCCGATATTTTGCTTATTGAGGATAGCCCTAGCCAGGGGTTACAAATACAATTGCTGCTCCAGCGGGCCGGCTTCAGCGTACGCATTGCCACGGACGGGGTACAGGGATGGCGACAGGCCCACTCCAACCCGCCCCGGCTGGTGTTGCTGGATGTCAACCTGCCCACGCTAGACGGGTTTCAAGTGTTGACGCGCCTGAAGCGCGACCGTTCAACCGCAAACATACCGGTTATTATCCTCTCAACCAGTAACCACGTCAGCGATGTTGAACGGGCTATTACCCTGGGTACCGACGATTACTGGGTCAAGGGCGATTTGTTGACCGAGAAAGATGCGGCCCACCTCTTTTGCGAAACGATAGACCAGTTAATTGTGTCTGCGTCCGCGGCCTGAGTGTACCCTTGCGCGTATCCTGAAAGTAGGAGTTTCTATGCATACCCTGCTCGTCACTGGCGGAGCCGGTTTTATTGGCGCAAATTTTGTGCAGTATATGCTGCAAACCCGCGACGATATACGTATTATCGTGTATGACAAGCTCACCTATGCGGGCCGACGCGAAAACCTGGCCCCGGTAGCCAATAACCCCCGCTTCGCCTTTGTCCAGGGCGATATTTGCGATATGACCACCGTGCGCGAGACGGTGCAGACGCATGCAGTTGATACGATTGTCAACTTTGCCGCCGAAACGCATGTAGACCGCTCTATCTTGAACCCGGACGCCTTTGTCCGTACCGACGTGTATGGTGTCTATGTGCTGTGCGAGGTAGCGAAAGCGCTACAGCTTGAACGGTTGCACCACGTCTCCACCGACGAGGTGTATGGGCCCATCCCGGAGGGCAAATTTAGCGAGGATGACCGCTTTTCCCCCACCAGTCCCTACGCGGCCAGCAAGGCCAGCGGGGAGTTGCTGGCTATGTCCTACTTCCGCACCTATGGCTTGCCTTTGACGATTACCCGTGGCGTCAACACCTACGGCCCCTACCAGTACCCGGAGAAAGCTATGCCGCTCTTTATTACCAATGCCATTGACGATATGGCGTTGCCGCTGTATGGGAGCGGACTACAGGTGCGCGACCGGCTGCATGTGCTGGATCATGCGCGGGCGATTGAGATGGTGCTGGCGCGGGGGACGTTGGGCGAGGCGTACAACGTGGCCGCCGATTGTGAAAAGACCAATATGGAGGTGGCGCGGGCGATTGTCCAGACGCTTGGCAAGCCGGGGAGTCTGATACAGTCGGTTAAAGACCGCGCCGCGCACGATGTCCGCTATGCGCTGGACACCACCAAATTGCGTTTGCTTGGGTGGGAGCCCCAGGTAGCCTTTGAGCAAGGATTTGCCGATACCATCCAATGGTACGTGGATCATGAGGAATGGTGGCGGCCCATCAAGTCGGGCGAGTACTGGGACTATTACCGCCGCCAGTATGAGGAGCGCTAGACCAGTACGCGCTGTCTATCAGTGCAGGCGCAGCACAACTCCGCGCCGCCCCGGTATGGAAAGTGACGCTATCTCCTCCTGCGCGATGGGATAGGTTGTACCGCTCAACAGGTCGGTGGCGCTGGTCGCCGTGGCGGGAATGGGCAAGTCGCCAAGTGGCAGGGTGCTGGTATGGGGGCGGGGGGTGGTATTGAGCGCGACAATCAGTTGTTCCTCGTCGTTCCAGCGGACAAAGGCGTAACAGGGGGCGCTCACGTACAGGGTGTGAAAGTGGCCCGTGCGCAAGGCGGTATGGGTGTGGCGGAGGCGGGCACACTGGCGTACCCAATCGCGCAGTTCTCGTTCCCAGACCGACTCATCCCAGGGGAAGCATCCGCGACTGTCCGGCTCTTTGCCGCCCTGCAAGCCAATCTCGTCGCCATAGTAGATACAGGGGGCGCCGGGGTAGGTCATCTGAAAGAGGGTGGCCGCGTAGAGACGGTTCAGGTCGCCGCCGGCCTCGGTGAGGATGCGGGGGGTATCGTGGCTCCCAAACAGGTTGAGTTGGGCCTGGGTCACCTCTGGCGGGTAGCGTTGTAAGAGCGCCGCTATCTCGTGGGCAAAGGTGTCTATGGTGATGGTGTCGCGGGCGAAGAAGTCGCGGCACAGGTCGCGGAAGAGATAGTTCATCACGGCATCGAACTGCGTTCCGTCAAGCCAGGGGCTTGCATCCTTCCATATCTCCCCTACGATGTAGGCGTCGGGGTTGGCCGCCTTGACAGTGTGGCGAAATTCGCGCCAGAAGTCGTGGTCTTTAATCTCGTTGGGCACATCGAGCCGCCATCCGTCGGCCCCCTGTTCTATCCAGTAGCGGGCGATGGCCAGCAGATAGTCGCGTACGGGGGGGTGGGTGGGGTTGAACTTGGGGAGCGAGCGGATATTCCACCAGCAGGCATAGTTGGCGGGTTCTGCTTCGTTATAGGGGTGGAGCGGGAATTGTTGCACATGAAACCACTCCTGGTAGGGCGAGTGTTGCTGCTCCTCTAGCAGGTTGTGAAAGGCGAAAAAGCCCCGGCTACAGTGATTGAATACCCCATCCAGGATGATGCGGATGTTGCGCTGGTGGGCCTGGTGTACCAGGGTGTGGAAGGTTTCGAGCGTGCCGAAGTGGGGGTCTATCTGGTAGTAGTCGTAGGTATTGTACTTGTGGTTTGAACTGGCGTGGAAGATGGGGTTCAGGTAGATGGCCGTTATGCCCAGGTCGTTGAGGTAGTCCAGGCGGTTGATAATGCCCTGCAAATCGCCGCCCATAGTGTTGGTGGTGGTGGGTTGTGAGAGCCAGGGGCTTTTGTTGGCGGGGTCGTTGGTGGGGTCGCCGTTGCAGAAGCGGTCGGGAAATATCTGGTAGACAATGGCGTGCTTGATCCAATCGGGCGTGGTAAAGGGGGCCGGTGGGGTCTGGTTCACGGTACTTCCTTCGTGGCTATACTTGCAGTGATTATACCATAGGATGTGGTGGGGCGTGGCCGTATGCAAAGGAGATGGTTATGGCCGGAGATGGGGAGCGCACGGGAAGGGTAACGCGCACCTTTCGCGCATCTGTGCGTATTGGCGAAGATTTCTTTACGATTGAGGAGAGTGTTACGCTGCCGCTCGAGGCGGGGGACGAGGATATAGAAGAGGCGGTGGCGTTGGGGTGGAGCATCTACCAGGCGCAGCGCGAGGCGTTTGCGGCGCAGGTGGCCGCTATCCGCGAGGCGCACGCGCCGGCCCCCACGCCGATGACTGTGCGCGACCCGGACGCACCGGCCAGCGAGAAGCAGCGCCAGTATATCCACACCTTGCAGGAGACGCTGAACTGGAACAGCGAGGATCTCGCCGCGCACGCGGGCCGCCAGGGTATAGACATTACCACGATGACGCGGGGTGAGGCGTCGTCGTTTATTGATAGCTTGAAGAAGGTTGCCGAAGAGCGCGCGCCCTACCAGTCGGGGGACGATGAGCAGGCGGCGATAACTGAGCGGCAGCAGCGCGTGTTGGAGAAGTTGGCGCAGGAGCGGGGGGTAGCGCTTGAGGCGGAAGTGCAGCGCCGGTTTGAGTGTGCGGTGGAGAGCTTGACGCGCAAGCAGGCGGGGACATTGATTACCGAATGGCAGCGGCGGTAGGGGGGAGCGGCGGGGCGGCGGGGAGGCGGGAGGCGGTGTGGAAGATGCCCGCGTTTCTATGAAGCGTCCCCCTACTTGTGAACACGAGGACCCATTTGTTTCGTCTGCCAGCGTATGGTATGCTGGAAAGCATTCGTAGTGTTCCAGATAAGTCATACATCACTGCTCTGGTAGAGGAGAAGATGAGCGTATGATTGACCACGACCGGTTGTTCAAAGAGTTGCTAACAACTTTCTTTGTCGAGTTTCTCGAATTGTTCTTTCCTGAATTGCTACACTCTATTGATACAAACAAGATAGAATTTCTCGATAAAGAGCTTGTTACTGATGTCATTGGCGGTGCCACGTACGAAGCCGATATTGTGGCCAAAGTTGCGTTTAAGCAACAACCAGCCTTTTTCATCGTTCATATTGAACATCAGGCACAACCAGAACAAGACTTCAAACGACGGATGTTCTGGTACTTTGCACTAATGCACCTCAAGTATGGAGTGCCAATTTACCCCATAGCAATTTTTTCGGATAAGTCATCCCAACGTGAGGAACCTGACACTTACAGCATTGCCTTTCCTGATATAGAAGTACTAAAGTTCCAATTTCGAGTCATCCAACTTCGTCGCCTGTCTTGGCGCGACTTTGCCACACGGCTCAATCCGGTGGCCAGTGCCTTGCTACCGAAAATGGGCATGGAACGTAGCGAACGTCCCCAAGTTTTGCTGGCAAGTTTGCGGTTGCTCGCAAAATTAGGATTGGACGCGGCACGACAACGGTTTCTCTCGGGGTTTATCAATACGTATATGCGTCTGACAAAGCAAGAAGAGGCGCAATTTCAAGCGGAATTGGCACAACTATCACCAGAAGAACAGGAGGGCCCGATGGAATTGACAACAACATGGAAAGAAGAGGGATTACGAGAAGAAGCCTTGATCCTGACACGGCGCTTGCTCACGCGGCGTGTCGGGTTGCTCACGCCAGATGTAGAAGAACGGATTGAAGCATTGTCATTGATTCAATTGGAAGCGTTGGCCGAAGCCCTGCTGGACTTTACCAGCAGTGGTGATTTGCATACCTGGCTTGACAATAACCCGCCGGAGTAGGCGGCCCGCTACCCCTCGTGGTAGCTCAGCGTGACAGGCAGCGTCAGGGCAAAGGTTGTGCCTTCGCCTTCCACGCTTTCGAGCCAGATGGAGCCGCCGTGCGATTCGACGGCCAGTTTGGAGAAGGTGAGCCCCAGGCCCGTACCGCGCACCTTGCGGCCGCGCACCTGGCCAAACTTCTCAAAGATGCGTTCGTGATACTGTTGCGGTATACCAGGGCCCTGGTCGCGTATCCAGAGCAGCAACCACTCCCCCGCGCCAACCTTTGCCAGACTCACCGATATGGTTGCCGGGTCAAGCGGGTGGCGGTGGTTGTCGAGCAATGCGCCGCGGCCATCGGTGTGGATATGGGCTACGCCGATAGTCACTTCGCCGCCGGTGGGCGAGTATTTGATGGCGTTGTCCACCAGATTTTGCAACACCCGCACTATCTTCTCCGGGTCTGCTTCAAGAATGGGCAAGTTTTCGGGGAGTTGGGAGCGCAGGGCAACCTGGTGGCCCTCAGCGGAGGCCCGCAAACGGTCTAAGGTTTCTTCTATCATAGCGTAGGGCGACGCCGGTTCAGGGTTGAGCGGCATGCGCCCCTGCTCCATCTTGGATATGTCCAGTAGCGTGCTCACCATTTCCAGCATCGTCTGGCTACTGTGGTAGGCAATACCGAGCAGTTCATCTTGCTGCGCGGTGACCGTACCACCCAGGCCGCGCCGCACCATCATAATGCCGTTCATGATAGCCGTGAGGGGCGCACGCAGGTCATGCACGAGCATACCGGTATAGTCGTCGCGCAGTTGGGCCAGTTCGCGTTCTTTAGAAATGTCTTGCAGCAGGGTGAGTTGCCCGATCACCGTCGCCTGAGCGTCGCGCACGGGCAAATTCAATTGGCGCAGGTAGAGGGGGGGGGCCGTCAACTCAAGCTCAACGATTTCTGAGGTCATGGTATCGTTGAGCCAGGAGGGGACGGAGACTTCGTGGGCACGGGCGCGTAGCTCGTTCAACAGGGTACTGAGCTTTTGCCCAAGCAAGGTATCTTGCGTTTTCAGCAGAAATTGGGCCGCCTTGGGATTGGCCGTTACCACAAGGTCGTGCATGTCGGCCATCAGAATACCATCGTTGTTAGAGTTGAGGATAGCTTCGAGCCGGTCGCGCCCGGTGGCTACCTGTTGGAAGAGGCGGGCATTTTCCAGCGCCACGCCGATGGTAGCGGCCATACGCATCAGGCGGTTGGCGTCCTCTTCGGTAAACTCGCCATCGTTCTTGTTGAGCAACTCTATCACGCCGATGGTACGGCGCTTCACTACCATGGGTACGCACAGGATCGAGCGGGTGGTATAGCCAATCTCTTCGCTGATTTTGCTGTAGAAGCGGGGGTCATCCTCCGGGCTATGTACTATCGCGTAGCGTTGCGTTTCGGCCACGTGGCCAACCACGCCTTGCCCACGCGGTACTTTGAAACCGGCCAGTTTTTCCTCGCCACCTTCCAACGTCATCACAAATTCCAGTTCGCCAGTTTCGTCATTGCGCATCAGGAGCGAGCCGGCTTCGACACGGAAGTATTCATTCAGCTTTTCGACCACCAGATGGTAGATTTCGCGGGTGTCCAGCGACGATGTAACCGCCGAGGCGATGTCGTTCAGGGTGGCCAGTTCGGCGCTGCGGCGCTGCGCGGCGTCGGTGGTACAAAACGAGGTGATAGCCGCGGAGAGTTGCCCGGTCAGGATACGGGCCAGCGATACTTCCATCGTGCTAAAGGTGCGTGGTTCGGCAACGGTGGCCATCGCCAGAACGCCTGTGACCTGATCCTGGGCCACGAGCGGGACAAAGAGAAGGGAGCGGGCCCCATACTCTTTGAAGAAATCTATGTAGGGCGAACTGTCCTGCATGGCCCGCACATCGTAGAGTTGTACCGACTGGCGGGTAGTAATCACCTGTTGCAGATAGGCGGTATCGTCCAGGGCGATAGGGTCGGGAAGGGTGACCCGCGGGGGATAGGTGCTCAGGATACGCGAGCTTGTGCTATCCTCGCTGAGCATAATAATGGCGGCCTGGGCAATATTCAGCAGTTGGGCGCATTCGTTGAGAGTCAGCAATAGCAGCTCATCGAGCGTGGTAGCTGTCTCAATAGCTGATATAATGCTTAACAAGGCATGGGTGCTCATGTCGCCGGGAGCTGCCTCTGCTATAGGTATGGCTTCATATTCTTGCTGCATGATTCACTTCATTATGGTTGCCGCTATCTTACAAAACAAACGAGGATCGCGGGCATAATTTGCCGAGCACAAACGGGCTTTGTACCATAGAGTCTATGATTTGTGGGGTCATTATAGCGATTTCTGCTATGGCCTGCAACCCGGCATGGTTTGAAGGGAACCACGTCTAGTGCTATAGTACCTGGCATAGACGGATATGCTTTTGAAATTGCGAGGGGATTGCAGCATGGAGATTATACCAATTGATGATCATATTACGGCCATTGACCACGATTTGCTGAATTTGCCGGGGGTGGGGGTAACGTATGTTGTGCGCGGCGACGATATTGCGCTGGTCGAGACGGGCACGCCTATGACGGCCGCGGCTACGCTGGCCGGTCTGGAAGCGCTTGGCATAGCGCCAGAGGCGGTAGGCCATATTATCTGTACCCATATTCATATGGATCACGCGGGCGGGGCCGGGCACCTGGCCCAGGCCTTGCCGCGGGCGATCGTCTATATCCACAGCGCCTCTATTGAACACCTGGTCGAGCCGTCGCGTCTGATGAAGAGTTCGCGGCGGGCGGTGGGGGAGGCGGCCTGGGCCCTCACGGGCGAAATGCTGCCTATCCCCGAAGCGCGTATTCAACCGTCGGAGGCGTTGCGGCTCGATCTGGGGCGCGATGTTATTCTGGAAGGGGTACAGACGCCGGGGCATTCGCCCGACCACGTGTCCTACTGGGATCGGCATAGCGGCGGGATGTTCCTGGGCGACGCGGCGGGCTTGTCTATGCCCCACTACAACTTGCACTTCCCTGTGACGCCGGTACCGACCTACGATCTGGAAACGCACCGCGCAACGATTGCGATGCTGCGCCAGCAGGATATTGGGCGGCTCTATATTACCCACTGGGGCGCACACGATGCCGTAGACCCGACCCTTGGCCAGAGCCTTGAAAAGCTAGAAGAGCTGGTGGATATTGTCCGGTCGGCGCTGGCGGCGGGCGAGGAGGATGTGTCAATGCTGGCGGCGCGCTGGATTCCCTACCCGTCGGATGGGCCGGCCGTCGTGGTGGCGCAGAGTTGGAGCGAGATGAGCGTGGCGGGGTTGCTGCGCTATGAGAAGAAGCGCCAGCAGCAATAGCAAGCGTACGGAGGAACGCTGATGAACCTGGCTCCGGGCACCCTGATTCATAACCGCTACCGCATTGTGCGCCAGATTGGGCGCGGCGGGATGGGCGCGGTGTATGAGGCGATGGATGAGCATCTTTCGAAGGCCGTAGCGCTCAAGCAGACGTTGACCAACGACCGCCAGTTGCGCGAGGCGTTCGAATTGCAGGCGCAAGTGCTGGCGCGGTTGGAACACGACGCGCTGCCCCGTGTCACCGATCACTTTGTCGAAGGCAATGGCCAGTTTATGGTGATGACGCTCATACCGGGCGAAAATCTGGGCGAACTGCTGCAAAAGAACAGAGGCCCTTTTGCAGTAGATACGGTGCTTGGGTGGGTTGATCAGGTGCTCAACGTGTTGGAATATCTCCACCGCCAGTACCCGCCCGTCATTCACCGCGACATCAAGCCGCAAAACATCAAGCTCACGACCGGCGGCAAGATTATGCTGATTGACTTTGACCTGGCCAAGGGGTTGGTGCCGCTGGCCCAACAGGGCCAGCAGGTGGATAGTGTGCCCGGTTTTACGCTGCACTATGCGCCGTTGGAACAATTTACCAGCGCGGGCACAGAGCCACGCAGCGACCTCTACGCCCTCTCCGCCACGGCTTACCATCTGTTGACCAACATTCCGCCGACCGATATAGGGGAGCGGGTGGAAGCCCTCTCGGACGGTAAACCAGACCCGCTCCCCCCCGCCCACCAGATCAACCCGCAGGTACCGGTGGCGGTGGGGGCGTTGTTGCAACGGGGGTTGTCGCTCAAGATAAGCCAGCGTCCGGGCAGTGCCTCGTTGATGCGGGCCGATTTGATGGCCGCCTGGCGCAGTATGCCGTCGGGTGGTGGCGGGGTCCCGCAGACGGCAGCAGCAGCGGGGGCCGCGCAGGCCAGCACTGCCTATACCGGCAAAACGATTGCGGCGGGGGGCAGCAGCACCGTGCCCCTCCCGACCCCGCCTCCGACCGGCGTACCATCGCCATCGCCATCGCCAACCGCCGGGCCGGCCGCCCCCAAAAAGCGGTTGTCAATCAATAAACTTGGCTGTGGCTTTCTAATCACGCTGATATTCCTGTCGTTCGTTGGGTCCAAGATAATGACCTTCGATCCGTATGGAGGGGGGAGAGACAACGAGCGCGGGGCACTGGCACCCATGGGAACCCTGGCACTTGTAGATCCAATGGATCAGACGCTTGTGTCCCAGACACTGGTTGCATACGGGGAGACGAAGGAGGCTCAAACACAGA
>DAOTUK010000101.1:0-36384 GCA_034437375.1 Chloroflexaceae bacterium | reverse complement strand
CCCACCCCCGCCCGCGACATCCCCGAACCCGGCGGCAACCTGATCATGACCCTTGGCTTACAAGACCCGCCCACGCTTGACCCCGCCCTGGTAGGCGACTCGACCAGCGCCTTTGTCGTCTTGCAACTCTTCAGCGGACTGGTGCGCCTGGACGAAAACCTGGACATCGCCCCCGACCTGGCCGAAGCGTGGGAACTCTCCGAAGACGAGCGTACCTACACCTTTACCCTGCGCGACAATGCCCGCTTTGCCGACGGCACCCCCATCACCAGCGAAGATGTGCGCTACTCGCTCGAACGCGCCTGCGACCCCGACCTGGCCTCCTTCCTGCCGGCCCGTACCTACCTTGGTGACATCGTGGGCGTGCGCGACAAACTGGACGGCACCGCCGACGAAATTAGCGGTATTGACGTCATAGACTCGCACACCATCGCCCTGACCATAGACCAACCGCGCAGCTATTTTCTCTCCAAGCTCGTACACCCCACCTCCTTTGTCGTAGACCAGCACACCGTCGAAGATGGCGGCGACCGCTGGACAGAGAACCCCAACACCAGCGGCGCGTTTGTCATTGAACAGTGGACACACGACCAGACGCTGATCCTGGCCCGCAACGTCAACTACCACCGCGACCTGGCCCGACTCGACCGCGTAACCTTCCTGATGGGCGCCGCGGCCAGCAACCCGCTCGTCCTCTACGAACAGGGCAAAATAGATCTCACCTACGTGGGCGGCGGCGTGCTGGCGCGATTGCAAGACCCCACCAACCCCCTTTCGCAAGAACTGGTGAGCGAGCCGCAACTGTCGCTCTTCTACATCGGCATGAATGTCAATATCCCCCCCTTTGACGACCCCAACGTGCGCCAGGCCTTTCTGCTCTTGATAGACCGCGTACGGTATGCCGAAGTCTCCAACGCCGGCAGCGTCGAGCCGGCCCGCGGCATTATCCCGCCCGGCATGCCCGGCTACAACGAAGACCTGCCCGAACCCGTGGCCGACATCGAACGCGCCAGAGAACTGATCAACGAATCGAAATATGGTAGTGTCGAAGACCTGCCCCCCATCGTCGCCTATGGCGATGGGGTAGGATTGATACGCGACGTCGCCGAAGAAGAACTGGGACTTGATATAGAAGTGCGTGACTATGAAACCTTTGGCGAATTTCTCACCGCCTTGAAACAAGGCGACTTGCCCATGTACGGCACAGGTTGGATAGCCGACTACCCCGACCCCGAAAATTTTGTAGACCTGCTCTTCCGCAGCGATAGCCAGGAAAACTACTCAGGCTATGCCAATCCCGCCGTAGATGAGCTACTGGACAAGGCCGCCGTCGAAGAAGATGAGGCGCAGCGGTGGGAATATTACCAGCAAGCCGAAGCGCTGATAATGGCCGACGCACCCGTTATACCGCTCTACCACCAGGTAGAGTACCTACTGGTCAAACCCTATGTGAAAGGGCTACACCTGACCCCTATGGATATTCAAGATCTGTCAACTGTGGAGTTAGTAAGATAACCACCATGCAAAAGCTGCAAAATATTAAAGGAATGCGCGACCACCTGCCCCAGGCCATGCTCCTGCGGCAGCATATTCTCAACACCCTGACCGCCGTCTTTGAGCGGTATGGCTTCGATCCGATTACCACCCCCGTGCTAGAGTATGCCGAAGTGCTGGAAGGCAAACTGGGCGACGACGAAAAGCTGATCTACCGCTTCGAAGACCACGGCGGGCGCAAACTGGCCATGCGCTATGACCAGACTGTGCCCCTGGCCCGCGTCGTGGCCCAGTACGCCGGACAACTGGTGCTGCCCTGGCGACGCTACGCCACCGGCCCGAGCTATCGCGGCGAACGCCCGGCCCGCGGCCGCTACCGCGAATTCTGGCAAGCCGATGTAGACATCGTGGGCAGTAGCTCGCCCCTGGCCGACGCCGAAATTGTGGCCGTCCTCACCGCCGGCCTCGAAGCACTTGGCTTTACCGATTTCACGACCCTGCTCAACCACCGCCAGGTATTGGGCGGCATCGCACGGGTGAGCGGTCTGGACGAGGCGGCCGCCGGCGACATCTACCGCGCCATAGACAAACTGGACAAAGTGGGTGCCGACGGCGTGCGCGAGGAATTGCAACGCGGCGGCGTCAGCGCCGAAGCGGCCGGGCGCATCATGGAGATGATCCTGCTTGACGGCCCCCCCGACCAGATGATGCCCGCCCTGCGCCAACAGTTGCAACACGACGACCGCGCCACGGCCGCCCTCGACAACCTCCAGGCCATACTCGACGCGCTCGACGCTATGGGCATCGCCCCCGAACGCTACCGCGTCTCCCCCCGCCTGGCCCGCGGCCTTTCCTACTATACCGGCGCCGTCTTCGAAACCATCACAGCCCACTGGCCCCAGGGGTCACTGCTTGGCGGCGGCCGCTACGACAACCTCATCGGCATGTTTGCCGGGCGGGCCGTCCCCACCGTCGGACTGGCCTTTGGCATAGACCGCCTGCACGACGTTATGGAAGAGCTTGGCCTGGGCCCGCGCCCCACCACCACCGCGCAAGTGTTTGTTACCATCTTTGACGCCGCACACCGCACCGAAAGTCTCCGGCTGGCCCACGACCTGCGCGCCGCTGGTATTGGCACCATCACCGCGCTGGATGCTGAAACAAGTCTGGGCAAACAATTCAAAGAAGCTGACAAAAAAGGAATACGATATGCGTTCATACTTGGGCCAGACGAAATAGCCCACGGAACGGTTCAGCTCAAAGACCTTGCCAGTGGCGAACAACGTTCGATTGAACGCAACGTAGTGATTGATGCGATACACCGTCTGGTAGCAGAGCGATAGGATACCTGCATGGAGAAAACAAAAACAGGGTTGATTAACTTTCTTATCAATCTTGCAGATTACGCACCCGATATAACATTTGGCAAGGTCAAGCGGTTTGAATACTACGGCAACGACTCCTACCTGGTCGAATTTGCCAGCGGCTATTTTGTGGCCCATACCTTCCTGGGCGAAATCCACATTGAAAAATCGTACGACTCGGCCCGCCGCTTCGTTCCGCCGCAAATCATCCCGATACACTACCCCGGCGACATCCCCGATTGAGCCCAGAGCCGGCCCAGTATAGCCCATTCGCGTGCAGTTCCCGGATATGGGGGGGCTGCATATTTTATCTATTTCTTATGTTTATTCTGGCCCTGTTCATGGTATCATGAAGGGTATGGGCAAAAGCCAACGACGATGGGTCGTGGGTTGGGCGATTACAACCTCTTACGTCAACCAGGACACCTGGGGAGCGGGTGGGGCGGGGCTCCGCAAAACCACCTTTTTGGGGGTGTAGCGCGACTTCGCCGCACCACACCCCCCGTATCTCACGCCGACGGCGCACCACATCAACGACTGCGCAAGCAACAAAGCCTGATACTGTCGTCGGCACGGCGACGTTACAAACGCCCTGGGGTCGTGGGTTGGCGCTTTTGCCAGCAACAATAGAAAAGACGCTATGCAATAGTATGGTTGTTTGGCTAATAGGTGCGACGTACCGTTTCTGGTGCATCGCACCTTTTCATCCTTATTGGAGGGAGTAGTACCATGGAAAAGATAACGGGTTTTTGGGATTGGATACAATCGAATGATTGGATTGGATGGCTCACCTCGTTGGGTCTCCTGGGGTGGGTATTGCTGGTTGTTGGGGTTGGGATTGCGCTGGCGCTCTGGGTCAAAACAGAGTTTACCCGCGGGTGCGGCAGCGTCTTGCTGGTGTTTGGGCTCCTGGTTGTTGCGCTGGTTGTTGCACTTATTCTTGGACTTGAGTATGCAACCGCCGCTGGCTTTTTCCTGCCGGTGCTGGTTGGTCTGCTCGTCGGGAGCGTGGCCGGGTCGCCCTTTTCGAGCATGGAGAAGGGGCAGAAGTGCCCCCACTGTGGCGGGCGCATTGTCCACAAGAGCCAGCAGAATGCAGAGGGCCACACAGTCGAACGTATCTATTGCAGCAAGTGTGGCTATAAATGGCACGAGGGCGCAAAGCGGCTGTGATGTCGGCGTTGGATTGTAGAGCAACTATGGCAATCGAACGTCGCTGGTAACGTAGCCCCTGGGAGCGCAAGCGTCTCGCTCGCCCCGGAGCGGACAAGATGCCCGCGCTCCCAGAAAGTGTCCCCTTACTTGTGAACACTTACTCCCGACCGTAAGTTTGACAGATTGTCGGCCTATCGGTTATGATGGAAAAACCTTGTCATACACGCAGCATGCCGTACCAAACGGTTCGCTGAGATCATCAGGAATCGCGCATGAGCGTTTTTGTTGATGCATACCTCTATGCCATTGAACGGAGTGATGAGCTTTTCGAAGCGCTCCAACGCCACCTGTTACTGGTTGGTATTGCGCTTGGTATCGGTATTCTGGTGTGCGTTCCTCTCGGTATGGTAACCTCGCGTTCGCGCACGGGGGCCCTGATATTGATAAACGGCGTCAATGCCCTGCGCGTTATCCCCAGTCTGGTTATCCTCTTCCTTGCGCTACCCTACTTCGGGCTTTCCTTCCAATCTGCGGCCATCGCGCTCACCATTCTGGCGCTCCCACCTATTCTCATCAATACCGACGCAGCCTTCCGCACCATTAACCCGGCCATCCGCGAAGCGGCCTTCGGCATGGGCATGACGCCGTGGCAAGTGCTGCGCCAGGTTGAGATACCCCTGGCCGTACCCGTGGTTATCGCGGGTATTCGCACAGCTACCATTGAGGTGATAGCCAGCGCAACGTTGGCCGCGTTTATTGGGGGCGGCGGGCTTGGTATTTTTATTACGCGCGGGTTTGCGATGTATGACAATGCTATCTTGCTGGTAGGCGCCATACCTGTGGCGTTGCTGGCGCTCGCGGCTGAAATTGGCATGGGCTTGATAGAGCGAGCGTTGCAGCCGCCGGGGTGATAGGGGCAAGGTGTGCGGCGAACATTTGGAAAAGAGAGGAGCATGCAGGAAATGAAGATAGTGCGTATACTGCGGTTGTCTATACTGATGCTGGTGTTGCTGGTTGTCGCAGCCTGTGGGCCAACCACGGCCAGTGTTCCGACAACGGCCCCCGCTGAAGAGAGCGACACATTTGACGACGGCAGCGCGGATGCCGAAGACACCGAGATTATGGAGAGTAGCGCGGGCGAAGAGGGCGACATGGCTGACGAAGGCGGCGCGGACGCGGGGGACACCTCGGACGAAGAGGGCGGCACCAAGGGGTCTATCATCGTTGGTTCCAAAGACTTTACCGAGCAATTCATCATCGGCAATATGATTGTGCAGATACTCGAAAACGCGGGCTACGAAGTAGCGTACAAGGAAAGCCTGGGCGGTACGCCGGTCGCCCACGCGGCCATGCTGAATGGTGAAATAGACCTCTACCCCGAATACACCGGTACCGGCTTGCTTACCGTGTTGAAAATGCCGGTGATGAACGATGCTGAAGAAGTGTACAACACAATTTCTGCCGAATATGCCGAACAATTTAACCTCGTGTGGCTTGACCCCTCCCCCATGAATAATACGCAAGCCCTCGCCATAACCCAGGAGGTTGCCGACGAATATGGCATCAGCACCATTTCGGATATGGTAGCCAACGCCAGCGCGTTGGTGATGGTGGGGCCCGACGAGTTCCCCGAACGTGAGGATGGTCTGCCCGGACTGAGAAAGGTCTACGGCGACTTTGAATTGAAAGAGTACAAGCCGGTGGAAAAGGGGTTGCGCTATCAGGGGTTGGTAGAAGGTGAGGCCGATATAGCGGTCGCCTTTGGCACCGATGGCGAAATAAGCGCCTTCAATCTCGTGGTGCTAGAGGATGACAAGGGCATGTTCCCGCCCTACCAGGTGGCCCCCGTCGTGCGCCAGGACGTGCTGGACGCACACCCGGAGATAGCCGACTTGCTCAATCCATTGATGGCCAAAATTGATAACGCCACCATGCAACGCTTGAACTATGAGGTGAGCGGCAACCAGCGCGAACCGGCCGACGTAGCCAGCGAGTTTCTCACCGAGGAAGGATTGTTGGAGAACTGATACCCGGTACCTGTGCGGCCCGGGCCCGGGCCGCACAGGTACGCCTTGCTCGTAATCGGAGGGAAAACAGCGTGAGCGCAATCAGGTTTGACCATGTGGCCAAGCAATTTCGCGGGGCACCCCGGCCTGCGGTAGCAGACTGTAGCCTGGAGATTGAGTCTGGTACATTTGTTGTGTTGCTGGGCCCTTCCGGGTGTGGCAAAACAACCTTGCTCAAGATGGTCAATCGGCTGCATGAGCCAACCAACGGTACCATCTATCTGGATGACAGCGATATACGCCAGTTCAAGGTAACGACACTGCGCCAGCAGATAGGCTATGTTATCCAACAAGTGGGACTCTTTCCCCATATGACCGTGGCCCAAAATATTAGTGTAGTGCCCCAGTTGCTTGGCTGGCCACGCGAGAGAATCATCGAACGGGTAGACGAGTTGTTGACCCTGATAGAGCTACCCCCCGACGAGTACCGCCACCGCTACCCGGCGCAGCTTTCGGGTGGACAGCAGCAGCGGGTTGGGTTGGCGCGGGCCCTGGCCGGCGACCCCAGGGTATTGCTGATGGATGAGCCCTTCGGCGCAATTGACGCTATTACCCGCACCACATTGCAAGATGAAATGCTGCGCCTGCAACGCCATCTGAAAAAAACCATTCTGTTTGTCACGCACGATGTTGAAGAAGCGCTACGTCTAGCCGACAATATCGTCGTGATGGAGATGGGCAAAGTAGCCCAGTATGACACGCCGTTTAACATCCTGACGCGCCCGGCCAGTCCCTTTGTGCATCATCTGGTAGGAGCCGATGATATGTTGCGGCAATTGAGCCAGTTGCGCGTCCGGTCCGCGATGGCCTCGCTACCGGCCGAACATCGCCGCAATGGAGAACCGACCGTCGAGAGCGACAACGACCTGCGCCACGCGCTCTCGCTCCTGCTGCGAACGGGGGCCGCCGCGCTCACCGTGCTGGATGGCTCCAACGCGGTGGGGGTCTTATCGCTAGAACACATCCGCGACCTGGCCAGCACCCAGGCCCAGTAGACGCCGCCAGGGCTACGAGAACATTGAAAGAACGCGAGGGGGATGGAATATATCCTTGAACATCCTGATATTGTGTGGGAACTTCTGCTCAAGCATGGGCAGATGACCGGTACCGGTCTGCTGATTAGCTTGCTGGTAGCGCTACCGATTGGGGTACTTATTCACCACGTTGGCTGGCTCTACATTCCCGTGATGGGCACGCTTGGCATGCTCTATACCATCCCCAGTCTGGCGCTTATCATTCTGCTAGTGCCCATCTTTGGGCTTGACGAAACGTCGGTCATTATCGCGCTGACTATCTATGCCCAGGTAATCCTTGTGCGTAACGTTGTCGCCGGGCTTGGTTCCATAGACCGCTCGGTGATTGAGGCTGCGCGGGGCATGGGCATGAGTCGCTGGAAAATCTGGTGGCGCATCCAGATGCCGCTGGCGCTGCCTATTATCCTGGCCGGTTTGCGAATTGCGGCCATTGTGTCCATTGGCATTGCGGCCATTGGAGCCAAGTTTGGGGCCGGCGGGTTGGGCAAGCTCCTGTTTGATGGAATTGCCCAGAACAACGATCATAAGATCTGGGCCGGGGCGCTGGTGCTGGCGGCTATGGCGATGGTAGCCAATGGCGTATTGCAAGCCCTTGAATGGCTGTTCAATCCAAAAACGAAGATACAGCGGGCCGAACGCCGCCACCAGCAGCAGATAGCGCGGCAGGCCGCGGCGCGGGGGTGAACCCCCGGCGGGCAACCGCATCGCGTTCGGCTATCACCCCCTCTCCGGGCCGTCTGGTCGTTCCACATATTTGATAGGTTCTGCTCATTGTTTCGCCAGAGGAAAGGGGAACCCACGATGGCTGAAACGATCCGTATTCTGATCGCGGATGATCATGCGATTGTCCGCAAGGGGCTCCAGACGTTGATAGCCAGCGAAGCAGGTATGGAAATTGTTGGCGAAGCGGCCGATGGGGTGGCGGTAGTGCAACAGGCCCGGGCGCTCCAGCCGGACGTCATTTTGTTAGATATGATGATGCCGCGCCAGAGCGGGCTAGAAGCGATTACCGAGATCAAGCAGCACAACCCGGAGGCGCGTATTCTGGTGTTGACCAGTTTTGCCGAAGATGACAAAGTGTTCCCGGCTATGAAGGCCGGCGCATTGGGCTATCTGTTAAAAGATTCAGACCCCGACCAGTTGCTACAGGCTATTAACGACGTGTACCGCGGCGAGCCGTCGTTGCATCCCAGTATTGCGCTCAAGCTCATGCGCGAACTGAACCAACCCTCGGCGCTGCCACCCACCGACGAGCCCCTCACCGAACGCGAGGTTGAGGTCGTCAAACTGGTCGCCAGGGGACTCACCAATCAGGAAATAGCCGCGGCGCTGGTGATAAGCGAGCGCACCGTGGGCAACCATATCGGAAATATTCTGGGCAAGCTCCACCTGGCCAACCGCACCCAGGCCGCCCTGTATGCATTGCGGCAGGGGTTGGCCAGTCTGTAATAAGATGGCCTGGGTGTATGCAGGTGTTCCCACCTGGGGCCGTGGGAGCGCAGGCGGGACACCTGCGCTCCCACGGCCCCATACGATGGAACAGGCCCGGTTTTAGCGAGTTCCCGTGACCAGTAAGCCGTTGCCAATCCAGGGCGGGTAAGGTATTGACAGGCGCATGCGGAGCCGCCGCGACGAGAGCCAGTAAGCCGGCTTGATGCCCGTGCGCCAGTGAACCGGATGAAAGCCGGCGGAAACCAGATCGTCGTGCAGGCGCGTGGGGGTATACAAGTTAATATGGGTCGGGTCGGTATCGCCACTCCACGGTTGCCCGCGCAGCGGGGCAATAAGCCGCCGCACATCCCACAGGTTGGGCGTCGTCACAATAAGCCGCCCGCCCTCGCGCAGCACCCGGTAGCTGTCGAATATCAGTGGGCGCCCATTGTATAGATGCTCCACCAGTTCACTAATCAACACGACATCGAAGGATTGGTCGGCAAAGGGTAGCACATACTCGACGTTGGCCTGGACAAACCCCGGTGCAGAGGTCAATTTTTGCGCCTCGGCCAGCGGGTAGTATTCCATGTCTACCCCCACAGCTTGTGCGCCACAGGACGCCAGATAGCGCATAGCGGGCCCGGCCCCACAGCCTACGTCCAGCACTCGTCCCACCGGCTCCACACCCGCCATAGCGAATATGCGCCCATACTGCCACGACACTTTCGCATCCGATTTGCGTAGTTGCGCGGCAAAATAGTGCTCGTCATACTGTTTCATACCCTTGCTCTCTCTTTTCCCCTCTATTGCTCAATATTCGATACCCAGGTCACGTGTGGCTGTGCTACCGCCAGGGTGATGGTGCGATTGTACCCTGTATCGGGGGTAGGGGCAACACTGGTTTGCAGACGAAGCGTCGTCACGCCCGGCGGGAGCCGTAGCCAGAGCACCCGCCGCAGGGGTTGGTGCGGGACAACCGCGGCCTGCAAGAGTTGTTGCTCTCCATTCCATAGCGATACGGTGCCTGTCCCCGTGCTATGCAATACCTGGAAGGAAAGGTGTACCACGGCCGCGCGTTCGCTAAACAGGGCTATCCGTCCGTGCGTCCCCTGCAACCAGCGGAAGGGTTGGTGCGTGTCGCTGGTGCGTTCGGGGGCGCTCCATGCATCGGTTGCCTCCGGGCCCGTACCGGGCGTGGGCAACCAGGCCAGCGCCGGCGGCACATCGCGGGGCCGCCCATAGATACGAACCGCCCCCGACTGCCAGCGCAGGGGCGTCTGGTGGGCCAGTGTGGCGGCGGCCGCGTCGCTCCAAAGTTGTTGTTCAAAAGTGCCCCAGACCACATATTCAAGCTGATAGCGTTGCATTAAGACCTGCAATTGTTGCCCACTCCCCGTTTCGGCAAATTCCGAAAGCAGCGCCAGTGTGTCGCGTATATCCTGTTGGGCCTGTGGATTTTGCCCATAGTTGTGCCACAGCGATACATAACCGGCCCATCCCATTGGCGTAGGACGCCCGGTCAACGCCGAAAAGCGCGCCGGTTGCAGCGGTGGGCCCTCCTTCCGCGTACCAACGGCTTCGAGCAGCGGGGCGTGGCCCGGCTGCTGCCGCATCCAGTGCAGCGCGGCGGCCTCGTCCGGGGCGTATGCCTCAATCTGGGCCAGCGCATTGAGCCCCCACCAGCGATCCCCGTGGTGGCGTATCCACTGCCGCCCCCGCAGCAGCGGATAGACGCTCCCCGCCGCCAGCAAGAACACCAGCACACCGACGACCAGGATGCGCGGCCAGCGCCGGGGGGCCATCCGTTGCAGGAGCGCCGATAGCAAGAGCGGCGCAGCCAGGGACAGCAGTACCCACGCCAGCAAATAGAATTTAAAAATCGTTGTTGAGCGACTGTGTGTATAGTCTGGTATCATACCATAGTCGCAGGCAACCAGAGTCAGCGCGGCGATGGCCAGCAATATGCCCCCGAAGCTCGCGCCCCGTTCGGCCCGCAGACCAAGCCCCCCCCCCGCCACCACCAGCGGTACCAGCACAACCCCGACCGGGCGGTACAGGGCGCTGAGCAGACCAACCAGCAGCGCCGCCCCCAACCAGCGCCACCCGCCCCCACGCAGGAGCGCCACCGCCGCCCCCCCGGCCAGGATGAGCGGGAGCCCCACCGAGAGTACCAACCCGCGCAGGGTTGTCCCGACCGGGCTCCACACCAGGATACGGCCAAGCGGCGGCGGGAGCGGCTGAAAGGTGGTATCGGCAACGGTAGAGAATGGCTCGAAGGTGAGCAGGAAGGGCAGGATAGCCAGGAGACTACCGCCAGCAACCAGCACCATTTCCAGCAAGAGCGGCCCGACCCGCCGCTTGCACTCATCAAGGAGCCAGCGCCGCCCCACCACCGCTCCCCAGACTAGCAGCAGCAGGGGATATTGCCAGCTATTGATCATAGCATTGCTGCCAAGAACTACCGCAAAAAGCACATACCACGCCGGCCCCGCCACCGCTCGCGGTTGGACATGCCGTTGCATCAGCAGCGCCAACCCTACCAGCAGCACCGGTATGCCAAGCACGTGCGCGTGGAGTTCGCCCCACAGCATCCCCACGGCCGGCATCTCAAACTGGTTGCCGCGGGGCTTGAGCGCGTCGGCCAGCGGGGGGGATATGTGCGAGGCGGTAAAGGGACGCTGCCACTCGTCGCCCCAGTTCGCCACGCCATACCACGCTACATTGAGCGAGCCGCAGAAAAGCAGCAGACAGGCCCCCACCAGCGACCAGCGCCCCCCCCGCCCGGCGGGCACGGCGGTTGCCACCAGCGTGATGCAGCACTGGACACACAGCACAGCCAGAAGCGGCGTCGTCACAATCGCCAGATTGTAGGAGGGGAGCCCGCTCACCACAACCAGTAGCGCCAGTATCCAATGCCCCAGGTAGTAATAGTTCAAGGGGTGTCCGGCAAACCACATATGCTGCGGGGGCACCTGCGGTTGCTGCACAATCGTGTTGACAATCGCCAGATCCATATACTTGTCGCCCAGGTCGGCGATGTCGGCCGTGTACCCGCGGAAGACCAGCAGCGCCACATAGAGCGCCACCCCGACCACTTCCAGCATAAGCAGCAAGCGCCCGTTGGCCCGCACCCACGCCAGCGTTTCAGTATGCCAGCGCCACCAGCCGGCCGCCCCCGCCAGCGCCACCAGCGCCAGCGCCCCCCAGAACGCGCCCCGCCCAATATCGGCCAACGCCAGGAGCCAGGACAGGTAGCCGGCCAGGAACAAGACCAGGTACCGCACCGCCCCTGCGCCGCGGTCGGCGGTATGTGGCAGCAGACGGTGGGCCAGCGGAAGCCACAGCCACCCCCCCGCCACCACCAGCGCATAGACCGCAACGACCGCTACCATAGCTTCGGCTTACTCCTCCGGTACATATTCCAGCCACGCCCCCGCCAGCGCAACCCCGCGTGGGTAGGGCGCGTCGGTGCTGGCGACCCGCGCAGGACTCTGCAAGGTAACCACGCCAGTATAACCGAAGGGGTTGTCGGTGAAAACGCCCTTCTCCCCTACCGGGAGGGTGTAGGTATGCCAGGATGTTCCCACCCGCACCGTATCCAGCACCTCTTGCCGCGTGGTAAGCAGATCGCTGTACTGGTAGGAGATACGCACCGGCGTGTCGGGGAAATCTGCCCGCAAGCGCAAGCGCAGGCGTGTTTCTCGCCCCAACGTGGCCGCTGATGGAGGTAACAGGCCCAGCCGAATCTGGGCCCGCCCCCGCGTCCAGCGCACAGCTTGCCCCCCCTCGTGTTCGGCCGCGTAAAAGCCCTGCAAGATACCCGGCGCGGGAGCCGCCACATCCAGCACCGTGCCGGCGTTGGCGGGCATATGCTGCCAGGCCCAGGCGTAGGTCTGGTTATTGTCCCACCCCACCGAGGCCACCGCGGCCATCGCCTCCTCCGCACCGGCCGCATCGCCAAGCATCCGGAACAGAGCAAGCCGCTGAAGGTGGGTAAACGTATTCTGGGGGGCGCGTTCGGCGGCCTGATTGTAGGCATCGAGCGCGGCCCGGAGGTTACCCTGTTCCCGCTGGTGGTGGCCAAGCGCTACGTAGGGTAGGTAGTTGTCGGGGGCGGCGGCGATAGCCCGCTCTATAGCGCTGGTGCGGCCGGTGGCCTGGGCGACCCCAAGCCAGAACTGGCTATGCACAAAGGGCCGGTAGGCGCTGGCATAGATGAGAAAGGCAAATATCCCTACCCCCACCAGCAGCGCCCCCCACCGATACCAGGTAGCCTCGCGCAGCCGTTGCCAGACCTCGCGCGGGTGGGCCAGCGGTAGCGCGGCGTAGACCAGCACGACTACCAGCAGGGGCAGGCGCAGGCGCGGGTGTCCAAGTGATACCGCACTGATGAGCGTGCCATACAGCGGCCACACCAGCAAGGCCAGGTTACGCTCGGCGGGCCGCGCCACCGCCACCCCCACCAGGGCCAGCAGCATAATCAATACATACTGCACATCGGAGGCCACCGCAAAGGGGAGCGAACGTTCGTCCAGGGTGATGCCGATGGGCGCGTTTCCGACAAACAGCCGCGTATCCAACTGCCACAGTGACACGGTTTTATAGCGCATACGGCTGATAAAGGTAAGCGGTTCGCGGCGGATATTCTCAATCGCCCGCGCCATTGCTACATCCTCGCGGACGGCCGAGTTGGGTATCGTCTCGTTCCATACCTGTTGCAACTCGCGCTCGCCCGGCTCCAGCAAATTGCCAAGCCAGAAACTGATGCCGCCGTTGGTATCTACCAGCACCACCTGTCCATACACGGCATAGTTTCGAATAGTCCAGGGCGCAACCACCAGCACAAAGCCAAGCACTATCAGCAGAGCCCGTCCCACAGCAACCGAAAGGGGGCGAAACGACCCTGTCCCAAAGGCGGCCCATACCATCAACAGCGGCAGCGCATACACCCCCACCGGGCGTGTGAGCGCGGCCAACCCCCACACCACCCCGCCGGCCAGCAACCAGCGCCACGCCATACCCCGTGTGCGGGCCATCTCAAACAGCAGCAACACCGCCGCTATCATAAACGTGAACAACGTTTCGGAAAGAAGCTGGCTGGCATAGCTGGCATAGGGCAAGAACAGCGCTCCCATCAGCGCCGCGACCACCCCCGCCCGCCGGCTGGCAAAGAGACTACGCGCCATAGCGGCCAGCAGCAGCAGCGTGAGAGCACTTAATCCACACTGCACCAGCATGGCCAGCGGCACATTGACCCCCACCAGCGCAAATATCCCCGCCAGAAAAAGCGACATCAACGGGGGACGCAACCATTGCCCATCGTCATAGTAGCTGCCCTCTAACAGCAGATGAATAGCGCCGCGATAGTATTCATCCTGATCGCCGGGGTAGACCATGCCGGCGCTCCCCTGGTCAAACCACAGCCACAGCCGCGGCACCAGGGCCAGCAGCACGACCAGCGCCAGCAGCAGCGGGTAGACAACGCGGGGCGGCGGCGGAGCGGCGGAGCGGCGGAGCGACGGAGCGGCGGAGCGGCGGAGCGGCGGGGTGGCGTCCTCGCGTCCCCGCCTCCCCGCGTCCCCTGGCATCTCGTCTCCCCGCCTCACGTCTCCCCGCCTCCCCGCGTCCCCTGGCATCTCGTCTCCCCGCCTCACGTCTCCCCACATCTCCGCCTCATAACACCTTCACAAGCCAGCGGCGCATCGGCAAGCGACTTTCCAGCAGGCGTTGGCGATCCTCAGCCTCAAGCCCGCCCAGGAGCCGCAGTACCCCGACAAACGCCAGCGCCCCCGCCCCGCTCAGCAGCAGCAGCAGACCCGCCGACAGCAAGCGCTCACCCAGACCCGTGCCAATATGTTCCAGCCCCATCACCGGCTTGAGCGCCACCACAACGACGGCCATACCCGCCGACGCCAGCGCCACCCGCCCGAAAAAGGCCCACGAATAGCGCAATGGGAAGGCTCGCTGTGCGACCAGCGCCGTGGCCAACGCCGTCACGACCCGCCCGCCCCCCACGGCCGCCGCGGCCCCCGGCAAGCCGTAGTTAAGCGCGGCCCACACAATGAGCGGCAACACCAGCAGCGTGAAGAGCCGCGGCAACAGCAACAGGCTATAGCGCTCGTAGACCTGTACCACAATCTGGGCACTGCTCAGGAAAGACTCCAGGAAGAGGCAGGGAGTCAAGATGTAGATCACCAGCGCGGCCTGGGCATACTGGGGGTATTGCACCAGAATGAGCTCGTGCGAGAGCAGCATCAGGCCCACCCCGCCCGGCAACACAATAAACGCCAGGATGCGCCCCACCGCCGCATACGTCTCCGACAGGTCGCCGTCGCCACCCTTCACGCGCGTAAACAGCGGCACCTGAATGCCGACCAGCGGCGTATACAGCAGCGCCAATGCCTGCCGTACCATAGCCGTACCGGTGGTAAACAGGGCAACCTGGGCCAGGTCGTTCAGCAGGAAAACGGCAAAGTACCAGCTCACCAGGTAATCGCTCAGGTTGAGTACGTTGGACATGCCGGTGTAGACCCCGAAGCGTCGCCACAAACCCGGCTGCGTTGCTGGTGGGGGGGGGGCGTCTCCCGCGGCCGCGGTTGCCCCGCGTCCCTCACGTTGCCCGACAAGCACCTGCCAGCTTGCCAACCCCACGCTGAGAACCGGCGTAACCACCATTGCCACCAGCACGCCCGACACCCCATAGCCGGCCAGTACCAGACCGGCAGCCAGCAAAGGCTGTACCACATTGCCCACCAGGCCTATCAAATTCCAGGCCCGCTGGCGAAAATAGCTTATCAAATAGGCCATCAACCCATCGTAGAAACTACCCAGGATAACCAGGGCCAGCACGGTGGCGATAAGCCACGGAGCCAGCGCCAGGACGTCGGTTTGGAGCGCGGCGCGGGCCGCATCAAAGCGGGAGGGCAGTTTTTGCACCTGGCCAAGCAGATAGCCGGTGAAGCGGGGCGAAAGCAGCAAAAAGATGATACCGAAGAGGAGTAGCAGCAATACTTTGATGCCGAAGATAGCCCGCAGGAAGCGCCCCACGGCCCGGCGGCCCTGCTGCTGTTCGAGCTCTGGAATAAAGCGCGGTAGCGAGCGGTCTATACCCACGTCAACCCAGATACCCAGACTGGCCGCGGCCGAGCTCACCAGACGCAACAACCCCACGTGCGGCAGGGGCAGCACATTCAGGATGATGATATTTGCGCCAAGCTCACACAGGGTTTTCAGCGGGGCAAGCAAGGTGTTCCAGGCCACGGCCCGCGAAACCTGGTGCATGAGGTTGCCCCCCCCGGCCATTTTTGCCATAGGTCTGCCAGCTACCTGTTACATTGGATAGTAGGTGGCAAGCACCCACACAGAGCCGAGGAATACCAGAAAACAGATAACCACGACGACGGCAATAGCTATTTTCAGATAGGGCGATTTGTGCAATTGCTCAAAATCGGGCAGCGTAATCTCAAACGAGAAGAGCTCGTCTTCTGGCCTGGACGACGCTGGCGGCAGCGGGGGCGGGGCGCTGGCGTCGGGTTTTCTTCCGTTGCTGTGTCCGTTCTGTTCGCTCTGGACAGCGGGTGGTTCTTTGGGGGCCGGCGCGGCCGGCGCTACTGGTGGGGGCGTCGTTGTCGTGGTCGTCTCGGCCGCGTCTGGATCCGCTGTGCCCTGTCCCTGTCCCTCTGGGGTCGGGGTATCATGCTGGCCGTTCTGAGGCTCTGCTGCTGGAGCCGGCGCGGCCGGTGGCTTCTGGGGGGACTGGTACCGGGAAAGCAGATCGTCCACAGACCCCACGGTGACCTGCTTCTGGGGGACATCGTATGATGACAGAATGTCTTTTACTGTTGGTTCTGGCATAGCTGAGGTTGCCTCCACTCCCACCGCTGGTGGGCTTTGCTCTGCTTGTCCTGGCTGTGCTTTGGGAGCCGCGGGGAGGGGCGGTGGGGTGGTACTTCCCGCGGGTAGCTCATCCGTGGACGACATCGTATAGTCGGACGGGAGCGATAATCCTTCTGACATGGACAACCCGGATGATGATCTGGATGCGCCGGTCAATAATCGCCGCGCCGCCGGATTGTCTGGATTGAGCATGCGTAATTTTTCCAGACACCGCAGCCGCTCATCTTCGGTTTCCACGGCCCACGATAACCAGAGCCACAGCCGTTCATCGTTCTGGTTCTCCTTGAGCACCGACACGAGCAAATTGCGGGCCCGTTCTTTGTCACCTTTTTGTAATGCCACCATCGCTTGTTGCGCAAGCTCTGGAACCGGAAGTACTTCCACCACACACACTCTTTATCTTACACTAGGAGCTTTTGGGCTCCTCTTTGGATTTATTCATATGGTGCAGAATAACCGCCGATGCACGGGTATTTTCTGCTATCTCGCTTATTTTCTCGGTAAAGGTATACAACTCTTCCAGAGCAATACCGGACTTGCGCGTATTTTCCTCGATGGCCAGCGAGAGATGGATAATCTCCGAAGCCGATTTGGCTAACACGGCCGCGATCAACCCTGGTACCAGTGTGCCAGGGATGGTGAGAAACACCATCAGGAGGAGTAGCTTGGGTTCGCCGTTGAAAGCGATAACGGCGGTAATGACGGAACCCAGACAGAGCAACAGGGTGAGAACGACAAAAACAATGGTCAGAACGCTGTAGACCATGGCAATGGTGCGCAGGGCCCCAAATTTCTTTTCCAACCTCAAGCAGGCCCCTCCATCGAGATGCCCCACGGGTACTGTTTAGAGTACCAGAGAAAGTCCATACCACACGACCCCACCACCAAGGCTCAAAAATACTCCGATAAACACGACAATGAACAGGGTAAACGCTGCTGTTTTTGTTTCGATACGGGCCGCTTCGCGCACGCCAATGGTGGCCCCAACCAGCGCCAACGGAAGCGCAACCAGAAATCCCAGAATAGGGATCAGTAAAAACAAATTAAAGATGCTCGTATAGCCCTGTACCCGTTGCATCATAGCGGTTGTGGCACTCCCATGAAAAAACGTGTTGGCTACCAGCGCCAGCAACCAGGACGTTACCCACCACAGCGCCAGCATAATCAACGGAGTAACAAGAAGACTGGCCCCAAGCCCAAGCAACATACTGGTGAGCGTCAATGACGGAATGAGCAGCAGTGCTGCGACAAAGCCCGGTATCATCAACACAAGACTTACCGCGATGAGGACGATGGCCGCTTGTGTCGTTGCGTTGGTGCTTTCGGCAATCTCCCGATAGACGGGCGCTTTTAAGGTAACGACTCCTTCCAGCCGATGCACCAGCAAATTGTACATACTACTATGCCCAATATCGTCGGAAAAGTCAACCCGTTTCTGGGGCAAATTGTGGTGCTGTAAGGATGTCGTTTGTTCTTGTAAGGACAGGGTATAGTGTGCTGCTGGCGATTGCGTCGCATGGCCCCCATCATTGCCCCCATCCACCGCCACCGAAGGCGGGAGATCGAGTAACGACGATAGCGCCGAGGGGGGCGGGCCCGCTGGTAGATGGGCCAGGCCTTCCTGGGCCCGTTGTGCGGCGGCGGTGGTCGGGTCTATCGCCCGCACACGTTCCAGATAGGCGCGTTTTTTTTCCTTATCTTCGACACAGCCCGATAACCAGAGCCATGCAGCCTGGTTATTCTGGTCAAGATGAATAGCTTGCTCAAACAAACTGGCAGCATGCGCTTTGTTACCAGTTTTGACGACGCCAATACCCTGACGGACAAAATCGTCAGCAGTGCCTCCCATAGTGTTTCCCCTATCGGGTACGTGAACAGCAGCAGAGTAAACCGCGAGCCGACCAGCAAGCAGCGAGAAGGTGGGATGTCTCCGTCAGATTTTCAACCCGTACTCACCCATTATACCCTTATCATGAGACAAAACGCAAAAAATGGGCCGCTTTCGTACGTATTTGCAAACGTGTCCTGGGAAGAAAGCAGCAGCACAGTCTCGCTATGCTATAATATCTCTACATGACATGAACGGACAACGTAAGCTATAATTCTTTCCCCTCTGAACCATGAAACCTAAGAACCGTGCAATGACAGCGGGCTTGATGTGATTGTCTCAGGGGGCTATACCATAATAAACCATACGTATGATACAACGCTGGTGGTTTCTTTATCTGGCAATAATCCTCTTTCTGGTGGCGTTTGCTGCTCCATCGCCACCGCTCGAAGCGCAGGATTCGGGGCCTATCTACCGGGTGCAGATTGAGGGTATTATGACCCGCATGACGCAGGGGTACCTCGAACGGGCGTTGCGGTTGGCCGAGGCCAGCAGTGCGACCCTCTTGCTCATAGAGGTTGGGAGCGAGGGGGCCGTATTGCGTGATACCCGGCCCATGGCGGCGCTGCTGCATGAGGCAAAGGTGCCGGTGGTCGTCTATATTGCTCCCGCGGGAACCGACGCCGGGTCGGGGGGGGCTTTTTTTTTGAGCGCGGCGCACGTGGCGGCGATGGCGCCCGATACGAGCTTTGGCACACCCTATCCGCTGGCCGAGGTTGACCAGCTTTTGACCGAGCAAACCCGCAATATGGTATTTGACAGCGTTGTCCAGCAATTGCACGATTGGAACGATAGGCACGGGCGCAATACGGATTGGGTAGACCGGGCCGTGCGCGAAGGGGTTATTCTTACCAATCGGCAGGCGTTTGCGACCAGTCCGCCCACGGTAGATATTGTTGCGCAAGACCGCGAGGAGTTGTTGACGTTGCTAGAGGGACGCACGGTGCAGCTTGCTGATGGAACGACTGCCACGCTTGCGACGCTTGGGCGCGATACCACGCTGGTACCGCCGACGCTGTGGGAAGAGTTGTTGTTGATGCTGGCCGATCCGACGATTATGTTCTTCTTGCTCATTATGGGGTGTGTGGCGGTCTATGCAGAGTTTATTCATCCTGGGGTCGGGGTCTTTGCTGGTATCGGGGTGCTGATGTTGCTTGGGGCGCTGGTTGGTCTGGTGGTGTTGCCGGTGCGGGCGCTGAGCCTGGCGGGGTTGGTGCTGGCCTTCGGGCTCATTTTGACCGATTTGTTTGTTCCAACGCATGGAGGTTTGACATTGACTGGACTGGTGCTTATGATTATCAGTTCGTTGACGCTTATTGATACGACCCAGGCTCCCAATGTCTTTATTGCCCTCTGGGCTGTTGTGCTGGTGGCGGTATTTATTGCGGCGTTTGCGGCGCTCTCTATCTGGTTGCTGGTACGCTTGCGGGGCCGGCCAGTGACAACCGGGCAAGAGGGCTTGATAGGCCGGCTGGCCGAGGTGCGCCAGACGCTCGACCCCGAAGGCCTGGTCTTTATTGAGGGGGCGTTGTGGCGGGCTATTTGTGAGCAGGGGCGCGTGGAGCCGGGCGAATGGGTGCGGGTGGTCAAGGTGTACGAGTTGCGCTTGATTGTGCAACCCGTGCAACAGAGCGAAGCTCGCCGGCCCTATACCCAGGAGCCAGAGGTGCCCTGATCGGTACGGAAGTGCGCGGGAAGCGGAGAGATACCGGCTATGACCGGAAGATGCGAAGCAACGTAATGTAGGAAAGGGAGGGTACACATGCCGGAGCTAGGTCTGGTTGCGTGTTTGTTTGTCGCAGGGTTTATTCTACTGGTCGTCATCATTTCATCTATTAAGATTGTCCCTGAATATGAGCGCGGGGTTATCTTTCGTCTGGGCCGCCTCACAGGGACGCGGGGGCCCGGCCTCTTCTTCGTTATTCCCATTTTAGAGCGCATGGTGCGGGTTGACCAGCGCGTTATTACCGCCGACGTACCCGCGCAGGAGGTGATTACCCGCGACAATGTGACCATCAAGGTCAATGCCGTCCTCTACTTCCAGGTGCTCGACCCCAATTCGGCCGTCACAAAGGTGATGGATTATGTTCGCGCAACGATGCAAATATCGCAGACGACGCTGCGCAGTGTGGTGGGGCAGTTTGATCTGGATGCGCTTCTGGCGCAGCGGGATACGATTAACCAGAATTTGCAGAAGATTATTGATGAGCAGACGGAGCCATGGGGCATCAAAGTAACGATTGTTGAACTGAAGGATGTGGAATTGCCGCAGACGATGCAGCGAGCTATGGCCAAGCAGGCCGAGGCGGAACGTGAGAAGCGGGCCAAGATTATCCACGCCGATGGCGAGTATGAAGCCTCGCGCAAGCTCTCGGAGGCGGCCGATATTATTTCGCGCCATCCGGGTACCTTGCAACTGCGCTACCTGCAAACGTTGACCGAGATAGCGGTAGAGAAGAATAGTACGACAATCTTCCCCTTGCCGATTGACCTTATCAAGCCCTTTCTCGAAACAATAAGTAAGAATGCGGCGGGCCAGGACGATGCACCAGCCGGCACCCATACCGTGTCGGAGGGTGCGCAGAGCGCGACGGTCACAACGGTTGCACCGTCGCCAGAGGGGGGGGTATGTTCGGCGTGTGGTAGCACCGTAGCGGCCGGGGCAGCGTTTTGTCCCAACTGTGGCCACAAGAGAACCCCGTGACGGGGGGGAGGGAACGTTTGTCCGTTTGTCGTGGGCCGTTCGCCTTCTTAAAACCAGACAGGAAGCAGCACATGTGCCATAGAGCGCCACGTTTGCGTTCAGCGATTTTTATTTTGTTTGGCTTGTACCTGTTTGTGTACCCATGGTCTATCCTGCTCATTGCGTTAGATTGGGTACCGGTGTGGGGTACCTGGATGGGCGGGGCCCTGCTCATTATCCAGGGTACCATGATGGGGTTGTGGTTGGTGGCTAACTATGGCCGCTATGGGTTGCTGGCGTCGTTGCTGATTTTGCTTATTTCCGGCAGTATTGAGCATACGGGAACCGTCACTGGCTTTCCCTTTGGCAGCTATCAGTATACGGATGTGCTGGTGCCCAAGGTGTTCGATGTGTTGCCGCTGGCTATTCCCTTTGCCTGGTTGCTGGTGGTGCCGGCGGCTATTGGGACAACCGAGCGCTTGCTCTATCGCGGGCCGCTGTTCCCATCGCTGACGCAGTTGCATGTGCATAGTTCGCGTTCGAAGATGTGGTTCAAGGTGATGGGGGCGGCGGCGTTTGCCTTGCTGCTCGATTTGACGATTGAGCCGGTGGCAGTGCATATTAACGGGTACTGGGTGTGGGACTATTCGGAAGTGGGGTATTATGGGGTGCCCATCTCCAATTTTGTGGGGTGGTGGATAACGGCGGTCTTGCTGGTGTGGTTGTTGCTGTTGTTACAGCGGGCCTCGGTGCTGGCCCGCTATACGCCACACCCGCGCCCGGTCGAGGGGTCGCGCTTTCATGGGCAACCGACGCGCTTCAAGCAGATGTGCCCCTGGTTGCCGCCCTTGCTCTACCTGTTAAACCTGACCATGTTTGTGCTGGTGAATATTGCCCATGCGCATGTGGCGGCGGCAACGATTGGGGGGCTTATTTTGTGCTACCTGGGCTTCGACTGGCTCAAGCCGATGGTAGTACGCCGTAGCCCGACCAGCCGGCAGGAGACACACCGCATTATGCGTGATATTATTCAGGACTAGGGCATGGTGGGGGAGGGAGTTATGACGACTGATACCATACCCGCAACCTGGCCGGTTGCTGCATATATTACTGCTCTACGTCACCATCTCCCCATGTTATCTCAGCAGTATCATATCAAGGCATTGGGGGTGTTTGGTTCCTACGTCCGCAATGAGCAGTCTTTAGAAAGCGATCTCGATGTGCTGGTAGAATTTGATGACCTTTCACAGCATAGTTTGTTTTCGATTGTTGGTATACAGCATACGCTGAGCGATATGCTAGGGGTATCGGTAGATCTGGTGTTGCGAGCGAGTTTAAAGCCAAATATCGGGCGCTGCATTCTTGACGAGGTGGTGTGGTTGTGAGCAAGCAACGCGATTATCTTGATTCATGGGTATGAAAGCATTTATCTGCATCTTGTCTGGAACGTGATTAACAATCATCTTTCCCCACTCAAGGCGCAGGTGATGGCTATCTTGTCAAAGAGTGGGGATAGTCATAAATCTATCGGAGAGGAACCCGATTTGTGAGGAAGGAGCATTGCTATGGAACGAACAGTTGTCCAGACCGACCAGGCCCCCCAGGCTATCGGGCCCTATTCGCAGGCGATTGGGACAGAGCACCTGGTTTTTGTGTCGGGACAGATTCCGCTTGACATCGCCAGCGGTGACCTGGTGGCGGGGGATGTTGCGGCCCAGACGCGCAAGGTGTTGCAGCAGGTGCAGGCGATTTTGGAAGCGGCCGGAAGTTCGCTGGCGCGGGTGGTCAAGACCACGGTATTTCTGGCCGACATCAACGATTTCGCGGCCATGAATGCAGTCTATGCCGAGTTCTTTCCGGCCGCGCCGCCGGCCCGTTCCGCCTTTCAAGTCGCAGCGTTGCCAAAGGGGGCGCGGGTAGAGGTTGAGGTTATTGCACTGAAAGGAGCATAGCCAGCGTGATGGATGAACGAGATCAGTACGCTTCCCCCGACGATATGGGGGGGAGCGGGGGTGGGCCGGGCGATGGCGAAACGGGCTCGGCGGATGATAGGGATGCGGGGCCGGTTGACCCGTTTGCCCCAGAGACGCCGGTTAATCCGGGATGGCGCGACCAGCGGAAGGGCCGGCGCTCTTCGCGCACGTCGGGGCTTGTGCTAAACGAGACGCAAGAGCTACAGTTTGCTGATGAGCGTGACGACGACGAGGGGCCAGAGACGGTAAACCCGGAATGGCGCGAGCGGCGCAAGGGGAGGAGCCGACGGACGCGCAGCAGTCGGCGCTCGTCGCGCACACAACAGCCGTTGCCGCGTTCGCCGCAAGAGGTGCAGCGCTGGTTGCAACAGGGCGGGTGGCGCTATGTGGCGGCGTTGGCCGTGCTGGTGCTGGTCGGTTTTGTGGTGGTGCTATCGTTTGGTGGGGGGGATAATAAGCCTGATCAGGCGACCGCTCCCACGCGGCGTACCCCATCGGCCGTGCGTACGGTTCCTGTTATCGGGGGAACCGTGGTGGCCTTACCCACTGTAACGCCGGCCCCAAGCCCGTCGCCCACACCCGGCAGTCAAATCTTCATTGTGTCGAACACGGGCACGCAGGGCCTCTTTTTGCGGGCCACGCACACCACCGATGGGCAGATATTGGAAACGTTGCCCGAAGGCACCCGCGTTGAGCAGGTGGGCGAAGATTTTACGGGGCCAAACTATGTCTGGCGCAATATACGGGCCCCCAGTGGTCAGGAAGGGTGGGTAGCGATTGACTGGCTACGACCGGCCCCCTAGGTATGCTATGCTGGTGCCGTCGCCGTTTCGGTGCTATCCGCCTCCTGGGCCTCGCACAGGGCTATGTCCAGCACATCGTCCATAGAGCTGGCATAGGTAAAGTTGAGCTTGCGCCGCACCCATGGCGGTACTTCTGTGATTTCGCGCTCATTCTTCTTGGGCAGAACAATGTGCCGTACGCCAGCGCGATAGGCTCCCAGAATTTTCTCCTTGATGCCCCCCACGGGTAAGACGCGCCCGCGCAGGGTAATTTCGCCGGTCATGGCAATTTCGCGTTGCACGGCCCGCCCGGTGAGCGCGGAGATCAGCGCCGTGGCCATAGTGATGCCAGCCGAGGGGCCATCTTTGGGGACAGCGCCTTCTGGCACATGAATGTGAATATCTATCTTGTCGAAGCGCCCGGCATCAATACCAAATGGTCTGGCGTGCGAACGAGCGTAGGATAGGGCCGTCTGGGCTGATTCTTGCATCACGTCGCCCAGTTGGCCCGTGAGGGTGAGGTTACCTTTACCCTCCATCAGCGTGACTTCGACAGCCATAATATCGCCGCCGTTGCTCGTCCAGACCATGCTAGTGGCAACCCCGATAGCGTCTTCTTCTTCGGCCAGACCATAGCTATAGCGGGGGGGGCCCAGGTATTTGAGCAGCAGCGAGGGGCGTACCTCGTGGGGGTGCGAGCGGCTTTCGGCAATGCGGCGGGCCGTTTTGCGACAAATAGAGCCGATCTCGCGCTCCAGGTTGCGCACGCCGGCTTCATAGGTATAGACGCGGATGAGTTGTTGCAGGGCCTTTTCGCCAAAGCGCAGCGTATCTGGTTCCAGGCCGTTGGCTTCCCACTGCTTGGGTACGAGGAAGCGACGCGCTATCTGGAGCTTTTCTTCTTCGGTATAGCCGGGTAGCTCGATAACTTCCATACGATCCAGCAAGGCGTCGGGTATGGGGTCAAGAATGTTGGCAGTGGTGATGAAAAAGACACTACTCAGGTCGTAGGGGATGTCCAGGTAGTGGTCGCTAAAGGTGCTATTTTGTTCCGGGTCGAGCACTTCGAGCAGCGCCGAGGCGGGGTCGCCGCGAAAGTCGCGCCCCAGTTTGTCCACCTCGTCTAGCATGAATACCGGGTTGAGCGAGGCGGCCTCCTTCATCGTGCGGACGATGCGCCCTGGGAGGGCGCCAATGTAGGTGCGGCGGTGGCCGCGTATTTCGGCTTCGTCGTGGACACCGCCAAGCGAGAGGCGGACAAATTTTCGTTCCAGCGCTTCGGCAATGCTGCGTCCCAGGCTCGTTTTGCCCACGCCGGGCGGCCCGACAAAGCAGAGGATCGGCGACTTGAGCTTGTTACCGGCCAGTTGGCGCACGGCCATAAATTCGAGAATACGCTCTTTAACTTTGGGCAGGCCGTAGTGGTTGGTGTCCAGCGTTTGGGCCGCGGCTTTCAGGTCGGGGTTGTCGTCGGTATACGTTGACCAGGGCAGGTCGAGCAGCCAATCTATGTACGTGCGGATGACGGAGTATTCGGGGGCGGCCAGGGGCATCATCTCCAACCGGTCCAACTCTTCCAGGGCCCGCAGGCTCACGTATTCTGGCATGGAGCATTCACTAATGCGTTCGCGCAGTTGGATAACTTCACGCTGCACAGGGTCTACCTGCCCAAGCTCGCGCTGGATGGCGCGGAGTTGTTCGCGCAGGAAGAACTCGCGCTGGCTCCGGTCTACCTCTTTCTGCACCTGGTTGTGAATACGGCTTTCCAGTTCCAGCACATCAAGCTCTTGCGATAGCATGACGCTCAGCCGGCGCAAGCGCTCTTCGGGGTCGAGCGTTTCGAGAATTTCCTGGCGCTGTGGCACGTCAAGCGGCAGGGTAGAGGCGATCATGTCGGCCAGCCAGCCGGGCTCTTGCACATTCATGGCCATAATGTAGGAATCGTCGGGGAGCGAACGGCTAAGCCGTACGACTTTCTCGAAGAGCGAGAGCACGGCCCGCATCATCGCTTCGACGGCCAGCGAGCGCTCCTCTTCGACATATAACGGGAGCGCGCGAACGCGCATGTGAGGCTCTTTTTGCACCTGTTCGACCACGCGCATACGGCGCTGGCCCTGTACCACCACGCTGGTTGTGCCGTCGGGCATCCGCAGCATACGTTGAACGGTGGCTTCGACGCCTACGGTAAACAGGTCGTTCAAGCCCACTTCGTCTACATCCGGGTCGCACTGGGCCACGGCCAGCACAATGCGGTCACCTTCCATCGCTTCTTCGACGGCCAGCACCGAGCGCTCGCGGCTAACGAACAGGGGCGCCAGCATATGGGGAAAGAGCACCGTATTGATGAGCGGTATGACCGGTACTTCGCGCTCTATCAACTGGGTATCGTTCATGGTATGATGATCAGAGGGAAAATCAAACAAAATGAGGGGTTCTTCTGGCATGGGTTCTCCTGGGGTGCTGCACGCCTTTGCGGCGAAACTCTGCGCGTATCAAATGCTCTTGTGTTATTTTTCACAAATACCTGTACAAACTCTTTTTAAACGTTGACTCAGTTCATGTGAGTGTGGTATAGTAATTTATACTATAGCGGTGAAACAATGAAAAACCGTGTATACAGAACGCAAGCGATGGTCTTACGCCGCAGTGATCTGGGAGAAGCAGACCGTCTGCTGATGCTTGGCACACCGGCTGGCAAGCGTACCGTGATTGCAAAAGGTGTGCGCAAAACGACCAGCCGTCTTGCTGGACATATTGAATTGTTTAGCCATACGACTCTCATGTTGGCAACGGGGCGCAACCTGGATGTCGTGACACAAAGCCATGTGTTGAATAGCTTCAACACGGTGCGTTCAGACCTGTCTCTGTTAAGTTGTGCATACTACATTACCGAGCTCTATGATCTCTTTACGCAAGAAGAAGAAAATCAGCCCTTATTTACCCTGCTCCTCCAGGCGTTTCATGCGCTGGATACACCGGGTAACGCTGACCTTATCCTGCGCTCCTTTGAATTGTGGTTGCTCCATTATACAGGTTATCGTCCCCACCTGCAACACTGCGTTGTATGCCACGAACGTCTCACCGAGCAAGCCAACCGGTTTAGCCCTTTCCTGGGAGGGGTTTTGTGCCCTCAGCATGCCCAGGTTGATCGTTCGGCGCTCCCGATGAGCTTCAATGCTTTTAAGGTGTTGCGCCACCTCCAACGGACACCCCTGGAAACGGTGGCGCGGTTGAACGTATCGGAAGCGGTGTTGCACGAAACGGAGCATCTGCTACGAGCCGTGCTCCATCACATTATTGAGCGTACCTTGAAATCGGTTGCTTTTATCGAGTCGCTGCGTGCGTATGAGAATCGCGCTGCTGATGCGGCAGATACCTCCCCCACGCCCCGACTCAAGGAGTTGCCCCATGGCCTACATTGATGAATTACTCGGACGCGACGAGAATATCATCTATGAAGCGCGGCAGCACCTTATCGTTCTGGTTACTCGTATTCTCACCAAGGTGATTTTGATAGGTATTCTTGTTTCGGCGGGCCTGGTTTCCAACCAGGCGTTTGGCCACCACCAGGAGCCAGTGATCGCCGGGTTGACCCCCGGCTTGATCATTCCCCTGTTGAGCGGGTTTATTAGCCTCTTGTTGCTTATCAGCGTCTTTAGTGATTACTTTCGTTGGAACGCCGAACAGTTTGTCATTACCGACCGCCGCGTTTTGCATATTCAGGGATTTTTGACCAAAGCTGTGACAGATGCATCGCTCGAAAAAATTAACAATATGGGCTTGTCGCAAAGCCTCTTCGGACGCATGTTTCGCTATGGTACCCTGCAAATCTGGACAGCTTCAGAGGACAACGCCTTTCTGATGACCAATGTTCCCAACCCCTTCGACTTCAAGCGGGCCTTGCAGGAGGCGCGGTACAATTTTGAACACGGCTTTGGCTACCTCGATACGCAAGATAGCCCCCCCCGCACCGACGGCCATACAACGCCCGACATACAAGGGCAAGGCTCGTATACCATCCACCAGACGCTTGAAGAACTGGCCACGCTGCGCGACCGCGGCATCCTCTCCATTGATGAGTTTGAAGCAAAGAAACGTGAATTGCTGAACCGCATCTGACCCAGAATACGACATAGTGTCGTATTCTACCCCGGCTTTCCCCCCGCCACGAAAACCCTTTCATCGGGTATAATCTACCTATCACCATACGGCTATAGTTGTTGAAGGAGCTACAAGATTATGCGAATGATCATCGCTCGGCATGGCGAGAGCGAGTGGAACCGTATCCATCGCTATCAAGGACAGTCTGATGCCGATTTGTCGGAGCTTGGCGTGCGACAGGCGGAATTGTTGGCGGAGCGGTTGCGCGGCGAATCGTTGGCGGCTATCTATACCAGTCCGCTCAAGCGGGCGGCGCGGACGGCCCAGACGATTGCCACCTTTCACCCGGATGTGCCGGTGCATACCGACCCGGCGCTGATGGAGATACACCATGGGGAGTGGCAGGGCAAGTATGCCGACGAGGTACTGGCCCAGTATGCCGAAGGGTTGGAGGAGTGGCGCCGGTACCCGATGCGCTCGCAGATGCCGGGCGGGGAGAGTTTTACCAACGTCTTGAAGCGCACGCTAGAGTTTAAGGAGCGTACGCTGGCCGCCCACGCGGATGAGACTATTCTTGTGAGCACGCATGATGTGGTTATCAAGATACTGGTGGCCGATGTGCTGAATATGAATATGGATTATATCAACTGCATCTGGTTGACCAATGGCAGCGTGAGCATTATTGATTACCGTGAGGATATGTCCTATCTGGCCTGTCTGAGCGATGCCTGCCATCTGGGAGAACTGGCTGTAACCTATGGGAGCCAGAAGGCGTTGTGAGGCGAAGAGGCGAAGAGGCGAAGAGGCGAAGAGGCGAAGAGGCGAAGAGGCGAGGCGAGGACGCGGTGATGCGGCGAGACGGCGAGGACGCGGCGAGGACGCGAGGACGCGCGACGGCGTTGAGGTAAGGAGACAAGAGGGGCGGCTATGAACAATGAACGCACGCTGGTAGGAACGGGTGCGGCGCAGGGTATTGCGATTGGGCCAGCACTTATCTATCGCCCATACCGTATGATAAATCCCGGCTTTCGGGCCGTCCAGGGCGAGTCGCGCTACCGCGAGGCGGGCACGGCCGCCGACGAGCTCAAGCGGCTTGATGCGGCTATCCAGTCCGCTGATGCAACGATGGCCGCCACCATTGCACAGCTCAGGGTAGAGGGGAAGCGGGCCGAAGCCCATATTTTCGAAAACCACCGCACATTGCTGAATAGCCCGGTGTTACACGAACGCGCCGTGACGCTCATCAACAAGGCCAGTTGGCGGGCGACCGAGGCGATTGCCGAAGCCGGCGAGCAGCAGGCCGCGCCGCTTGCCGACACCGGCGACCCCTACCTGGGGGCCCATGCCTCAGACATACGCGACGTGGTAGCCCAGGTACGCCGCATTCTCGAACGCGATATAATTCTCTCCGACTGTCTGACCCAACCATCTATTGTTATCGCAGACGATCTGGGCCTGTCGGAGTGGATGAACATTCCGCGTGAGCATATGCTTGGTCTAGTGCTGGCCTCGGGCGGCACAACGGCCCATTCCACCATTATGGCCCGTTCGCTCAATGTGCCCATTATCATTCGCCTGGGGAGCCAGATATTCAAAATGATTCGCAATGGGCAGACCGTGGCTATGGATGGCGCGACCGGGCGCTTGATTGTTGACCCGTCCGAAACCACTACCGCCCACATGCGGAGCAGCGCCAACAAGCTCGAACAGCAGCAAGCCTTTTTGCGGAACCAGCGTTCGCTGGCCAGCATCACCCGCGATGGCCACGCTGTCACGCTGCTGGCCAATGCCGCGACGGTGATGGAGGCGCAGACGGCCCGCGAGTGGGGGGCGCAGGGGATTGGCTCGCTGCGCACCGAAATGCTCTTTCTGGGGCGCTCAGAGTTGCCCGCCGAAGAGGAACAGATGTTGCTCTATAGCGCCATTGCCGAAGAGTTGCCCGACCTGCCCATCGCCGCGCGTACGCTGGACATTGGCGGCGATAAGTATTTGCCGGCCTTCCCCTTGCCCCACGAGCACAACCCCTTCCTGGGATGGCGCGGTATCCGTATCGGGTTGAGCCACCCGGAAGATATTTTGCTGCCGCAACTGCGGGCGATGTTGCGGGCGGGGGCCACGGCTCCCATCCAGATTGTTGTGCCCATGGTCGCCACGCTGGCCGAACTACGCCAGGTGCGTACGCTGTTGCGGCGGGCCCACCACGAACTGAAAGCCGAAGGGATACCCTGCATCGCCACCCCGAAACTGGGCGTGATGATAGAGGTGCCCTCGGCCGCGATAGCCGCCGAAAGTTTTGCCCGCGAATGCGACTTCCTGAGCATTGGCACCAATGACCTGATACAGTATACGCTGGCCTGTGACCGCACCAACTCGCGCGTCGCCGACATCTACCAGCAACTTGAGCCGGCCGTGCTGCGCCTGATCCATATGTCGGTGGAGGCGGCCCACCGCTACCACCTGAAAATATCGGTGTGTGGCGAGATGGCCAGCGACCCCACGATGACGGCGCTCCTGCTTGGGATGGGGGTAGACGAGCTAAGCTGTATTCCCACCGATTTACCGCTGGTGCGGGCCGCGGTGCGGGCCACCAGCGCGGCCCATGCCCGCGAACTAGCCGCCAATGTGCTGGCGGCCTCTGGTCTGGAAGAGGTGCATGAGATTATGCAGAAGTACCGCCAGACAGAAGGCGTGATGTAGAGCAACCGGGAGGCGAAGCACCGAGAGGCGAAGCACCGAGAGGCGAAGCACCGAGAGACGATTCGTCCCGCCCCGCCTCACGCCTCCCCGCCTCACACATCACCGCCGCCCCGCCGCCGCCACTGCCACCCGGCCAGCACGAGTCCCCCCGCAAACAACACCAGCGCCAGCGGCACATCCCATGGCCGGTAGCGAAAGCGGATAGTATGGCGACCCGCTGGTAACTCCGCAACCGTAAGCCAGTAGAACTCGTCGGTCGGGGCGGGCATATCCACCGCCGCCCCATCCACCGAAGCGTGCCACCCCACCCAGTTGTTTTCCTTCACCGTGAGGCGGCCGGGGCGCGGCGTATCGCACAGCACATCCAGCGAGCCGCCGGTGCCGTGGGCCGTACAGATAGTGCGGCTCCCGTCGGCGTGGGTCACGGTGGCGTACTCGTTGCCGGGCGGCAGCGCGAAGATGTGTACCACGTCTATCTTCTCGCGCAGACTCATCCCCTCCGGCGGTATCTCGCTATATTGCAGAAAAATAATCGGCTCCGGGTCTTCGCGCCCCTTCCACTGGTAGGGACGATAGGCTTGCGAAAACTTGAACCCCATCCCCACGCCCGGCTCAATGAAATGGGAGTGGTACCAGCGCGAGGCGCGTATCCATTGCAGGTCGTCGCTTTGCAATTCGCGTAGGACGGGGTAAACCTCCGGGCGCATCTCAATCGTGCGTATCCAGTTGGTACCGTATGACCACCCCTGCCACAGCGCCAGCAGCAAGGGCGCGGCCAGGAGCCAGCGCGGGTCACGCAGCGAGCGCCACGGACGTTCGTGCAATAGCTTGTCCAGGCCAATGGCCGCCAGCGCCAGCAGCGGGGGAATAGCCATACCGCCCATTGAGGAGAAGTAGCGCATGCCCTGGATTTGCTCCGCTATCCAGGCGGCGGGGGCCGCGCCGGCCAGGGCCGGCAGGAACCAGTCACTAATCATCACCAGCGGTATGAGCGTTATCACCAGCAGGTAGATAATCGTGCGCGTCTCCGTGCCGCTCCGCCCACCCCGCAGGGCCCACAACGCCAGCGCCAGCGGTATCCACCCGACGTAGTTCCCGTACAGATAGGCGTAGGGCAACTTGCCCAGTTCTCTGGTGGAATAGAAGTCGGGATCATCAATTACCAGATTGAAAAGGACATAGGCAAAGGGTTGCCCGCTCTCAAATTGGGGGTCGGTGTACTTGGTATAGTTGGGCATGAAGTGGAAGAGCGGGAGCAGCAGCGGCGCGGCAAAGAGCGCGGCCAGCACCCCCGCCAGCGCATAGCGCCGCACCCGTTGCCAGCGTTCGCCCCCTTCGCGGGGCATAATAATCAGCAGCGCGGGGAAGCAGAATATCAACGCAATTTGCAGATAGCCCTGGCCGGCGATAGCGGCCAATCCCAGGGTAATACCAAGCACCACCGCCATGCGGCGGCTCCCGTGGCGGGCCAGCGCCACCAGCGGCGGCAGCACCAGCGAACACGCCGCCGTCGAGATAACCAACCCGTAAAAGCCAAGCTCCATACGCGCAGCCAGGTGCCCGGCCACCATCACCATGCCCGCGCTCCACAGGCGAGCCACGCGCCCTAGACCAAGCACCCGCGCCAACCACCACTGCGCCAGACCGGCCATAATGAACGCGCCGACAATGGACAATTTGGTGCCGAAGGGAACGCCGACCAGCAGAATGGGCAGCGCCACCACCGGATGCAAGAAACTGCTGTAGGGGTCGGCCAGCGCGGGGATACCCCCATTCAAGCTCCCATTCCAGAGCGCACACCATCCGCACTCTTTGGCCCACGTCCAGAAGTGGTTGGGCGGAATAAGCGCCAGATATTCGTTAAACTCGATGTGCGAGGCCGGTATGCGCGAGAGGTCGGGGTTCTGGTAGGGGCGCGTGATGAAAAGGCCCCACGCAATGATAGCCACAATTTCGGCGGCAAGGAGCAAGCGTTGCCTCATCGCGGGCCCTCCCTATGCCCCCGCCGCTCGTACTGGTCGCGCCAGCGGGGTTGCTCCTTGCCGCGGCCGCCGCCGCGGGGGAGGTGTGCCCGTGGAGCGGGGCCGTCACGGTTTGGGGTTGTTGTTATTCCCTCTAGACGCCAGAGGTAGAGCGCCAGCAGCAAGCCAAGCACCCACAGCGCAAAGCCGACCGGCACATCCCAGGGACGGTAGGTAAAGCCAACCGTCTGCACGCCGGCCGGCACATCCACGCTGAGCCAGCGTCCCGCGTGCAGCGGCGTCTCCTGCCCGCCCACCTGCGCCTGCCACCCGTGCCAGTTATTTTCCTTCACCACCAGTACGCCCGGCTGCTCCGCATTGCAGATAACGTCTATTGTGCCGCCGGCCCCATACGCCTGGCAAATGGTGCGTCTCCCGTCGGCGTGCGTCATAGCCGCATACTCCGCGCCCGGCTGGACAGTGCGTATCTCCACCTCATCCACCACCGACTGGTAGGAAGTCTGGATGCGGTTTTCCTCCGGGCGTTCGTGGTGTATTTCGATGATCGGCGCGGGGTCGGGGCGGTCTTTCCAGTGCCACGAGCGAAAGCCGTTCGACATCTTCAATCCCAGACCGGCGCCAGGCGCAACATAGGGCGATTTGTATTCGCCGGGAACGCTTATCCACTGCATATCGGACGTTTGCACGCGCTCCAGTTGGGGGTACAGCTCGTCGGGTAGCTCCTTGACGCCAATCCAGTTAGCCGTAAACGACCATGCCCCCATCAGCGCGGACACCAGCGCCACGCCAAGCAACCAGCGCATATCCAGCGCAAGGAGCGTTTGCCCCTTCGTGCTATCCGATTGTCGCCACAGGTGCAGATGTAGCCCGGTGCCCATGAGCTTGTCCGCGCCGATAGCGGCCAGCGCCAGCAACGGCGGCACCGCCAGCGCCCCCACCAGCGAATTAAACCGCACCCCGGCCGCTATCTCCGCCAGCGCGTCCGGCCCATGCTCCACCATGAAGAGCAGGGGCGTTTCCTTGCTGGCTACCCACAGCGGGATCAGCGCCGTGAGCAGCAGGTAGAGCAGGGTACGCTGTTCGTGGGCGGTGCGGCCACTCCGCAGGGCCCACAGCGCCAGCAGCAGCGGCCCCCACCCGATGAAGAGCGCATAGAGCGCGGGGGTAGGCAACTTTTGCAAATCGGTCGTGTAGAAAAATTCCGTGTCGCTAATAACCAGATTAAACAGGGTATAGGTAAAGGGTTGGGCCCATTGCAAGTTATGTTCAACGGTTTTACCGAATTGCGGCAGAAAGTGGAAGAAGGGCACCAGCAAGGGCGCGGCCAGCAACAGCGCAAGCCCCGCCGCCAGCGCATATTGTCGCAGCAGCAATGCGCTGCGCCGCACGTCGAAGGGGAAAAGGGGGAAGAGAACGAGCAACACCGGCAGGGTGAAGAGGATACCCACTTGCAGGTAGCCCTGGCCAGAGATGGCGGCCAGGGCCAGCGTCACGCCGCACAGCACGGCGTTGCGGTGGGTGGGGCGGCGGGCCAGCGCAATGAGCGGGGGCATAGCCAGCGCAAAGGCGGCCCCCGACACGACCAACCCGAAGAAACCCGGCTCCATACGTGAAGAGAGGTGCCCGCCCACCACGACCATAGCCGCGCTCCACAGGCGGGCCACGCGCCCCAGACCAAGCACCCGCGCCAACCACCACTGCGCGAACCCGGCCATAAAAAACGCGCCAACCAGCGCCAGTTTGCTGCCGTTGGGCACACCAAAGAGCAGCACCGGCACCGCTACCACCGGATGCAGCATGCTGGTATAGGGGTCGGCCAGGGCCGGGTAGCCGCCGCCAATATTGCCATACCACATCCCGCACAGCCCGCACTCCTTGACCCGCGTCCAGACGTGGTTGGATTGCATAGCGGTCAGGTATTCGCTGGTGTGTTCGTTGCCGCTTGGGATAACCAGCGGATCAAGCGTCAGGTAGGGGCGCGTGACAAGCAATGTCCAGAGGAGCAGGGCCAGCACTTCGGCGGCCGGCAATAGGGGGCGCAGGGTCAACAATACCCGGTTCATAAAAACAAGTATATACAGCTCCATGCCAATCGTCAACCCTGGGAGAGTATGCTATACTACAGACTGCATTGACCGAATAGGAAAGAGTGAGCAATGTCAGGGGTTGGCCGCAATGGAGCGCGGACAGGGCCGTCACCTGGCTTGTTGTGGAAGGAGTTATGAAAATGCCCATAGCAATAGAAAAGATTGTCGGACGAGAGGTTATTGACTCGCGGGGGAACCCGACGGTTGAAGTGGAGATTATGGTTGAAACGGGTGACATTGGGCGGGCGATTGTGCCCAGTGGCGCTTCGACCGGGGCGCACGAGGCGGTAGAGCTACGCGACGGCGACAAAGCGCGGTATGGCGGCAAGGGCGTGATGAAGGCCGTCGAACACGTCAATACCGAAATTGCCTCCGCACTGTACGGTGCTGATGCGGCCGATCAGGTTGGCATTGACAATGCTCTGTGTGAAATAGATGGCACCGAGAACAAGGGCCGCCTGGGCGCCAACGCCATTCTGGGTGTGTCGCTGGCGTGTGCCAAAGCCGTAGCCGCCGCTTCCGATATGCCGCTGTATCGCTATCTGGGCGGGGTGCATGCGCATGTCTTGCCCGTGCCGATGATGAATATTCTCAACGGCGGCAAGCATGCACAGGACAGCACCGACTTTCAAGAGTTTATGATTATGCCCGTGGGCGCCCCCTCCTTCCGCAAGGCGTTGCGCTGGTGTAGCGAAATTTACCAGACGCTCAAGAAGGTATTGCATGACCAGGGCCACGGAACCAACGTGGGCGACGAGGGCGGGTTTGCGCCGAGCCTCAAGACCAACGAGGCCGCGCTGGAAGTGATAGCCGAGGCCGTACAGAAGGCCGGCTATACCCTGGGGCAGCAGATTTTCCTGGCGATGGACCCGGCCTGTACCGAGATTTACGAAGACGGCAAGTATCACCTGGCCAAGGAGAACCGCAAGCTGAGCAGCAAGGAAATGGTGGAATACTGGGCCGACATTGCCAAGAAATACCCGCTCATCTCGCTGGAAGATGGCCTGGCCGAGGACGACTGGGACGGCTGGAAGATGCTGTGCGAGAGCATTGGCGACCGCGTACAACTGGTAGGTGACGACCTGCTGGTCACGAACGTGAAGCGGCTCCAGCGCGGTATTGAGGAAAGGGCCTCTAACAGCATCTTGATCAAACTCAACCAGATTGGCACCCTCACCGAGACGATGAGCGCTATTCAGATGGCGCAGCGGGCTAACTGGACGGCCGTCGTTTCGCACCGCAGCGGCGAAACCGAGGACGTGACGATTGCCGACCTGGTGGTCGCCACCAACGCCGGCCAGATCAAGACCGGCGCGCCGGCCCGTACCGACCGCGTGGCCAAGTATAACCAGTTGCTCCGCATTGAAGAGGAGTTGGGCCCGTCGGCGGTCTACGCTGGCGCGAGCGCCTTCCAGGTAAAAATAGGGGGCTAAAGACAGGCCGCCCGGCGGCCCCCGTCCCGGCGCATTTGGCTACCGGGGCGGGGGCCGCCAATACGTGACACCAACACAGGCTATCTATATGGGGCCCGCAAACCTTGCCCCCCGACAGACCGTATCAACAGAGAACACCTGCACACCAGGATACCGTGCCCTTGAGGACGGGGCAGTTATCTGTAAGGAGCTATAGCTAGGGAGGGGAAACCTACTCAGAAGTGAGCAGGAGTACGCATGGGGAACACGATACAACGCGCACATAAAATACGACTGAACCCGACGCCGGAGCAAGAGCAGTATTTTCGGCAGGCG
>DAOTUK010000100.1:0-16786 GCA_034437375.1 Chloroflexaceae bacterium | reverse complement strand
GCGCCATACCATCAACCAGTTCGCGCAGGGAGACGGCCACCTGGTCTTTCAGAACGGGTTTACGATAGCGCGGTATCCAGACCAGGTGATAGTTGAGCAGGTAGGCGCAGTGCGCTGTATATCTGATGTTTTTGTCCATGGCAATAGTGTACCCGAAAGGAGGACGGCGGCGCTTCCTCACACCCGCTGAAGCGGGTGGTTTCCTGCGCCGCCATTTCTATGAACCATACTATAAAACTACGCGCACGTCAACGGGGGGCAGAGCGGCGAAGACGCGCGAGGCGGGGCGGTGCAAAGAGGTGGGGCGGCGGAGATAGTCACGCACGGCATCGTGTCTGGACATCCCCTTTGCAAAAATATGGTACTTGCTCTTGCTCAGGACTGCATTTGTGCCCCTGTTACTATGGTACACTGATGGTGGTGACGATAAGAGCGTAGACAAATACCGAGGAGGACAGTATCCAAATGGAACCGACAGAATTATCCTTTGACGAACAACTACAACGCTTTCGTGAACGCACGGCAAACCATCGAGGGAGATTTAAGGGACTTATTCTACCAGGCACAGGGAAACACAACATAACAGCAGGGCTACTTATTGGAGCTTTAGAACCAGCACGAGTAGCCTTTTTGCTCACAGACCAGACCAGGGACATGCCACAACGAGTTGCGCAAGCATTAAATACGTCTCCTGATGGATGGTTTGTACCAGAAGGCGATTACTCAGACACAGACACAATCTATAGTGGCATCAAAGAAGTATTGAACGAATGGGCAGACCTGAGTCCCTCTGAAATAGCTGCGGATGTAACCGGGGGTTTGGCACTTATGTCCGTAGGCATTGCAAAGGCAACGCATGTTCTGAACCTTAACACCATCTATGTTAAAAGTGACTACGATGGGAAACCTATTCCCGGCACCCAATGGCTTGAGTTTCCCCCCGATCCCTATACCGTCTTTGGCGACCTTGAGTCCGCCGAAGCACGACGACTCTATAACACACACGACTACAGCGGGGCCCAACGCATCTTCGCCAACCTGGAAGAGCGCGTACCAGAACCTGACGCCAGCATTTACCGCGCCTATGCTACCCTCTCCGAGACCTATGCACATTGGGATGTATTTAATTGGAGGGAGGCAAACATAGCCATAGAACGCTTACTCAATGCGCCATTACCGCCCAACATTGAACCTGAACGCTCGCGCCTTCAGAAGCAGCACGCTATGCTCCAACGCCTCAACGCTGATACTGCCCGTCTTGCTGCAAACAAACTACCCCAATCGTTGTTGGAAGATCTGGACAGTATCTTGCCACTGCTTGGTATACTCCGATCCAACGCTCAACGCCGTGCGGCTCAGGGACGCTATGACATGGCCGCCATGTTCCTCTATCGTTGTCTGGAATTGATGAGTCAGCATCGGTTAGCAGGGCATGGTATTCTTACTGAACGCCCAGATTATGGGGCAATTCGAAAGCGCATCCCTGATCTTGATACCCGCTATCGGAATATTGAAAGAAGCCTGTTTAGGAATAGCTATGGTATCGAAGAGGGAAGGTCTATCAACTTGCTTAATGGGTACATGCTGCTTAAGGCCTTGGATGATTCACTTATACATGACTTTGACTTGAAGCAAATTAGAAATAGCGTAAAAGCACGCAACAATAGTATGCTTGCCCATGGCTTTCGCCTGATTGACGAGAAGGAATACCAGCAGTTCCGTGAAGTGGTGGATAAAATCGTAACCCGCTTTTTCCAGGTAAGCAAGCATGACCAATTGGCATGGGAACGTACCAGTACATTCCTTACCCTCTTCTCAACTGAGCAAGAACCGTCCATATAAATAAATCTCACGAAAGGAACCACCTATGGAAAACACGACCCTCATACTCAACTTTGCCCACCCCCTCACCGACGCGCAACAAGCCGAAATCGCCACCCACCTGGGGCACGCCCCCCAGATACAAGATATTCCCTTGCACATCGAGCGCCACCGCCCCCTGGCCGACCTCGCCCAGGAGATTGTAGATAGCATCGGGCTCTCATCGGAAGCGTGGCAAACGCGCTCGCTCTTCATCAACCCGCCCGGCCTGGCCCCCCTGGCCCTGGCCCTGATAGCCGAACTGCATGGCCGCTGCGGCTACTTCCTGCCCATCCTGCACATCCGCCCGGTCGAAGGCGCACTGCCGCCGCGCTACGAAGTCGCCGAACTGGTCAACTTGAACACGCTGCGCGAGGCCGCCCGCACCCGTCGCTAACACACGCCAGAATTGGCGGCAAATGCCAGCTTTAGAAGCACATTTATGGACGCATCGCATGCTATACTGAGCATGTGCAGAGCGGAACCGCAGCACCGGGGAGCCTCGCGCAGGACTCCCCGGTATACCGCCAGGTTCCACAACAAAACCATAACCAACTGAAGGAGTAGAACGTGACACAACACCTTTTTCTTGCCAGCATCGGGCCGGTGCAAGAATTCATTGCCAGCGCCCGACGGAGCCGCGATCTCTGGTTCGGCTCCCAACTCTTGAGCGAATTGGCGAAAACAGCCGCCTACACTATCGTTCAAAGCAACAGCCTGGAGCGGTTGATCTTCCCGGCCCCAGACAGCGGCTTACTGCTAAACCCTGGAAGTTCTTTCAATGTCGCCAACAAAATCGTTGCCATCATTGACCAGGAACCCCAGACCCTTGCAACCGCATTGAAAGGGGCCATGCAACTACGCCTGGATGGGTTACGGACACAGGCCTTTAGCAAAGCCAAAAAACAACTGGACGACCTCATCAAAGAGAAGGTTGCCAGAGAACAACTGGACGACCTCATCGAATTTCTGTGGGCCGCGCTCCCGCTCCCATCCCCGGAAGCCTACCCGGATGTACGAAACAACCTGGAAGCACTGATGGCCGCCCGCAAAAATACCCGCACCTTTGCCCCCGTGACCTGGGGCAGCAGTGCCCCCAAATCTTCGCTCGACGGACAACGCGAGTCTGTCCTCAAAAAACCACCAGATACCGACACCATTGATCTGAAGCAGGGCGAGCACCTGTGCGGGGTCGGACTCCTCAAGCGGTTTGGAGAGATAGCCGGGCCAGCAGGGTTTGCCAGCACCTCGCACATAGCCGCTGGCCCCCTGCTCCATCGGCTAGAGAACCCGAAGTATGACCGGGATAAGTTGAAGCAACACTGGGAAACATGCCTGGCAAATCTCCCAGAAACAACCCGCAAAGAGCGTGTCTCCGGCTATAACCACCCGATCATCGGTGATTACGACGGCTCCATCTTCTTTGAAGACCACCCCGCCTTGCAAGACTTCTTCAAGGACATTGCCCGCGTGATGAACGAATCGCCCGCCTCGCTGAGGCCGCTACCCTACTACGCCATTCTGCTCGCCGACGGCGACAACATGGGCAAAGCGATAGACCACCAGCAAACCATAGCAAAGCACCGCGAGCTATCACGGGCCCTGGCCACCTTTGCCGAACAGGTACACAGCACCGTTGAAGAACACAAGGGAGCCCTTATCTACGCTGGCGGCGACGACGTGCTGGCCCTGCTCCCCCTGCATACGGTGCTGGAATGTGCCCACGCCCTCGCAAACAGCTTTCACGAGCATATGAAGCGGTTTACCTTTACCGACACCGACCAGATAGAAAAATCTCCCACCCTCTCCGCCGGTATCGCCATTGTCCACCATATCGAACCGCTCTTCGACGCTCTAGAACTTGCCCGCAGCGCCGAAAAGGCCGCCAAGAAGATAACCGGGAAGAACGCTCTGGCTGTCACCGTCAGCAAGCGTAGCGGTTCAGAAACTACCGTAGCGGGCAACCGCAAGAGCGTATACCGCCGCCTCGGCTACTTTACCCGGCTCCACCAGCACGACGCCATTCCCGACGGAGCGGCCTACGAACTGCGCGACCTGGCCAACCGATTGAAAGTAGACCCGAAAGAAGACAACTACGCAATCCTGCAAGAAGCAATGTACAAAGAAACACTCCGCATTCTGAAGCGCAAGAAAACCGCGCATGGTCAGGATTCCATTGCTGAGACGCACGTAGCGGAACTGGTATCGGAAATGACCGAAGCAATGAAAGAAACAAGTGCAATGAAAGAAACAAGTGCATTCCCATTGCAGCAACTGGCCGACGAACTGATTATCGCCCGCCTCTTCGCCCAGGCCAGAAAGCTGGCGGGCATAGAAGCACATACAGGAAAGGAGTAAAGCCAATGACCCCATCCGAAACCATATGGATCATAGAGCCCCGCGACCCGCTCATCGCCCGCGACGGCCGCCCATTTGGACGCACGCCCGGCGCCCAGGCCAGAAGTCTGCCCTTCCCCTTCCCTTCCACCACAGCCGGCGGTTTTCGTACCCACGTCTGGCAACAGATGGGCCAACCCACCGACCAGGAACATATCGCCACCATCAAGAAAACAGCCGTGCGCGGGCCGCTGCTGGTGGAACTATTGCCCGACAACGCCACCCGCTGGATGGCCCCCGCCCCCGCCGACGCGCTCTTCTTTACCCCCGACGCAACCGGCACCGACGCGGAGAAACAGGGCATACGCAAACGCCTTGTGCCACTGAACAGCCCCGACGGTGCCCAGACAGACCTTGCTGGTCGGATAAATCATCTCGTTGGACTGCCCACGCCAGACCCGCGTAAACCCCATAAAAAAGCGCCCCGCTTCTGGTACTGGGAGCAATTCGAGCAATGGCTTACTGCCCCAACAGAGAGCGAAAGCCCCCTGCCGCTGGCCGACATCGGCCACAACGGCCCACAGCAAGAAAGCCGCACCCACGTTGCTATTGATGCAGAGAAACAAGCCGCCAAAGAAACTTTTCTCTTCCAGACACGCGGCCTGGAATTTACCCACCAGCGCACCCGACTGGCCCTGGCCATCGCGGTCGAAGACCCGACCCAACCGCAAGATGGGCCGCTCTCCCCTCTTGGCGGCGAACGGCGTATCGTGGCGTGGCGCGAGAGTAACGAGGGACTGCCCGCCATCCCCCCAGGCCTGCTTGAGCAAGTACAACAACAACACACCCCCGCCTGCCGCGTTATTCTGCTTACCCCCGCCCACTTTGAGAAGGGGTGGGAACCGACGTGGCTTTTGCAAGCGCGAGAGGGCGTCCAACCATCGCTTCAAGCCGTCGCCATCCAGCGTCCCCAGGTCGTCTCCGGTTGGGATCTCGCGGCCGGCAACGGGGGGAGAAGCAAACCCACCCGCCGCCTGGCTCCCGCCGGCAGCGTCTTCTTCCTCACGCTCGACGGCGCACCCGACGCCATAGCGCAATGGGTACGCTCAATCTGGATGCACTGCGTTAGCGACGACGAACAATCACGACGCGACGGCTTTGGACTGGCCGCCATAGGCACATGGGATGGCAAAACACAATCAGAGAAAGGAGCACCGGAACAATGACAAGACAACCCAAAAACCCACCACCGGCTGTGCAACCACAGCCACAAACAGACATCATCACACAGGTACGCGAATATCGCCTGATAACCCCGCTCTTTGGGGGCGGCGTCACGCCCGGCGAATATGACCCGCTCACCCCCATACGCGGCACTGCCATACGCGGACACCTGCGCTTCTGGTGGCGGGCCTGTCGCGGCGGGGAATTTGACGGCAACCTGGAAGCGATGAAAAAGAAGGAGGACGCCATCTGGGGCGCGGCGGCTAATGCCCAAAACAAGGACAAGGACAAGGACAAGGACAAGGACAAGGACAAGGACGAAAAGAATCCGCCCCCGCCGCCTGTGCAAGTGGCGGTGCCCTCGTACAAGCCGGGTACAGAGCTAACAGTAGAACACAAGGGAAATAAAATCAATGTCGGTGATCCCAGGTCGCCTTATGGTTATGTAGCCTTTCCGCTCAGAGACAGTGGGGGCAGGGTCGTAGAGAATATAGAATTTCGGCTCACCATCTCATTTCACAAAGACCACCGCAAGGATGTTGAAGCCGCGCTGTGGGCCTGGGAAACCTTTGGCGGTATTGGCGCCCGCACGCGGCGGGGGTTCGGGGCGCTGCAATGTACGAGCATTACAGAGAACGGTGAATCAAAAACCCTAATACCTCTTCCTGATACTAAGACGGAAGTGAAAGCGTGGGTCACTAAATATCTTGATCATGTTGTTTCCGGGGATTGGCCCGGAGATGTTCCCCACCTCTCCAAGTCACTGTCATTTGAGCTTACTGATCCAATGCGGTCGCCCAATGATGCCTGGAAAGAGCTTATCCGGAAACTGAAAAATTTTCGTCAACAACGCCATCCGGGAAGTGCCCACAACCGACCGGGGCGCAGCAAATGGCCGGAGCCAGATGCAATCCGAAGGCTAACCAGAAGCCATTGTCATAAACATGCCGAAGAACTTCTCACGGTAGATAAATTCCCACGCGCAGCCTTTGGACTTCCGATCATCTTTCACTTTAAAGATCGAGGAGATCCAGATGATACGACGCTTGAAGGCGAAAATAGCAAGCGATTGGCCAGTCCACTTATCTTGCGTCCGCTTGCGTGTGCATCTGGCAAAGGAATAGGAATCGCACTGATTTTGGAAACACCAGACTATCTTTTGCCAGACGATCTTGTGTTGAAGAGCAACCGCAAAACATGGCGCGGACAGCAAGCAACCCTGACCCAACAGGAAGCGAAACAAATAGAACCGCTCAAAGGACAGACGGACGTATTACAAGCCTTTTTGGATACCCTAAAGGAGAAATAGACCAATGCAAGCACGATTATTGATAACCCACGCCCTCTCCCCCCTCCACGCCGGCACCGGCCAGGGGGTTGGCGTCATAGACCTGCCCATAGCCCGCGAGAAAGCTACCAGCATTCCCTACCTGCCCGGCTCATCCCTCAAAGGGGTATTGCGCGACGCCTGCCAGGAACACGCCCCCAACAACGTTACCACCATATTTGGCCCCGATACTAACAACGCCAGTGACCACGCCGGTTCCGCCCAATTCACCGATCAACGCCTGCTGCTGTTGCCCATCCGTAGCCTGGCGGGCACCTTTGCCTGGGTCACTTCGCCCTACCTGCTCAAGCGATTTCAGCGCGACGCCGCCGACGCGGGCATCACCGGCGTACCGCAAGCCGTCCCGGAGCCAACGGACAAAGAAGCCTGCTGCACCCAGAAACAAGAAAGCGCCCTGCTCGTCTCCGTCTCAGACACCAAGAAGATTGTCCTGGAAGATCTCGACCTGGCCCCGTGCAAGGAACAAACGACCGACGCATGGGCTACATGGCTTGCCCCCCACATCTTCCCCGACGCCCCCCAATGGCAAACCATGCTCTCGCAACGCCTCTGCATCGTCCACGACAACGTGCTGAGCTTCCTGCTCACCACCGCCACCGAAATAACCGCCCGCATCAAACTCAGCGAAGGGAGCAAGACGGTAACGAAAGGCGGGCTATGGTACGAAGAGGCCCTGCCCACCGAGACGATTCTGAGCGGGTTGCTGGTCGCCACACCAGTGAAAGCTACCCCCGACACCATCTTCACCACCATAGGCACGCTCATCAGCAAGCCATTGCAATTTGGCGGCAGCGCTACCGTCGGGCGCGGGCTGTGCCGCATGCGGATGGTGCAATCGGAAGGGGGGCAGTAGGATGCAAACCCGCGATCAAAAGTATGCGGCCCAGATTTACAAGCAAGTGTCGGCTGTGAAGGAAGATAACAACATAAAAGACAAACGCTATGGTGCGCTGGCGCATAAGCTCCCCGTACTCATCCGCACCGCTGGACTGGCCCAGGCTCTGGCCTTTCTCGAAGCACGCGGCAAGGACGAAGGAAAAAAGCTGATTGAACACCTGAATGCAGTCGTAATGAATGGCAACAAAAATTTGCTGGCCAGTTCCAGAGAGAGCGAGTTAAGCGAGTATATGTACCTTACCCAACAGGTACTGGCCGCTTTGCTCTGGTACAAACGCTTTGCCCAATCTGTCTTGCATGTTGAGGCAAGCGACGAAGAGGAGGCATAACTATGCAAAGTCGCCGAAAAGAACTGGACAAGATGAAATACGAACAGACAACCCACGCCGGCCTCTGGCTCGACAAATACATTGTGAGCCAGGAGCGTGAGGATACCGAAACCCGCAAGACGCTGGTGAAAGAAGTCGCCGCGATACAGCCCCCCCCATATTACAAAGACTTCTTCGAGCAATGGAAGGCCCACCTGCAAACGTATGGGGCCATCTTCCGCGAGGCTACGGTGCAAGGGCGCATGGTCATTGGCCTGGGCAACGAAAGCGTGCTAGAAACATCGGTCACGCTGCACCGCACCTATGGCGTGCCGGTTATCCCCGGCAGTGCGCTCAAGGGCCTGGCCGCAAGCTATGCCCGCCAGCACCTCGGAGACGCATGGAAAGCGGGGACAGAAGCCTATACGACCGCCTTTGGCAACACCGACAGCGCCGGCTATATTACTTTCTTCGACGCGCTCTATGTACCAGATACGGGCCAGCACAACGGCAAACCGCTGGCCCCGGACGTTATCGCCGTGCATCACCCGGATTACTACCGCGGCAATGACGCCGCTCCCGCCGATTGGGACAGCCCCAACCCCATCCCATTTCTGGCCGCTACTGGCACCTACCTGCTGGCTCTGGCCGGCGAACCCCAATGGGTCGAGGCGGTGTTCACTATCCTGGAGCACGCGCTTGCGGATATGGGCATCGGCGCAAAAACGTCGAGCGGGTATGGACGTATGAAGCTACCGCAGAATACGGAACAGGTTGGCACCCCACAACAAACGGTTGCAACCGACGTTGACCCCGAACAGGCGCAGGCGGAGAAGCTCCTGGATCGTCTTGCACAACTGCCTATCAATCAGGTAGCAAACCAACTCAACCCACTTTTCAAAGAATGGCAGGAGTTGCAAATACGAACAGAACTCAAGCAACAGGTAGCGCAAGCCATTGTTGACAAGGTACAGGCAGCAGGGCGGGAGAGAAATTCGGCAAATAAGGCCTGGTATAAGGAACTGATTGCATGCCTTGAGCAGGAAGGAGAAGCGTAATGACCACGATGATAGCACTGGTAGGCGAACAGCCGATACCCAACGTATTGCCGGTTCGCCATTACCACCCGGAACGGGTACTACTCGTCTATACCGACAAAACAGCAAAGGTTGCTCAGCGACTCCAGGGAATACTCCCTGGTGCTACCCTCCTTGGGCCGGTTGAAGCCTTCAATATTGCGGACACCGAACAACAGCTTCACGCCTGGATACAACAGCATGTTAAAGAAGGGGAGTCGCTCTTGTTTAATATCACCGGTGGTACCAAGCTCATGTCACTACCAGCCTATCGGTTAGCCGAACAATTACGTAGCCCCGCAATCTACCTGGAAACGGGCAAAAGCAGTATCATCTACACCTATCAATTTCTCCCAGACGGTACGACGGCGACACCCGAACAAACAGAACTCCCAACCCTGATTGACATTGACACCTACCTTCGGGCCCATATTGATACCTACCAATCGGGGGGCTACGCAAATGATGATAAGGGAGGGTTGTTTGAGCGAGCGTTGCATCAAGCACTGGAACCAGCGGTAGATGAAGTGCTTACCAGCGTCAAAATCAGTGGTGCGATCGATATTGACCTTGTTGTTCGGATCGGAAATCGGGTTGGGATCATTGAAGCAAAAGCCGGTAGCCCGGTAAAAAAGAGGGCAATAGACCAACTCAATACGGCCGGTGGTCGAGAATATCTTGGAATTTATACAAGCAAGTTTCTCGTTATGGGAAAAGAATGGAATCCTGACCATACAAACTTGCGTGAACTTGCCCAGGCACGCAATATCACCGTTATTGAACTCCCAGGCTACACCAGCGATGGTGAAACCGGCCAGCTTCCGCCAGAAGATACGCAACAATTGGTAGACACAGTTCGGGAAAAGCTCTGTTAGTAAGGATACTACCAGCACACCCAAAGGAGCACCATATGCACAAACTCCATTACACCGGCCACCCCCTCCTCGACGTGGGCGTGGCCACCATCACGGCCTTTGCCGCCAAAGAAGACCCGGCCGACCTGACCGAAGACGACCTGCATGCCATTGCCGACTATCTGAAAAAACATTACAGCCAGAACCCGATGAAATCATTTCTCACCGCCGTCTTTCCAAACTCCGGGTTTACCCAACCCGCCTTCGACAAACAACCCGCAAAACGGGCCGCCTATGCCGAAAGCGTACTTCGTGCCTGGCAACACGAACCGGCTCTCCCGGACGAAACCTGCGTCTTCTTCGGCACCCCCGCAACCATGCGGGCCTACCGCGACAAGATACCGCTTATCGGCCCTACGGAAGGCTTCAACTTCTACGCCGGCGGCGACGCCGGCCTGCCCGTCTCTGCCGAGGCCCTCCTGGCCATTCAAGCCTTCCCGCTTGGCTGTATGAAGTGCGAGGGGCGACTGCTGCTGCTGCACTCCGACCACCACGACCTGACCTATACCTTTGTCCTCGAAACCTTGAACGCAAACCGTTCCTATCTCAACATGGCCTCACAGGGCGACGAATACCCCGGCGCTAGATACCCACGCACCCAGATTATCTCCCGCCTTATCGAAGCCGAACAAGAACGCCGCGACATTGGCCACTGCTCGCTCACCGCCTACCACCTGACCAACTTTGGCCAGAACCCAGATATAGCCCTCTACCACCTGCCCCAACAAATCATTGCCTTCATCCACGACGCCAGCGACGCTGCCTACCGGCCGGCCTGGAACCGGCTGGTACAGCGCGGGTGGGTGGGCGGCGACGGCCGCACCACCGCGCCCCCCGACCGCGACGACGCCGGCCGGCCGGCGCGCCGCAACGTCCTCTACGAAGATCTCTTCACCCTGCCCGCCGATGCCCACCGCTTTCTGCGTACCTATCTGTTACGTACCCCCAGGATACAAAAGACCAGCAAAGATGACCAGCGCCGCACCTACCACCTGGCCTCCGAATTGGACATGGTTTCCTGGCCGCTTGCCAACCTGTTTTTAGAAAGGATACTAAACGTGGACAAAGACCGCATTGAGGCCATCCAGACAATGGCCGACCGCATCGCCGCCTACATCCGCAAAGAAAATGACCGCGACCTGCTGCGTGCCTTCCTTATGGGCAGAAGCGAATGGAAAGGATTGTACAACCTGCAAAACCGCCTGATCAAAGCCGACTACAACGCCGCAAAACAGGGCGACCTTATCTTCACGCTCGAAGAGTTCACCAGCGTTTTCTACAATAGCGAAGACCGCTTCTGGTGGATTATTGCCCGTGATCTTGTCCTCATCCGTATCATTGAACAACTCCACCACAGCGGATGGTTCAAATCAAACCTGGACGTGTTGGAACAAACCGAAACCCCGGAACCAGAATCTATTACTGAATAAAGAATAGGAGCACAAAATAATGGCTTTCGTAACCGGACTACTCTTGATAGACGCCCCCGCCTCCGCGCTGAACAACGCCGGCGCCGCGCACGGCGCCCGCACCGACAACACCATCGCTGTCAAATCCATACACACCAGCAGAGGCAACTACCCCTACGTCTCGGCCCAGGCGTTTCGCTACTGGCTCCGCACCTCGCTGGAACAGAGGAAGGACACCGGCTGGCAAGTTTCGCCCACCTTCCGCGAGAGCAAAATAGCCTATACCGACGCCAACCCTATCCGCTTCTGGGATGACGACCTCTTTGGCTATATGCGAGCCCCTTCAAAGAAGACCTCTGCGAAAGAGAAGCGCGAGGCCGACACCACCCGCGCCGAAGAAACCACCACCACCGACACGCTCACCCGCGCCGCGCCCTTCCGCGTGAGCACGCTCGTGAGCGTGGCCCCCGTCGCCATCACCGAGGACTTTGGCACCATGTCGCGGCACGACGGTGACCCCGTGCCCCACGAGCACCAGTTCTACCGAGCTGTGCTGAAGGGCCTCTTCTCGCTCAATCTCGCGCATTGTGGCACCTTTAGCTATCGCAAGAAAACCGGCTTCTGCCACCTTGACCAGGTACGCATTGACGAAGCCAAACAACGCGGCTTGCACCACCTCGAACAGGCCCAGGCCTACTGTCTGCCGCAAGACGAACGTATCCGCCGCGTGCAAGCCCTTTTCGAAGGCATGGCTCACCTCGAAGGCGGGGCTAAACAAACCCTGCACTATACCTCGGTGGCCCCCGCCCTCGTTATCCTGGCTGTTACCCGTGGCGGCAACCACATCTTTAACTACGTCATCGGTGAGAAAGCGGGCAAGCCCCACCTCAACACCGCCGCCCTGCAAGAAGCGCTCAACGTCTTTGCCGATGATCTGCTCTCCCCCGTCTATATCGGCTGGATGAGCGGTTTTATGGATGACGAGCGCAAGGACATGGACAACCTGATAGCGACTCTGGAAGAACCGCACCGCTCCCGCCTCCAGATTGCCCACCCGCGCCACGCCTTCAGCGCTCTGGTAGAGGCCCTGGGCAAAAACCCGCAATGGATGGAGTAAGCCCCCATGAAAACCATGCAAGCCCTGCGTATCGAACTGGTTGGCGATGTCACCTCCTTTCGCTATCCCCACTTTATGTGGGGTGTCCAACCCACCTTCGACATGCCGCCCCCCGCCACCATCTACGGCCACATCTGTAGCGCTGTTGGCGATTGGATAGACCCCGCCGGCCTGCGCTTTGCCTACCACTTCACCCACAGCGGCAAATTCACCGACCTGGAACACATCCACGCTGGCGGGATGCCCACGCCCGTCTCGACCAGAAAACGCAAGGAACTGAGCAACCAGGGCTACCACGACATCACTATGTATGGCGAGAGTACCGTTACCCCCTTTGCCCGCGAACTGCTCTTTCGCCCGCGCCTGCTGCTCTACCTGAACCGCCTTGACCTTGCGGATGCCTTCCGCTCGCCACGCTACCCTGTCGTCCTGGGGCGCTCCCAGGATCTTTGCACCTACCCGCCCCACGCTATCAAGGTGGTTACGCTTGAGCAGTGCGATACCGCCTACTACGAACATACGCTGCTGCCGCTCAGTATGGCCGCCCGCACACGGCGCGGTATCACCGTTACGATGCCGCGTTATGTAGACTACTGGCGGGGACGCCAACCCCACTTTGCCCAATATCTCGTGCTCAACGAGCGGGTTGTGTCCAACACCAGCGCCCTGCAAACCTTCGGCTCTTCCGAACCCATCTGGTGTGACCCTACCGTCCCCGCCTACAAAGACCATCCCCGCGCCGTCGTCTGGCACACTTTTACCGACAACGAGAACAAGGAGGAACCATGATGGACACCCCCGACTATCTGCAAGACATCTGGGCCAAGAGCAAAGCCGCCCCCAACGACCCCCACGGCGAAAGCCTCTACCTGCACACCTGGCACGTCCTTTCCCGCCTGGCCCACCAGACCCACCTGCGCCCCGGTTTGCCGGCGCAGGTGGGGTGTCCGCGCCTCTGGCACTGGCTCTACTGGGCCGCGCTGTTGCACGATTTTGGCAAAGCTACGCCCGGTTTTCAAGCTATGCTCCGCTCGGCAGGGGCCCCGCGCTGGAACTATCGCCACGAAGTTGGCTCGCTGGCTTTTTTACCCTGGATTGTCCCCGACCCCGCCAGCGAGGATTACGCCTGGGTTGTGGCCGCTATCCTCTCCCACCACAAAGACGCCGCCGTTATCAACGAGCAGTACAAAGATGGCGGCCAGTCTATCCATGAGATAGCCGCCGACCTGGCCAATGCGCCCCTGGCCGCGCTCTGGCGCTGGCTTAGCGACGCGGCTCCCGCATGGCCCGCCCGCCTGGGCATAGACCACCTGGGCATTGAGCAGCCGGACCTGCCGCCCCAAACCGACGCCATTGCCCTGGTACAGGAGCAGGCCGTTACCCATATAGAAGCCGCCTTGCGGGCCTATCGCCGCTTTATCAAGAGCCTGGATCGCCCGACCATGCGCGGGAAGGCTCCGGCCACCCTGGCCCTGCGCGGACTGCTCATTAACGCCGACCACAGCGCCTCGGCCCACGTTGGCCCGCCGCCGCAATGGCCCGCCCGACCCTATACCGCCCTTGTGCAGCAGCTTGGCTGGCAACCCGCCGACCTCTACCCCCACCAGCAGCACAGCGCCACCAGCGCCCCAGACAACGCTATACTCGTCGCCCCCACGGGTAGCGGCAAAACCGAGTCGGCGCTTTTCTGGGCGGCGGGGGAGCCAGCGTACCACGTCCCGCGCCTCTTCTACGTGCTGCCTTACCAGGCGAGTATGAATGCGATGCACCGGCGTCTCGCAGAGCACTTCCCCGACCGCGTCGGGTTGCAACATGGCCGCGCTCTGCACGCGCTCTACCGCGCCGCTATTGAACAGGGCTACAACTCGGCCGCGGCTGTGCGGCAGGCGTACGATACGAAAAACCGCACTGAGTTGAACTATTATCCTGTGCGCGTCTGTAGCCCCTACCAGTTGCTCAAGGCCTGCTACCGCCTGCGGGGGTACGAGGCTGTTTTGAGCGATTACATGCAGGCTACCTTCGTCTTTGACGAAATTCACGCTTACCAACCCAGACGCCTGGCGCTCTTCCTCTCGATGGTGGCGTATCTGCGCCAGCACTTTGCGGCCCGCTTCTTCTTGATGTCGGCTACGTTCCCCGATTTGATCAAGGGTGTGCTCAGGCAGGCGTTGGGCGATTTTGCAGAGATTAGCGCTACCTCTGCGGTGTTCAAGGATTTTTGCCGCCACCGCCTTTCGCTGCGCGATGGCGATATGCAAGATGCGGATAATGCCTGCGAGATTGCGGCCACGGCGCGGGGGGGGGCGTCGGTGCTGGTGTGTTGTAATACGGTGCAGCGGGCGCAGGAGATGTACCACGTGTTGCGCGACTACCTGGGCCCCCAGGCTACCATGGTGCTGCTGCATGGGCGGTTGAATGCGCGTGACCGTCTGGAACGCGAACGGCAGGTGATGGCTGCCTGTGGCCTTACCAGTAGCGAGCGCTGCCCGGTGGTGCTGGTGGCTACGCAGGTGGTGGAGGTGAGTCTGAACCTGGATCTGGATACGATTTTTACTGATCTGGCTCCGCTTGAGGCGCTGCTGCAACGCTTCGGGCGCGTCAATCGCCAGCGTTCCCGTCCCGACCTGGCGCCGGTGCATGTGTTCCGCGCGCCGATACCCGATAAGAACGATCGTCCCTATGACTTGCGTTTGCTGCGCGGGGCCTTGCGCTTGCTGGAAGCGCACGATGGTGAGGCGATAGATGAGGGGGCGGTGGGCCGGTGGCTCAATACGATCTACAACGATTATGCGGAGGATTATGCGGCATATTGGCGGCAGCAGTATGATGAGGCTGCGGCCGATTTCCAGCGCAGCGTTCTGGATACGCTGGTTGCTTTTAATGCCAGCAATGCGCTTGAACGCGAGTTTTATAAGCATTTCGATAGTATTGAGGTGTTGCCGGATTCGTTCCAAACCGAGTATTTCGAGCTTATCAGCCAGAACGAGTTTGTTGCGGCGCAGGAGTTGCTGGTGAGTATTCCCTATTGGCGGTTTGCGTCGCTGGCGGATCGGGGGTTGGTGCGCCCTGGCGAGCGTAAGTCTGATGATCCGATGGAGCGCGTTTCGCTGGTGATGACGATGTATGATGCGGAGTTAGGGTTGTTGTTTGATTAGGATTGTTGGAGCGTGGGGGGATGCATGTTTGTGTGTCCCCTCCTGTTTTGCAATGAGGGGGTTTGTTGTATGAATATGGTAACACACCATTTGCGCTTTGCGGCTCGTGCTACGACGCCGCTTGCGCTTGACCACCAGAGCGGTTCGGCGTTGCGGGGGGCTTTTTCGCATGCGTTGTGGAGTCGCTTTTGTACGAATAAGGATGCGCTTACTTGTGCTGGTTGTATGCTGGTGCAGATGTGCCCGGTGGCGGCGCTGGTGGCCCCTATGCGTGAGGAGGAGCAGCCGGGTAGCCGGCAACGTCCGCGCCCGTATGTGGTGCGTCCGCCGATTGGGGCTGGTACTTATGCTCCTGATGATACGATTTCGTTTGGTATCGGGTTGTTTGGTTCTGCGGCGATGCTTTTTCCTTATGTGGTGATGGCGGTGCAGATACTTGAGCAGGATGGTCTGGGGCGCAAGTTGGCTGAGAATCGGGGGCGGCGGGGGCGCTTTCGGGTGGAGGAGTTGGTGGCGTATAATCCGCTTACTGGTGAGCGGCAGGTGTTGTATCGCTGCGATGAGCCGACGGTGGAGGTGCCGGGTCTGGCTATTAGTCCGGCGCAGGTGGCGGCGTGTGCTGCTGCGTTGCCGATGGATAGGTTGACGTTGCGGTTTAAGACGCCGTTGCGTTTGATAGATAGCGGTACGCTGGTTAAGACGATAACGTTGCGGCCGCTGGTGCAACGGCTTATGCGCCGTCTGGATGAGTTGTGTATGGCGTATGGTGCGGGGCCGCTGAATCTTGATTATCAGGCTTTGTTGGCGATTGCTGATACGGTGGAGACGGTTGGTGATGCGACGCGGTGGGTGGATGTGGTGAGTTATTCATCGCGGACGAAGCGCCGTACGCCGATTGGTGGTCTGGTGGGGCGGGCGACGTTTGCGGGCAATCTGGGGCCGCTGCGGGAGTTGTTGGTGTGGGGGAGTCTGGTACACGTGGGCCGCAATGCGGTGAAGGGGGATGGGTGGTATTGTCTGGAAGGGGAGCGGGGAGGCGAGAGCGGGGAGGCGAGCGCCGGGGAGGCGAGAGCCGGGGAGGCGAGAGCGGGGAGGCGGGAGCGGGGAGGCGAGAGCGGGGAGGCGGGAGCGGGGAGGCGAG
>DAOTUK010000099.1:0-11871 GCA_034437375.1 Chloroflexaceae bacterium | reverse complement strand
ACCAGCAGACCACCCCGCCCACACCAGAATTAGCACAGGCATGGCCCATACCGGCCACGCTCAGCGCCGGCTTGCGCCCGCTCTGGTTAGCCACCGGCGCCGCGCTCATCCTCGTCATCCTGGTCTACTACGGGCAATACATCCAACCGATTATAGAGCGCACCATACCCTACTTTGCCCGCTCTATGAGCAGCAGCGCCGAAGCAATGGGCAAGTCCAGCGCCGATCCGGTCGAATACGTTGTCCAACACCTACGACTCTGGGATTATGGCTTGTTTATACCGCTGGTGCTCAGCATTGTCTGGATAGGCGACTATGCCCGCCACCTCTGGAATGACCAGAGCGCAACCCGCACCGACTCTATGCATGTGCTATGGGCAGCTATTAGCGGATGGTTGGCCGTCACGATTATCTTCCTTCCGCTGGCCTACAAAATTTCCATGGTAGACAAACATTTCTTTGTGAGCATCCCCTTTATGGTGCTGGCCACCGCCGCGCTGATAGACCGCTACGGGGAACGGTTCTGGCCGCTGCGGGCGGTCACGTTGCTCTGGTATGTCTACCTGGCCGGGTCGGCGCTGCATCTGTGGGTGATGCGTATTATGACCGTCAAACAGTGATACCAGTGGCGGGTGAGGCGTGATGCGAAGACAGGTGCGGCGCATGCATGCTATGCCACAGAATACATAGCGGTAATCAACCGAACATGGTATGAGTTATATGGGAAAGGAGCGCGAGAAGCCATGATACTGGTCACCGGGGCAACCGGGTATGTTGGGGGGCGATTGGTCACGCATCTGGTAGAGCGCGGCTATCCGGTACGGGTGCTTGTGCGCGATGCAACCCGCCTTTCCGGGCGGCCATGGCGCGACCAGGTGGATATTGTCGAAGGAGACGTTCTCAAGCCAGAAACGTTGCCCCCCGCGATGGAAGGGGTACAGGCGGCTTACTACCTTATTCACAGCATGATCGGCTATAGCGATTTTCACGAGCGCGACGTACAGGCGGCCCGCGCCTTTAGCACGGCCGCCCACACGGCCGGCGTGGCACGGCTCATCTATCTGGGCGGCCTGGGCAACCCGGAGACAGACTTGTCGCACCACCTGCGCTCGCGGCAGCAAACCGGGGATGCCCTGCGCGAGGCGGGCGTGCCAGTGACCGAATTTCGCGCCGCGGTTATTGTCGGCTCTGGGAGCCTGTCGTTTGAAATGATACGCTACCTCACCGAGCGAGTGCCCATTATGATATGCCCCCACTGGGTCTATACCCGCATCCAACCGATTGCTATTCGAGACGTGCTGGACTATCTGGTCGGGGCCCTGGAACACCCGGAGAGTAGCGGGCAGATACTCGAAATTGGCGGGGCCGATGTGGTCACGTATGGCGATATGATGCTTGGGTACGCCCGCTTGCGTGGTCTGCGGCGCATACTGCTACCGGTGCCCGTTCTTACGCCGCGCCTCTCCTCTTACTGGATACATCTTGTTACGCCTATTCCAGCCTCGCTGGCGCGCCCCCTGGTCGAGGGCCTGCGCAACGAAGTCGTGGTGCGCGATGCGCGGGCCCGAACGCTCTTCCCCACCATTCAGCCGGTAGACTACCAGACGGCAGTGGCACGGGCCCTGGAGCGCATAGAGCGGGGACAGGTCAATACGGCCTGGAGCGATGCCCTGTTTACAACCCAACGCGATGTGCCGCCAGTGCTGCTGCACTCGCAGGAGGGGATGATACGCGAAGTGCGGCGATTGACTGTGCGGGCTCCCGCCGACACCGTGTATGGGGTGGTGGCCTCGCTTGGGGGCCAGCGCGGATGGCTGTTCTTACATTGGATATGGCATCTGCGCGGGGCCCTTGACCGGCTGCTTGGCGGGGTAGGAATGCGGCGCGGGCGACGGGATGCTGTCATGCTGCGGGTTGGCGACGCGGTGGATTTCTGGCGTGTCGAGGCGGTTGAACCGGGACGGTTGGTGCGGTTGCGGGCCGAGATGAAAGTGCCGGGGCGGGCCTGGTTACAATTCGAGGTGGTACCAGTGGATAACCGCTATACTCGTCTGGTCCAAACGGCCTTCTTTGCGCCACGCGGCATACCCGGCCTGCTCTACTGGTACACGCTCTATGCCATACACGGCGTTATTTTTGCGGGGTTATGTAAACGTATTGCTGAAGCCGCAGAACGTGCGGCCCCGCGCCAATGATCAGGCCAGCAATGGCCAATCTTCATGGTATAATGATCAGGTTGTGCAGAAGCACACCAGTAAACCAGTTCTACAGTTTGAGGAGGAAGAAACTTTATGGGTGCGGCACTCTATATCGCCCAGATCATTGTGAGTATTATGTTAATTGTCCTGGTTATCCTCCAGGCCCGCTCGCCGGGCTTGTCAAGCCAGGGCAGCTCTATACACACCACACGGCGCGGCGCTGAGAAAACGATGCACCAGGCTACCGTCGTCCTGGCCGGCGTTTTCTTGCTGCTGGCGCTCGTAACCAGTCTCCCCCTCTCTATCTTTACCTAGTCCAGGCAGGGGTATGGTATGGCACGGCGTATCCGCTGGCAAATTCTCATTGCGTCATTAAGCTCGCTTCTAGTGGTGGTACTCTTGAGCGGGTTAGCATTGTCGTCTGCCACCGTATCGCGGCCCCAGAGCGGCGGCCGCTACACCGAAGCCGTACCCGGTCGTCCCCAACAGGTCATCCCCCTGTTGAGCGCGCCGCAGGACGACCCGGCCGGGCAAGATCTTGCGGCCCTGGTGTTTGATGGGCTAACCCGCATTGGCGTTGACGGCCTACCCGAAGCGGCCCTGGCCGACCATTGGGAACGCGACGCCAGCGGCGAAGTCTACACCTTCCGCTTGCGGCAAGATGTCCGCTGGCACGATGGCGAACCCTTTACCGCCGATGATGTAGTATTTACGCTGCATACCTTACAACAAAGCCCACTGGTAGGTGACCCCGCGCTGGCCAACGTGTGGCAGAATGTGCTGGTTGATCGCCTTGACGACTACACCGTCCGTTGCACCCTGAACGCGCCCTATGCCCCATTGCTCAGTAAGGCCCGCTTCCCCATCTTGCCCGCCCATCTGCTTGCCGATACCGCCGTCGAAGCGTGGGACACCCTCCCCTTTGCCCAGAAGCCGGTGGGCACCGGACCCTACCGCATTGTCACGCTTGACACAAACCGGGCCGAGCTCCAGGCCAACCCGGACTATTTCCTGGGTACCCCCTTCATCCAACACATCGAACTACGCTTCTTTGAATCGCCCCAGATGGCCCTCTCAGCGCTTGAGCTTGGCGATGTCCAGGCCTTTGGCTTTGAAACAACCCCGGACCTTGAGCGGGTTGCCCTTCCCGATTCCTTCCGCAAAGTGCGTATCCCTCTGGATGAGTACACCGTATTGAGCTTTAACATGCGCAATGACCCGCTGGACACGGTACAATTTCGGCAAGCACTGGCAAAGGGGTTGAATAAAAAGACGCTCATTCGGGAAACCCTGGGCGATACGGTGATGCCCCTTGATACCCCTATTCTGCGGGGGTGGTGGGCCCATACCCGCAAGGTATCCTGGTATGACTACAACCAGAAGGACGCCGCAACCGCGCTGGATGACCAGGGGTACTCCCTCTCAGATGAAGGGCAACGGATGCACCAGGGCGAACCGCTGGTACTGCCGCTTCTCACTGGCCGCAACCCGGCCCACCTGGCCGTCGCGCAGGAGATAACGCGGCAATGGGGCAACCTGGGTATTACCGTCCAGATTGAAGAAGTAGACAGCTCGACGCTACGCCAACGCTTGCAACAACACCAGTTTGTGCTGGCGCTGCATAGTTGGGCACGGGTCGGCGACGACCCGGACGTTTTCGCGCTGTGGCACTCAAGCCAGGCCGATGGCGGGCTAAACTATGCCGGCCTGCGCGACAAACAGATAGATACGGCGCTGCTCCAGGCCCGCGCCGAACCCGAACTGGCCGCCCGAAGCGAATTCTATGCCGAATTTCAGAAACGATGGGTGACGCTGGCCCCCGCTATCACGCTCTACCAACCAAACTACACCTTTGCCGTGAGCAACCAGGTTGGCGGCCTCGATTTCGAACAACTTGAGGATACGAGCAATCTCTTGCTGATAGGGCGCGAAGACCGCTACCGCAATGTGCGCCGCTGGTTTGTCAGCAGTTCCCGCGAGATAGAGGGAACGCTCCGCTAACGCAGGGGGCGGGGTGGTAGCGCTACTGAGCAAATACCTGACGTAATCGCTTTAAGACCCGCAGAACATCATACAAGTCGTTGCCAGGATTGCGCATTTCAAAGACTTGCGATACCCCATAACGAGGCAAGGACTCCCCGGCCATTTTGACAAAAAGAAAGCTCCCCCCGGTCGTAATAAGTCCGATATTCAGCGCAGCAGGATACGGATTTGCCAGCATATAGGAGAGCAACTGGGGCAACCCCACTTCTACAGAAAACGCAGCGCCCTTCGACTCGATAGCCATCACCCAGAGCTGTTCTCGCAACACCAGCACATCAATTTTCCCCTCAATAACCACCGAATCGTCAACGGCTGAAATTCTCATTGTCTCCTCCGATGTCATGCGGAATGGAGGGAGGTAGAGATCAGCCAGGAAGAGCAGGGGCGCAACAATCGCTACCTGCACCGTATTTTCAAGCACCGGCGAATACTTGATCAGGTGGAGATAGCCCGTCTGCAATTTGTCCAGCGATTGTTTTTCCTGTTCACTCAGCAACGGCAAGTCATGCTGCCATTCTGGAAAAAAGGCCGGGTCACTGGTTGCCTGAAGTTGGAAATAGGTTTCCAACTCAGACAAGGTAACATTTCTGGCCGCCATAACCTCACACATAGACTGCTCGTTTCCCAGACCCATATACATACCAGGGCCTTGCCGCGCCTGACCAGACCGTCTGGTTGATGATAGCATACCATCCCCCCCGACGCAACCGCGTGCCCCCTGGTCAGAAGGACAGGCCCAACCCCACCCATATGCCTGAATGTTCCGGGGGAATAGTACGGTATGCTCCAGATAGCACGACTGCTTTGCAACAATGGGTCTTGTTTCACCGTCAATCAGTACAGACGACGCTGAGAATTTGTGCATAGACGCTGAACGAGCGGCGGAGAAAACAATGACCGTTGCAACGTGCAGGGGAAATGTGGCGGTCTGTATATAGATTGTGTATGACCAGATAAGGAAAGCAGATCCGGCTACTCCCGTACCCTTTTCCTTCTGGTCATACCTGTTTTTGTCGCTCTGTGGTAGAGAGGAGCATGGGTGCAATGGTACGAAACAAACGGGCTATGGCGGTTGCGCTCGTCCTGGCCCTCCTCTGGTTGCTCGTCATGGGGTCGGTTTATCACATGGTCCAGACCCATACCGAAACGGTTTGTGGGCCGGGAACGGAGACATGTTCGGGGCAACAGAGCGCCCCCCTACTCCCGACGCAGAGTATCGTTCTGTCTGAGCAGGCAACGGGCCATACCGCACCCGCCCCCCCCCACTGGTTGCCTGGCTCAACGGGCCGCATCGGGGGGACGGGGCAACGGGAAGCGGAGTATCTGGTGGCGATTGGAGAGATAGATCATCGTTCGCCCGCTACTCGTATCAACCGCAATAGCGCGTAGCCCATCGAAGCGTACCGGACTATCGGGACGCACAACGATTTGCTGCACCAGCGTGCCGCGCTCTGTATCAAGCTGAAGAATGCGCTGGTTGGGCGGGTCGAGCAGGAACAGATACGCATTGTCCGGCGTAGTGGGCACAGCGATGCGTGCCGCCTGCGCTATCGGCGGCGTGATACTGCCCGGCACAATTTCGTGCTTGAACTGCCCGGTATGAAAGAGCAGGATGTGCCCATTGGGCAGCAGCAGATAGATATGGCCATCTATCGCCATATCTACCGCCGCGCTCAGGTCGGGGTGCGAACGGCCGCTCTGGCTTAGCCAGGGCCACGGAATATTGCTATAGTTATCGCTCCGATACTTAAGAATCTCGCGGGTACTGGTATTCCAGAGATAGAGATTATCGTTATATACTTCGGCATCCAGGCGGCTTTGTAACGGCCCGATGGCACTTTCCCCAAGCCGCAAATAGCTCCAGGATTCCCCGGTGCGCTGATAAAATCCCAGGTTGCTGGTCGTTTCATCCTGTTCTACCAGCGCAATATTATGGTTGTGCCAGACCAGGCCAAGCAAACGGCCCACCTGGGTATTTTGGGCCAGGTCGCCGGTCTGCAAAAAGGGCTGCGCCGCGCCGCCCTCACGGGGCACGCGGTAGAGCGTGGTCGGGTGCGCGGTGGTGTCCAGCACATAGAGCGAACGGAGCGCCTGTAACGACGCGCTATCGGTCAACTCCGTGGTTGGCGGCGGCACGATCATACTATCAAACGTCCCATCGCTACGGGGGTGGGTCGCCAACACCTCCGGCGGCTCGATAAACGAGAGACGATAGAGCGTCGCGGCGCTCTGCTCATAGGCGCTTTCCACTTCATGAAAGGCCGTCCAGAGTTGCGGGTGGGTGGTTGTGAGCAAGGCGCTGGCCCGCACCTGGTTCAAGGCCTCGTCGGCATGGTCAAGCAATTGGATGGCACTGGCGCGGTCGGGGGCCGCGGGTATGCTATCAAGATAGCTGCGGGCCTGGTTCACATAGTAGTGATCGCGCTCGTCGCTGTGCTGCTGCGAGAGGCTTTGACCATAGATCATCAGCACCACAACCATGAGGATGAACGACAACAACAGCGACCAGGAAAAAGCCGGTGGCCCCTCCGACGCCTTCCCCCGGCTTCGAGAATAGGCACGGCTTGTTCGCCCCGCCGACTCGCTGCTGATGGGGGCCAGCGCGGGCCCGGTGGTATGATTGGCAAGCGCCATACGCAGGCGGGAGAAGGGCAATATGAGGCGATGCAGCACGGCGGTTTCGACCATTGCCGGCCTGGTACGGCGCAGGGAGTCGGGCGGGGCGCGACGTTCGCCCAGGATAAGAGAATCCCGCGGAGGCGCGGCGGTCGGGGCGGCCGGGGGTGACGACGGCGCAAGAGCACCGACGGTGGCCGAGGCGGTATTGTGCGCGAGTTGGTGGGGTTGCTGCCCATTGTGCAATTGGGCAAACCAGGTGCCAATGGCCGGCGGGGTGGCGGGGGGTTGCGCAGGGACATGCTCGTCGTAAGCCGGCGCGTGGGTAACAACCAGCGCATGGGCCTGGGGGATAGCGTGCTGCTGGCAGAGGGTGGCAAGCGCCTGGGTAATCGTTTCGGGGGTGTGGCTCTGCAAGAGCGCTGCCGCCTGGCTATGGGGCAGGTGGTGGGCCAGGGTGCTGGTACAGGCCAGTAGCGTGAGCGGGTGGGCCGGGAGTTTGCGGTGGTAGATGTCGGGCTCTATAAAGAGGCTAGAGCCAAGCATCGCCAGCGTGCGCGGGGGGTGGGGGGACATATCGGGCAGACGCACCAGGCCCGCCTGGCTGAACAGCAACACCTGGGCGGGGGCTACCTGAACGATGGACAGCTCGCGCTCTTTGACCACCACGCATGTTACCCCAACCGTCACGCGCTGGTCGGCGGCTACTTTAATATTCGCATGGTAGAGCATCTTGTTGGCCATTCGGATAGCGGCTCGCAACGCCGACAAACTACTGGAAGAGGTATTGGCATAGAAGGTTTGCTGGATGGTATGGGCTATCTGCTGGACGGCATAGTCGTTGCTCTCCCTATCCGCGCCGGGGTCAATCAGCACATACAGACTCCCTTTGATAGCGGCCGGCGCAAGGCGCGTATGCGGTTCAATGATTGCTACCCGGTTGCTGGCCGGGTGGGGGACTCCATGCACCAGCCGGATATGGCCGCTCTGGATGGCGTTGTCGGGGGTGGCCGGTGGCCCTGGTGATGTGGTCTGTGGGGACATAGCTGTCTCCCTTCTGCTTTATGTTTTGCCTGCTTCTGGTTGTGCTTATTCCAACGTTGTCTGATCCCTATTTCAGCCTCAGACAGCGCTTGATTGCATGACAGTTTGATGACAGGGGTAGAAGCATGCGGATAGAGCAACCACACGAGCGAGCCAGCACCGTGCAGGCGCACAACAGCCGGCTTGTGTATAATGTACATGAGATATATGGGAATTGCTGGCAAGATACGTTTGAGCGAGGCTGAATTTGAAGCGACTGAATCAATGGTACGGCCCGCTTCCGCTCCATACGCTCCTGGTGGTGGTCGGCGTCGTCGGGTTGCTGGTGGGGTGGCCGTGGTCGGGGGCCCGGGCCCAGGCTCCAGAGCGCTTTCTGGTGCCCTCGCGCTACTTTGCCGAAACAGGGCACAACGTCGGGGGCAACTTCCTGAGCTTTTACGAAGCAAGCGGCGGGCCAGAGATGTTCGGGCTGCCGCTTACCGAGGTTCTGGAGGAGCAACGTACCCAGGTACAATATTTTGAGCGGGCCCGGCTAGAGATCCGCCCACAGCAGCCGGGCGTGGTGCGGGTGAGTCCGCTTGGGTCGTGGCTTAGCGAGGGGCGGGCCCAGGAAGCCGCATTTGTGCGCCACGAAGCAGCCAACCCCGCAACCAGTACCTTCTTCCCGGCCACAGGCCACAATGTTAGCTATGCCTTCCGCACATTCTGGGAAGAGCGCGGCGGGCATACACTCTTTGGCTACCCCATCAGCGAGGCGTTGATGGAATATCACGAGGAGGATAGGGCATGGTACACGGTACAATATTTTGAGCGGGTGCGGTTGGAGTATCGCCTGGAACATCCCGGCGGCAAGCAGCAGGTGCGGTTGGGGAACCTGGGGCGCGAGTATATTGCGGCAACGGGGGCCGTCAACGAGGCGGCTCTGGCGCCGGCGCCGGCCATCGTGCGGCTTGGACAATCACAGGTACCCTTTGGGGCCGCGTCGGGCGATATGCAGAATGTGCGCAAGGCGGCACAACAGTTCGACGGCTTCCGCATGCTGCCGGGCGAACAAGTATCCTTTCTGGAAACGGTGGGCGAGCTATCGGCAGACGCCGGCTATGTCCAGGGGTATGGTATTGTTGGTGGCTCGGTGGGACAGGTGATTGCCGGCGGCATCTGCTACGTTTCCACCGCCATGTTCCAGGCGTTGCTCGAAGCCGGGCTAGAGATTGTCGAACGCCACCCCCATTCGCTGGCTTTACAAGGCTTTAGTGCCTCCGGGCTTGACTCGGCGGTCTACACCCCCGACCAGAGGTATACCAGCAAAAGCGATGTAGACTTGCGCTGGCGCAACGATATGCCCTACCCGGTGTTGATAGAGACGGAGGTTATCACGACCGGCGAGGTGCTGGTGTCGCTGTGGGGCTATAGCGACGGCCGCGAAACGGTTATCCGCGATGCTGTGGTAGATAGCTCTGTCACAGCCTCCCCCGTCTGGCGCTACGATCAAGATCTGGACGTGTGCGAAGTGCGGCAAGTGGTGCATGGCAACCCTGGGGCCAGCGTAGCCGTAGAGCGCGTTGTGACAGGGGCGGATGGGGCCGTGCTGCACCAGGATTATTTCTCGTCACACTATGCACCGCTACGCGATGTGTTTTTGTATGGGCCGGGCGTGTCGCCCGTAGATGATGTAAATGTGCCGCACGCGGCCCAGACGGCGCAGGCCGCGTGCGAAGCAGGGCGGTAGCAATACCCCCCCACCGGCCCCAACCCCCCCCGCTTACCGCTGCTCACCATTGCTCATCGGGGGGTACTCGCTGTACGTGCCCATCAATGAGCCGCCATCGTTCGCCGCGAAAGCGCCTGATGAAGCGGCGGTCGTGCGAGACGGCCACCACCGCGCCTGGAAAACGCTCAAGCGCTGCCTCAATCTGCTCGACCACATCCAGGCTAAACTGGTTGGTTGGCTCGTCCAGCAGCAGCACGTTGACGGGTGCGGCCAGCAGACGCGCCAGGGACAGCTTGCGACGCTGCCCGACGCTCAGCGCGTGCAGGGGCTTGTGGATGTCCTCCACGGTAAACAATCCATACGCCAGCAGTTCGGACTGGTGCTCCTCTGCATACCCGCGCCGCCCCTCCCGATAGGCTTGCAACACGGTGCGCTCGTCCGGGGGGGGCGTATCCTCCTGGGACAGATAGCCCACTGCCGCCCGCTCGGCCCAGACCACCTGCCCGCTATCCGGGGGCATATCTCCCACCAGGATACGCAGCAAGGTTGATTTGCCGGCCCCGTTCTCGCCAACCAGCACCACGCGGTCGGTCGGGCCTAGTTCCAGCGAAACCTCGCGCAGGATGGGATGCTGTGGTACAAACGCTTTGCTGATGTGCGTAGCCCGCAGCACCGCGCCATGCAGATGGGCCGCAGGCGTAAAGGTGCCACCGAAGCGCAATGGTTGGGGCGGTTTGGGGATAGGGTCAGCCATAATGCGCTGCAACCGCTGGTCGGCATTGCGTACCAGCCGGCTTACGGTACGTTGGGCACGGTGGCCGTGGTAGTTATAGGCGAGCTTATCCCCATCGCGGCATCCTCTGTGATCAGACAGCCGTTGTGGTGTGGTGGCAACCTGGCGTTGTAGTTCGGCCATATCGCGCTGCTGCTGATCGTAGGCATCTTCCCAGGCGCGGCGCTCGCGCTGCTTCCAGGCCACATAGTCGGCATAGCGACCACCATACAACGTCAGATGGTGGGTATGCTCGTCCAGGTCGCCAATCTGGGTCACAACGCGATCGAGAAACTGGCGGTCGTGCGAGACGACCAGCACCGCCCCCCGCTGCTGCACCAGGTAGGTTTCGAGCCAGGCGGCGGTTGCCATGTCCAGATGGTTGGTTGGCTCATCGAGCAGCAGCACATCCGGCGCACACAGCAGCAACGCCGCCAGCGCCACGCGGGTACGTTCGCCGCTCGACAGGGTGGCCAGGGGGCGATGGGGCGCGATATGGTGCAGGCGCAGACCATCCAGCACGGCCCCAATCTGGTAGTCGAGCGCGTAACCGCCGGACTGCTCGAACCGCGCCGCGACATCGCCATAGGCCGCGAGCAAGGCGGCCTGCGCCGCGCCGTCGGTTGTGGCCATCCGGGCCGCCAGATCGTGCATGTGTTGCTCCAATGCGGCAAGCCGTTGGCGCGACGCGGCCAGCAGGTGGGCTATCGTCTGTCCAGGGCGGAAATCCACGGTCTGGGGCACGTAGCCGGCTTCAGTGGCGGGAGCCAACCGCACCTGCCCGCTATCGCCCGGCAAACGCCCGGCCGCTATCTTGAGCAGGGTTGATTTCCCTGCACCGTTGGCCCCCACAATCCCAATACGGTCGCCGTGGTTGGCGACCAGGGAAACCCCATCAAGCACGGGTACCGCACCAAAATGTTTGGAAATCTGGTCTATGTGAAGAAGCATACCCCCTCCTTTCTCCTGACACCTGGTCTGCTAGACTGAGCAACGCCGGGCGGGTGTGCTGAAGAATCAGCAACGCCGCAGGCTGTTCTGCCTACGGCGCGTATGTACCCCATGGAGGTGGTTATGTTTCACATTTCAAGTAATGAGACTGAGCCGGGCGGGTATCACAGCGATACCGCCACGTATGGCACATGGCATAACGATACGTAGGCAGTTATGCAGTATGGCTCAGTACTATCATCATCGTGTCGGTGTATCACTCCTGTTTGGAACTGGCTTTCTCTTTCGCCATAGTTAGCATAGCGTGCCGGAGCCTATCTGTCAAGCGGGAATTTCTGTTTTCTGTTCGGGGGCGGGGCTAGAAGCTCCTGGGGGAGAAATCGGGCTGATTCAAGACCTGCATCAACCCGTCAATCACACCAAGCACCAGCAAGCCCTGGCGCTCGGCCTGGCGCACCTGCGACTCGTCTACGTAGAAAGAGGCCAGTGCGCCGATCATCTGCTTGTCGGCATACTCCGGCAGGAAGGTACGGGCC
>DAOTUK010000098.1:0-1525 GCA_034437375.1 Chloroflexaceae bacterium | reverse complement strand
TGGGGTAGAGCTAGGCATCTGGTATGGGCGCTATCAAGAGGGCATCATGCCCTGGTTGCGCTGGTGGGACGCGAATGGCACCTTGCTGTTGACGGGGGGGGAACGGGCGGAACAGGAGCGGGAGCGGGCCGAACAGGAGCGTGAGCGGGCGGAACGCTTTGCCCAGAAGCTGCGCGAGATGGGGGTAGACCCCGACACGCTGGTGTAATATACTCTTGTCAATATTGCATTTGACGCTTTGCCCTACACCATGCCATAATACTATGGCCAGGAATTTTCTCTAACACCTTGGAATGAGGAATTGATGCAGCAAACGATCCTCAGCGGTCGCTATGAAATTGAGCAAAAGATCGGTGAGGGAGGCATGGCAACCGTTTACCGCGGGCTTGACCGGCGGTTAAATCGGCGTGTCGCAATAAAAGTACTCCATAGCCACTACGTTCATGATCCCGATTTTCTCAGACGCTTTGAACACGAAGCCAAAGCCGCCGCGAACCTGAGCCACTCCAACGCCGTGAGCGTCTATGACACGGGGCAGGATGGTGATACCTACTATATTGTGATGGAGTATATAGATGGGGTTGACCTGAAAACCCTCATCAACCGCGAAGCCCCCCTGAGTATTGCCAGAGCCATTGCTATTACCGAAGCTATTGCCCAGGGGTTAGAGGCCGCCCACCACATCGGGCTTATTCACCGCGATATTAAGCCCCAGAATATTCTGGTAACCCCTGATGGGCACGTGCGCATTACCGACTTTGGTATTGCCAAAAGCCACCTGAGTACGGCCCAGACCCAGACCGGCATGACCTTTGGCACCGCCGACTATATTTCGCCAGAACAGGCCCAGGGCCAGCAAGCAACCCCCCAATCAGATATTTATTCCCTGGGAGTGACTATCTATGAAATGCTGGCCGGGCGATTGCCCTACACCGGCGATAGCCCCGTCTCGGTCGCCATGAAACATGTGAGTGCGCCCCTGCCGCCATTGCGTTCGCTCAATCCCCAGGTGCCCGCCAACCTGGAACATATCATCCTGAAAGCGCTATCGAAAGAACCATCCGCACGCCCCGCCAGTGCCCGTGAATTTGCCGAAGCGCTCCGCAACTATCGCAACGTTGCCGAACAACCCACCGCCGCCAACCCGGTCCACCCGCACAGCGCCACGACCCGCGTCGTCCCCACCCCATCATCCCAACGACCGGCCCAACCAGCACACCCTAACGTCGCATCCCACCGTCCTACGTATGGACAGGGCAGTAGCGGATCATCTAGCACCGCGAGCCGCGCCACTATACCCGCCCCCCGCCCCGCCATTGGTCGTGCTCCACAGCAAGGGATTGGGTGTGGCGTTTTTATCGTTGGTATGGTTATTCTCGCAGGGGTCATTGGACTGGTTCTACTCTTTAGTAGCGGCATATTGAACGATATGATTGGCGGCATAGACAACCCGCCAACCGCTCCCCCCGCCGCCATTACCACCCCCACACCCGACCAGACCGCCACCCCTACCGAAAGCCCCACC
>DAOTUK010000097.1:0-4005 GCA_034437375.1 Chloroflexaceae bacterium | reverse complement strand
CCAGGGGACCGCTGGTGGGAGGGGGGGTCAGAGTTTGCAAGCCAGCAAACCGATAGACAGGCACTGGCTCTGTTTTGCCCTTCACCTGGAGGGGGGGCAACGTCTATACAAAACTGGTGTCTGGTTTCGCTGGTCATAGGGTTATCCTCATGAGAACTTTTCAAAGCGATTTTCGCGGCCTTGCAGCAGGCGTTGGATATTGCTACGGTGCAGGTAGACGATGGCGACGCCGGCGCTACTGATGAACATGGCATAGGCGGGGTCAAGTTTTTTCTGAGAGGCGCGCAGCAGGGCCAGGGCTGTGACGACTGCGGCCGCGGACAGCGAGCTAACCGAAGCAATGCGGGTGGTTTTGAGCAGCACGCCCCAGAGTATAGCGCCGATGAGTGTACCAGGCGGGAAGATAGCCAGCAGCACGCCGGCACTGGTGGCAACCGCTTTCCCCCCCCGAAAGCGCATGAAGATGGGGAAGGTGTGCCCGGCCATGGCGGCGGTGCCGGTGAGGATGACCGCGCCGGGCGGCAGGGTAAATGCGTGGCGGGCCAGCAGGGGGACGACGGCCCCTTTGCTTATGTCAAGGGTGACGGCGGCGAGAAAGGGTTTCATACCGCATGAGCGCAGAACGTTGGAACTGCCGATGTTGCCGCTCCCGACGGTACGCAGGTCAACGCCGCGGGTGCGGGCCACCAGGTAGCTAAAGGGGACGGAGCCAAGCAGGTATGAGAGGGCACTCAAGGCGGCGGTGGGTATGCGTTGGTTTTTTTGCTTTTGCATATGGTTTTATTCCTGATAGTGTATCTTACCCTTCGTTGAGGGTATCAAGGTCTATGCCAAGATTGCGGAGCTTTGCTTCAAGTTGCTGGCGGGCCTGGCGTTCGGCGTCGGCTTGTTGCTCGGCCAGAGTGGCACGCTGGTAGGCTTCGTCGGCACGTTGCCGTGCCTCGTCGGCAGCAGTCTGGATTTGTTGATAAACGCTTTTCATTTCCGCCAAGGTCTGGTGGGCTTCATCAGCGCGTTGTTCGGCAAGCGTGGCGCGTTGTTCGGCAAGCGTGGCGCGTTGTTGGGACATGGTGGCGCGGTATTTGGCTTGTTCGGTCAAGAACTTCATCTCGCTGAAGGTCACAAACGGCTCGCCCTGCGGGTCGTAGATGGTCAGGTCGTCGGGGGCCAGCAGGAAGCGGATACCCAGGCGCGGGCTTGTCCACCCCTGCATATCGGCGATGGGGTGCAAGGTATCTCCCTGCCGGAGCCACCCCTTCAAGACAATATGGTCCGGGTCGTAGAGGTAATATTCTTCCACGTCGTAGCGCGTATAGAACGCCAGTTTGTCGCGCATTTCGGCGGTCGTATTGCCGGGCGACAACACTTCGAAGACGACCTGCGGTGCGAGGTGTCCTTCCTCCCACTGGCGATAGGAGCCGCGGTGGCCCTTTGGCCGCCCGAAGACAACCATGGCGTCGGGGGCGCGGCGGATCTCCGGGTGGCCTTCGACGGGGTACCAGAGCAAGTCGCCCGCGACAAACACGTCGGGGTCGTCGCGGTAGAGCGCGTCGAGGTTTTCTTTAATCGTGACAATCCATTGAAATTGCAAGGTGTTATCGGCCATCGGTTGTCCGTCACTTTCTGGGTAGACTATCGGTTGGCGGGTGATGGTATACGGGTCGCTGGTCATCGGCGGGCCTCCTTTGTTGGGGATGGGGTGCCAGGATTGCCTGTCAGGGCTAACAGGCGTTCTGGTTTTCCTTTGAAATATTCCCAGGGAATAGTACCAGTGATGATGCTATTGAGCGCATACCAGAGGGCGGCATTCACCGGGGCGTGCTTGCCCAGTTCGCTGGCTGTGTGGGCAATCGCTCCGTAGAGATTGTCGTTTTCGGATTGGATACGTCCCTGGTGCAAGTCGCGTTGCAGCGAGGGAGCTTTGCCGCCGCGTCCGCCAGCAATGGTGCGCCGCAGGAGTTGCCAGAGCAGGGGAAAGGGCATAGAGCGCATCGCCCTGGCAAGCAGCGTAGTAGGGTAGCCGGGCAGGTTGAGGGGGGCTATGTTCAGACGTTGCATCACGGCCAGGCCTTCCAGAAAGGCGCGGCGTTCAAGGGCAACAAGAGCGCGGTTGGCATAGGTTGCCTCGACGGGCATGTCGAGTATGGCCGACGTGGCGTTACCCAGGATATTGAGTAACGTTTTTGACCACTTGAGGGCGCGGTAGTTCTGGTGGGTGTGGGTGGGCAAGCCAGCACGCTGGAAGGCTTGCGCGTAGGGGGAGAGGTCGAGAGAACCGCTCAGCGGGGACAGACCGATACCGCCGGCTTTGGTAACGGTGATGCTGGCGGGGCTATCAGGTTCAACCGAACTGGTGATGATGCCTGCAAGAATGCGGTCGCTTCCGAAGTGGGCCGCAAGTATTTCTTCGTTGCCCAGACCGTTTTGCAATGTGAGGATGTGGCGAGGTTCCAGCGCATCAAGGGTGGGCAGAGCGCTGGTGGTGGCATAGCCTTTGATGCAGAGGATAGCCAGGTCGGGGCGGTGGTAGGCGTCGGGGAGATTGGTCGGTTGGGTGGCGACGACAATATGGGGGATGGTGTGGCGGTGGGGGTGCTGCTGGATGTGCAACGGAGCGCTACCAAGGGCTTGCACGGTGGCGGGGCGTGCAATCAAGGCGGTAGGGTGTGCTGCCTGGGTGAGGCGTCCGGTTATGAGTAGGCCGATTGCGCCGCCGCCGATAACCACGATAGCCACGGGGGTTCCTCCATTCACGGTAGTTACTCTGGTATTATAGCATATCGGGATTGGTGCTGGTGTGGGGCCGGGGGGACAAGGCTCTAGAAAAGCGGGGGTCGGGCGGGCTAAAAGGGGGTTGGGCGGAAGTCGTGCTGGTTGAGTACTTGCATCAAGCCATCTATGACGCCAAGCACCACCAACCCCTGCCGCTCGGCATAGCGCACCTGCGTCTCGTCTACATAAAACGTAGCCAGCGCCCCGATAATCTGCTTCTCGGCGTATTCTGGCAGGAAGGTGCGGGCCTCCTGCAAGGTGGTACGGAAATCGGCTATGTCCCCCGCGTGCAGGCGCGTTTTGACTTCGGTGATCATCAAGTATTCCCCACAGATGGCGATTACATCGTACTCTTTCGAACGACCGCTGGCCTGTTTGCGCATACGGACTCCTTGCATCTGCGGCTCGCCCACACACCCGATAATCTGCGCCAGGATGCCCGGCATACTGGGGGCTACCAGGTCTTCCACCATACGCCCCATACTGTAGCTGATATTGGCCAGTTCCCTTCGCAATTGCTTCCGATCTTCTCGCATTTCCTGCTTGAAGTCGCTCATCTCCTGCTTGAAGTCGCTCATCTCCTGCGTCAGGCGATCTACCTGGCGTTGGGTTTGTTCTACCTGGCGTTGGGTTTGTTCTACCAGGTGTTCTAAGAGTTCCAGATGGCGATCTCTTCGCGCAGCAGCGTGCTGGCTTTCAGCCAGGAGTTCTTCTATCCGGTCTATGCGGGTTGTGAGTATCTGAACAGTCGTCATGGTGGTATCTCCCTTGCGCAAACGAGCAAATACGGCACGCTCCTGGTGCAATGATACCATAGATTATGCTGGTCGGGGAGGGGATGCACAGGAGTGCGCAGTGGGGCGCGCTGGTTACGGTGCGCGATTGTCCCGCACCTCAAACAGCCACACCCCATCATCCTCCAGGCTTGCGGCCAGTTGGGTGCCATCTGGGCGAAAAGCCAGGGAAAGCACGGGGACCGGGCGTGTCTCCAGGCTATGGATTGGCTCTTCCATAGCCTTCGCAACCCAGAACGTGATGCGCCCTTGCGAGTCACCGGCCGCGAGTAGTGCCCCGTTGGGCGAAAAAGCAACGCTGGTGAAGGTAGTACCAGCGTCCGCATCGTCGGTTGCTATAGTACGCAGGGATTCACCGCGCCGGCTATCCCAAAGGCGCAGCGTCCCATCGCGGCTAACACTGGCCAGCAGCGTACCCTCCGGCTGCGTGGCCAGGTCC
>DAOTUK010000096.1:0-19867 GCA_034437375.1 Chloroflexaceae bacterium | reverse complement strand
GTAAACTTGGCGGCATTGCTTAACAAATTGAGTAAAATCTGGCGCACCTTCGTCTGGTCGGCGTACATATGCCCTGGTTGGCCATCATACTGCAAGACGAGCTCGTTGCTGTTCTTTTCTACCAGGGGGTGGGTGGTTGAGAGCAGACCATCCAGGAAGGAGGGCATGTTGAACAGCTCTGGGTAGACATCCATTTTGCCGGCCTCAATTTTTGAAAGGTCAAGAATATCGTTGACAATAGCCAGCAAATGTTTGCCGGCCGATTCTATCTTTGTCAGGTCTTCGAGAATAGAATCACGGTGTCTGGCAATGTCATCGTCCTGGAAGACATCCTCGCGCAGCATTTCGCTATAGCCAATAATGGCATTGAGCGGGGTACGCAGTTCGTGGCTCATATTGGCCAGGAAGCTGCTTTTGGCCAGGTTGGCCGCTTCGGCGGCTTCTTTCGCCTGGTGCAAGGCCGCTTCAGCGCGTTTGCGTTCCACCAGTTCTTGCTGCGCCGCGGTATAGAGTTGGGCGTTATCGAGCGCGATGGCCGCAAGTTGGGCAAAGCGGCTGAGATGTTCGACATCATCGTCTGAGAACGTTCGCCCCGTATCGGCGTCGAGGGCCAACCCCAACACGCCAATAACTTCGACATCTGAACGCAGCGGCACCCCCACGACAGCGCCAAGTTCACTATGGGCAAAGGATGGTGAGCGCCCGCTCCACGCATAGTAGCTATCTACCACCAGCGGTTTGCCCGTTTTCCAGACCTTGCCGCCAATACCTTCGCCCGGCTTGACGCGAAAGCCAACCCGTTCGCGTAAGGCTCCAATGCCCACTTTGATTTCAAACTCGTCGCCGTCCGGCAGGTACATATAGCCGTGGGGAGCGCCGGCCAGTTGCGCCGCGCGGTTGACGATCAATTCCAGGAGCCCGCCCAGTTCCAGGCGATGCATAATGGCCAGGCTTGCTTCGTGCAGGGCGGCCAGGTAGGCATTCTGGTCGCGTAGTTTCTTTTCGACCCGCTTGCGCTCTCGAATATGTTGCCGAAGCTGTGCGTTGGACTCTTCTATTTCCACTGTCCGTTGCCCTACCTGTTGTTCCAGCGAGCTTTTGTAGGTTTGCAAATCGGCTTCGGCTCGCTGGCGGTCAAGAATTTCGTGCTCTAGTTCGCGTGTCCGTTCCTCAAGGCGTTGCAAGAGATCGTAGACTTGCTCCATCATCATACCGCACTCCCCCGCTAGTTCCGACAACCTGTACTGGTTAGAACGAGGATGAGCGCTGCACTTGACAGATGTTCCCGCCGGGTACCCTGATTCCGGGTAGAAACCGGGGATGGTGTATGCGTTGGGCGTGCATAGACTCTCGTACCTTCCAGTGTACCATAGAAACTAGCGTTTGCCGCAACGAACCCGGCCATACCCTGGCATGTGTAACCCTGGACACCAGAGCAGCATCGTACAGTATAATGGAGCCTGGGAGCGTAAGAGTAGAAGCATAATGGGGTAACCCGGAAGGAGAGCGTACCGCTATGAGTGATACCGTGTATGATGTGGTGATTATTGGTTCCGGGCCGGGGGGCTATGTCGCGGCTGTCCGCGCCGGACAGTTGGGGCTCAAAACAGCGATTGTTGAAAGTGGGCCGCTCGGTGGTACCTGTTTGAATATTGGTTGTATTCCTACCAAAGCGCTGTTGCATAGCGCCGACTTGCTGGAAGAGTTCAAGGAAAGTCGGCGCTTTGGGGTTACGGCGCAGGAAGTGCAATTTGACCTGGCCGGCGCGATGAAGCATAAGCAAACGGTAGTGAAGCAAAGCAGCGATGGGGTCGGCTTTTTGATGAAAAAGAATAACGTTGCGGTGATTGAAGGGCGCGGCCATCTGGTGGACAAGGGGCGTGTGCGTGTCGAACTCAACGGGGGGGGGGAGCAAACGCTACAAACAAAGAATATTATCATTGCGACGGGGGCGCGTCCCCGTTCTATCCCCGGCATAGAATTTGATGGAGAGCGCATCCTTTCCTCTACCCATATGCTGGAATTGCCAGAAGTTCCCAAAAAATTGCTGGTGGTCGGCGCTGGCGCTATCGGGGTCGAGTTTGCCTCTATGTTCCGCACCTTTGGCGCGGAGGTAACGATAGTGGAGGCTTTGCCGCGTCTGGTGCCGCTTGAAGACGAGGAGGTGAGCGCCGAGCTTGAAAAGGCCTTCCAGCGCCGCCGTATCAAGGCGCTTACGGGGGCCAAACTGCAAGGGGTTGCGGTAGAGGGCGACCAGGTGACGGCCACGGTGGTAGATAGTAGCGGCAAGGAGCAGCAACTACAAGCCGACCGCATGTTGATGGGCATTGGGGTAGCCCCACGCACAAAGGATATGGGGCTTGAAGCGGTGGGGGTTGAAATGGATCAGCGCGGGTTTATTCAGGTAGATGGCCATATGCGCACGAACGTTGACGGCATCTACGCCATAGGCGATTGTGTGCCCACCCCCTGGCTCGCCCACGTCGCCAGCGCCGAGGGTATTCTGGCGATAGAACACCTGGCCGGGCACACCGTCCATCCGATTAACTACAAACATATTCCCGCCTGTACCTATTGCACGCCGCAGATAGCGAGTATCGGGCTGTCTGAAGTCAAGGCCATTGAACAGGGCTACGAGGTAAAGGTCGGCAAATTTCCCTTCTCTGCCAATGGCAAGGCCCGCATTCTGGGGCAGGCCCGCACCGGCTTTGTCAAGATTGTGGCCAATGCGCAGTATGATGAAATTCTGGGTATGCACTTGATTGGCGCGGGGGTTACCGAGATGATAGGCGAGGGCAGTATAGCCCTGACCCACGAGGCGACCGGCACCAGTTTGATGCACACCATCCACGCCCACCCCACCATGCACGAGGCTATTCTGGAGGCGGCGCACGCGCTGGCGACGGGGGCCGCTATTCATATTTAGATCTACCTGGTATCAATACCGTACGTTGCGCCAGACTCGCACGAGTCTGGCGCGTTTTGTTGCCCTGTGGGCCCCATAGCGCGCCACAAAACGAAACGACCGGCTTTCGTAAGTCTGGTATAATAGATCCCGCAAAGGCGCAATCTTTAGAATAAAGAAAGGGAGCGATGATGAGTACCTATGGAGAAGGAATTGAGATTAAAGGAACGATAACCCCCGCGTTTGCTGAGATATTGACCCCGGAGGCAATGAACCTTGTCGCACAGCTCCATCGCACATTCAACGCTCGCCGCCACGAGCTTTTGAAGCGGCGCGAAGCGCGACAGGCTGAGTTTGATGCTGGTACAAGGCCCGACTTCCTGGCGGAGACAGCCGACATCCGCAACGACCCCACCTGGGCCGTGGCCCCCGTCAACGCCGATTTGCAAGACCGCCGTACGGAAATCACCGGTCCCACCGACCGCAAGATGGTGGTGAACGCGCTCAACTCTGGCGCAAAGGTCTATATGACCGACTTTGAAGACTCTAACACCCCCACATGGGATAACCTTATTCAGGGGCATATCAACCTGCGCGATGCGGTAAATCGCAAAATAGATTTTACCAGTCCCGAAGGCAAAGATTACAAGCTCAAGGATACGATAGCGACGCTGATGGTGCGTCCCCGCGGGTGGCACCTGGATGAAAAGCATGTGTTGATTGATGGCGAACCGGTGGCCGGCGGTATTTTTGATTTCGCGCTCTACTTTTTCCACAATGCGAAAACGTTGATGAGCAGGGGCAGCGGGCCCTACTTCTACCTGCCCAAGCTCGAAAGCCACCTGGAAGCACGCCTGTGGAATAATATTTTTGATATGGCCCAGGACGCGCTTGGTATTCCCCGTGGTACTATCAAGGCGACTGTGTTGATAGAGACGATTCTGGCAACGTTTGAGGCAGAAGAAATTTTGTATGAACTACGCTACCATTCGGCCGGGTTGAATTGTGGCCGGTGGGACTATATCTTTAGCTGCATTAAGAAGTTCCGCAACAACACCGAAACGGTGTTTGCCGACCGTGCGCTGGTGACGATGACGACGCACTTTATGCGCTCCTACTCGTTGCACGTTATCAAGGTGTGCCACCGCCGCAATATTCACGCGATTGGCGGTATGGCGGCGCAAATTCCGATTAAGAATGACGAAAAGGCTAACCAGGAGGCGCTCAGCAAGGTACTGGCGGATAAGGAGCGCGAGGCGAGCGATGGGCACGATGGTACGTGGGTGGCGCACCCGGGCCTGGTGCCGGTGGCGTTGGAGGCGTTTAACAAGCATATGCCACAGCCCAACCAGATAGACCGCAAGCGCGAAGATGTCAATGTGACCCGCGACGATATGTTGAAGTTTGGCCCCGAAGGGCCCATTACGGAGAAGGGCTTGCGGACAAATATTAACGTCGGGGTGCAATACCTTGGCTCGTGGCTTGCGGGTAATGGTTGTGTGCCCATCTTTAACCTGATGGAGGATGCGGCGACGGCGGAGATTTCGCGCTCGCAGGTGTGGCAGTGGATACGCAGCCCGCGTGGGGTGCTGGATGACGGCCGCAAGATTACGGTGGAGCTGTTCCGCGAGTTGTTGGCCGAGGAGATGGAGAAGATTAAGGAGTATCAGGGCGAGGCGTATAGCCTGGGTAAGTATGAGGAGGCGGCGCAGCTCTTTGATCAGCTTACGACGAGCGATGATTTTATCGAGTTCTTGACGCTGCCGGCCTACCAGAAGGTGGACTAGTCCGGTTGCGGAAGTGGTTGCTCCTGGGGGCGCGGGCCGGCGGTTCGCGCCCCCCAGGGAGTCTCGAAACGAGGGGCGGGGCAGAGAGGCAGCGCCCCTATACTCTAACGTTTATTACCAATAACACCTCGTCTGCGCATTAACACTTGAAGGACTACTTACTACTCTTGTACAATGAGCACAGTATCATCAGATGAGGAGTAAAAGGCTATCGCTTGCCTTTTAAACGCTTTCATCGTTGCCAGGTTAAACCCACCCCCTACTGCGGCCCCCACTCCAAAGGGAACTAACTTTCCAACAGCAATACCGCCCCGTTTTGTTCCATACTTGGTAACAATTGTGGTTCCTACCCGCCGATTGATGCTTTGGAACAGTTTTCCAGGAATCTTGTTAAACTGGGCAATTGCGACTTTGGTTCCAATTCTCTTTGTAGTCCCTTCAGCAGCTTTCAAAACTCCACACCATAATCCCAGTACTCTTACAAAGTCCTGGTTAAAGTTTGAGCATCCCTATCGTATATCATGCCTATTCCTACCGTCATTGTCCCCATCCAACGTAGCATGAGAGCCAGATCTGCTGTTATAGTTCCAGCCTCAACTGCTATCTGTGCTGCTGTTCCAACTCCAGGTATCACACTAGGAAGTGCTGAAGCGACACCAACAGATGTGTATTTCCAGCAAATGTTGTCGGCGTATTTTTCGGCAAGTTCTTTGGTAGACTTTCTACTATTTTTCCTCTTGAAATCCTGCACATCACGTCGAATACTTTCCATCGGCGGAGTCATATGCATGGTTAAACTTACTAGCCAGTTACCGTCCATGGTATCATTGCTAGTTTCAACAGTTATGATCTCAGTCTCCGGTGAAGTCACCAACTTTGGTTCTGGTGCAAGTTCTGGTTCTGGTACATATGGCTCCGCAGAATCTTGATTCATTATTGTCATTCCAACCAGCGTACCTGAAAAGTATGCTGCATTGGGAGGAATTCCTACTGAAGAAAGCCCTATAATGGCATCCTCTATGATTTGCATTGCCTCGTTGTTGTAAAACCTGTCTGTACTAATCTCTTTAACTTTCTCAATGAAGTTGTCAATGGCGTGCGCTTGCTCAGGCGTAACACGCAATTTCTCTTGCGCCAACAATATAGCCTTCCTTTCAGAAGGCGTTAATATATCATCAGCCCAGGCAATATCCACAATACAGATCATTAAACCATATCGGATTATATCTTCAGCGTGAGTTAGTTTTTCCAGGGCATCTGATAGCTGAGGAGGTCTGGATAAATAATTGATTACCTCTTGTCGTGTGGTTTCAGGAATTTCATCCTGACTCATCGTTTCAAAAATGATCGACTTTTCACCAGCATCAATGGTTCCATCGGCGGCAGCTATGGCAAACAATGATTCGTAAAAAGCAGTACGATCTGCTTCCGGTATCTTGGTGAAATCAAGCGTTGTGCTCATTCCATTGCTCCTTAACTTGCTTGTCCAAAAGTTGATAATAGTCCAGTTTCCGTTAGCGTGTCCAGGTAATTCCATTATACGCTGTGAAACTCCGTTTAAATATATAGAAAAGTGTTGGGTTCTTGTTGGTTTAAAAACAATCTCCATACAACCCCATCACCCGCCGCACCTCCGCCGCCACCTCCTCGCGCAAAAACTGCGGCGACAACACCTCCGCCCGGCTCCCAAACGACAACACCCACCGCTTGAGCCGCCCCAACCCGCTGGTACGTATGGTCAGAATAAGCCCGCCGTCGGGCAACTCCTCAATCTGCTGATCCGGATACTTCGGCGCTTGCTCGCGCACGAAGCGGGCCTGGTAAGCGTCGAAGCGGATACGTACATCTACCGTTTGCGGCCCGTGTTCCCCCTGGAACGTCGCCGCCACCCACGCGCTGGCGTCGAAATCTGCGGCCGGTTCGAACGTATCATTCAATACCCGGTGCGCCTGGATGCGCCCCACGCTGAAAGTTTCCATCGCTTCGGTTGCGGTCGAAAAAGCTATCAGAAACCAGTTATCGTTGAACGAGTGCAAATGGTGCGGATGGACAATACCCTCAATCGTCTGGTCGCGTTCAATCCAGTAATACCGTACCCAAACCTGCTGTCGCTGCTGCGTGGCCTGGTACAGATCGAGCAACCGACTCTCGTTAATCGCCACACTGGGCGGATGCGTAAAACTATAGCACTGGCTCAGCGCCTGCAAGTCTACCAGCGTAGAATCGTTCAGCAGTCTGGTCAAGCTCTCGACCGTCGAACGGAGCGCCCCATCCAGCGTTGTGCCCTGATAGCGACGTACAATTTCCAGGCTCAAGAAGAAGGCCAGCAAATCGCCCTGTCGCATAATAGCCATCGGCAATTGCCAGGGTACTGCATAGTACCACCCACCCCGCTTGCCCCGCTTGCGGTCAAAGCGAATATCGGCACCCAGAGCGATCAGGAAATTGCGATCTTCGTAGATTTGCCGCCGGCTCACGTCCAGCTCTTCCGCCAGATCGTCCGGGTGGGGATATTTCTCATCACGGATGCGCTGGTGTATTTTGAAGATACGTTCCAGTTGGAAATGGGACATCGTTTACTCCCTTCAAGGCTGAGTATAGCATAGCAGAGTGCAGTATATCTGCACTAATGCAGTGGCATTGCATGGACATATGCAACGTTGTATACAAACACGCACAGGTTCACTCCTGGGAGGAATCCCCTGGTGCAATTGCATTTTCTCATTGACTCTACCCGCCCCGCGTGCTATACTCACCAGTGGTAGAAGCGTACGGGCCGCCAGGCCCATAATTTCTGGAGCTATTGAAGAAAGGGGGTTGGAACGCATATGACAGTCTCTGTGCCTGACCACGGCGCACAAGCGGAATCTGTGCGCCTTCCGATACCCATGCTCCTGAAACAGCGCTCCTAACCCCTCCCTTCCCTGCTGCTGACACAATCTCAGGTCGTGGGTATCAGACGATGGTCTGTTCGCGGCTTTTTTTGGTTGGTTCAAAAACTGAGTTTGTCAGGAGTATACCAGTGTCTAAAAAACAGAAGAAACAACCGCGACATAAACGTCGCTTCCATCCCGGAACGATCAAACGTCAGGGCGACCCCACCCAACCGCACAGCGACCCCGCCGAAACGTGGGACGACCCTGCCCAACCGCACAGCGACCCCGCTGAAACGTGGGACGACCCCGAAACGTGGGACGATCTCGCCGAAACGTGGGACGACCCCGACGCCTGGGACAATCTGGAAGAGACGGAGCTTGTCGAGCGGATACGGCGGCAAGACCGCGTACCCACGCGCAAGGCAATCAAAGAGCTAGAGAAGCGCCAACGTGATCGCGCAACGCAACGCCTCTACCGCCGCATTGCCCAGGACATACGCCGCCAGCGACAAGGGTAGCGGTCGCAAAAAATAAGCGTGGGGATACATCATCGTGTCCCCGCCCCCGCTCCCCGCCTCGCACCCCACCGCACTGATATTACGGGGTAGAAGGTTTCGGGGCGCGGTTGGTAAGGTGGCGGGCAATACTATGAAATTTCAACCCCAGATATTCCGCCGTGCGAACCGGCCCCCACTGCGTACACGTGGCGCGGGTCTGGCGCGTCGCAATCGCCCGGCGTAAATCCTGCGCCGTCGCCCCCGGAAAGAGCGTATAGCCCAGACCAATAGTCGAAAGCTGATGCGAGTCGCTACCGCCACAAATCGCCAGGTTCAGACCCTTGCCCACCCGTTCGGCAGTCATATTGCTCTGGTGCAACCAGAGACTGGCATTATAACTTTCGACACCATCCAGCAACCAATCTTTACCGGGCCCGGTGCGCTCGCGCAGACCATTCCACCCCAGAGAAGGCACAAGCCAGGCAAACGGATGGGCCGCAATACACAGCCCCCCCTGGGCATGAACCGCCGCAATCGTCTCGGCCGCCGGACGTCCGGGCGGGAGCCATTGCTCAATAAAGAGCGCCAGCAGATGACCCTCAGCCGTAGATACTTCCTCCCCAACAATCACGTCCAATCCATACTGCGAGGCCAGCCGGCGCGCTTTCAGAGCGCCCGCAATCTCATCATGATCCGTAATCGCCACAACCCGCAAATCAGTTTTGGTTGCGACATACTCCAGCACTTGCTCAACCCCGGCAGTTCCATCGGCGCTATAGGTGGTGTGGATGTGTATATCGGCTTTGCTCCACAATGGTCTCACTGCGTTTGCTCCTCCCTATGACTATACGCTGAACTTTGTCCTCCCAAACAGACCTTCGGGCCCATAAAAGGGCCGTACCAGCATAGCATCGTCATGTTAAGAGAGAGTCGTGAAAGCATTAAGTACTTTTAAGCCCGCGTAAAACATGTCCAGGGTTTGCCAGATACACCAGACAAATCTTCATTCTGCTACCGTTTATTGTAGAGAGAAGGATGCGGCACCAGCGATAGGGCATACCAGCAACGGGGACAACGTGACGCAAGCACCAGCGAGACGAACGCACACGTAACGATGCCCACGTGCACAGAAAACATTCCCTGATGGGTGAACAATTACCCGACGAATGCCTATGGCACGTTTATCAAAGTGGTGCTATCATGGAAGACGAAGCGACGGGAAAACGTTAGTACACTGGTGATACCAGTATGGACAAAGCAACTGTTTACAAGTACAGGGCCACTGCCTGGGAACGCGGGCATCTTGCCCGCTCCGTCGCAGGCGTCTCGCCTGCGCTCCCAGAAATGTCTCCCCCACAAGTAAACAGTTACAAGGCAAAGCAAGTTTGACAAAATATGCTACACTACACACAAGTGTGCCGGGTACTATCAGGCTGAGGTAAGGTGGAGATATGACACACAAAAGTACTATTCTCATCGTAGACGATGAGCTGTTTATGAGTAAAACGCTGGAAGGTCTCCTGACCTCGCCAGATCATAACCTGGCGTTTGCCAGTAATGGACAAGAGGCGCTGGCCAGGGCGGCTGAACTGACCCCAGACCTCATCTTGCTCGATGTGATGATGCCCGCTATGGATGGGTTCGAAGTGTGCCGCCGCTTGCGTGCTGATGAGGTCCTGGCCGAAGTACCAGTCATTATGGTCACTGCGTTGGATGACCGCGAGTCGCGCCTGCGCGGTATTGAGGTTGGCGCCGATGACTTCATTTCCAAACCCATAGACCCCGTTGAATTACAGGCGCGGGTACGCACAATTACCAAACTCAATCGCTACCGCCGCCTGATGGTGGAACGCGCCAAATTTGAGCGCATTACCGAACTGGCCCCCGATGGCATTATGATTGTAGATGCCGAAGGAACGATTTTGCTGGCCAACCCGGCCCTGTTGCGAATGTTTGGGGCCAGCGAACACGAACAAGTCTTGCACAAGAACCTCCTCTCGTTTGTCGAAAAAGAACATGTCGAAAACTGCGCCGCCTGTCTCTCACACATCCAGCCCGACTCCTCCTACGTAGCCCGCCTCGAAACCGTCTTCGTGCGCCTGGATGAACACTTTGAGGGCGACGGCATACAGCTTGAGATACAGTCGGTCAATCCCCCCTTTACGCCAATCTCATATACCAGCATCGGGGGCGAACCATTCCCGGTGGAAGTAAACGCCGGCCTGTGCGAGTGGGAGAACAAGCCCGCCATGCAGATTATCGTACGCGACATTACCGAGCGCAAGTGGGCCGAAGAATCTATTAAAACCGCCTACGCCAGTTTGAAAGAACTCAACGAAGACCTGCGCCACAGCCGCGATATGTTCCGCATTCTCTTTGATGGCCTGGACGATGGCCTGGCCCTGCTAGATGGCGAAGGGCTTGTGCTCACGGTCAATCAAGCGATGGCCAACCTCTTCGGGCGCAGCGCCGACGAAATTATGTATGAGCCATGGCAGGAAATTTGCGATATGAACGACCCATCTTTCCCCGGCCAGATGGTGGTGGAGACGATGGGTGATGGGTGCGCCCGCCGTAGCCGCGAGGACTACGTTAGCCCCGACGGGCAGGAGCATGTGCTGGATATGCAAACCTTCCCGCTGCTTGGGCGCGAACAAAATGTTGAAAAAGTGATTGTGCATATTGTCTATACGCGAGAGCGCTTGCTTGGCTCGTAGCGATAGGTGTAACTGTTCACGTTTGGAGGGCAACCCCTGGGAGCGCAGACGTCCCGCCGGCTCCGGGGCGGGCCCGATGCCCGCGCTCCCAGAAAGCGCTCCCCCACGTGTGAACCCTTACCGATAGGCAGCAAGCAGCAGGCAGGGCGAGAAACCGGGCGTTTCTCGCCTCTGTTTGTTTCTGGTATATAGACGTGTGGGAGGGGACGATGGCGCTTGCCCAGAAAACAATACTGGTGGGGGCCGCCAGTAGCGGCAAAACCGAAGCGGTGCTGCGTCTGTTGCATGAGCCGCGGCAAGGTGGGGCGTTGCTGCTGGTGCCGGGCCACCTGCTGCGCCAGTATCTTGAAGCCCGCACCCAGAATATGCCCCGTCTCAAGCGCTGCTCCTTCCATAGCCTGGCCAGGCTCGTCTTGCACACGGCCGGCGTACCCGTGCAAGGAATGACCGCTACCTTGCGCTGGATGCTGTTGCGGGCCGTGGTGCGCTCCCTGGTAGCCGCGGGAGAGATGCCCACCTTTGCGGCGGTCGCCCACAAGCCCGGCGTCCTCTCGCTGCTCGATGCGCTCATTGCGGAAATGCAGATGTCCGAGGTAGACACCGCCGCACTCACAGCGGCCCGTGTGACGCCCTACGACGCCGAACTGGGCACCCTCTTGCACGCCTACGTCGCCGCGCTTGACGCGCGCGACCTGGCCGATGCCCCCCATCACCTGGCCCTCGCGTGTCGTGCGCTGGAAGACGACCCGGCCCTGCTCACCGATAGGGCCCTGCTGGTGGTGGATGGCTTCGACCAGTTTACCCCCTTACAGCGCCGCTTCCTGGCGCTGGTGGGCCAGCGCGTGGCGCGAAGCGTTGTCACGCTCACGGGGGGCGCAGAAAACCGCCCCGCGCTCCACCGCTTTGCCCGCACCTACGCACAGCTTGTCGAACAGCTATCCCCCGTAGTCACAGAGGCCGTTACCGACATAGCGCCATCCCCGCCGCCCCCCAACCCCCTCTTTGCCCATATTGAAGCCCACCTGTTCGCGCTCAATCCCCCGCCGCCACTGGCGACAGCCACAGGCGATAGTCTGCGGGTGATAGAGGCCGCCGACCGCGAGCGCGAGGTGCGGGCCGTCTTGCGGTATGTACAACAGACGCTTGCCGACGGAGCCACCCCCGCGCAAGTCGTGTTGCTCTACCGCAACGGAGCCCCCTATGAGCCGCTGTTGTACGAGATCGCCAGCGAGTATGGGGTACCGCTCCAGCTCTACCACGGCCTCCCCCTGGAACAGGCTACCCCGGTGCTGGCCTTGTTCCATCTGCTGCGCCTATCGCTCCAGAACTATCCCCGCCGCGCGCTGGTCGAGGTGTGGCGCAGCATAGCGGATGGGCGCTTGCGCGTATGTACCGAATGGAAAACCGCCGAGGGGGAGGCGCTGGCGGCCCACGTACCCGCCGCCTTGCTGTTCCCCGACGGCACCCCCAATATGGAAAAGGCCGCCGGCGTGCTGGATAGGGTAGCCCGCCGTTCGGGGGTCACGATGGGGCTTGACGCCATGCGGGGGGCGCTCGCATGGGTAGCCGCCTCGCAGCTAGACCAAACCACAGATGCAGGGTATGAGTCGCTGGTTTCGCCCGACGAGGCGGCCGGGGTACTGCTGCTGCTCAATGCGTTTGTAGCGTGGCTCGCGCCACCATCGAAAGCCACCACGACCGCCTACGTGGACTGGCTCCGCCAGCGGGTCGCGGTTGGGTCGGGCGACGGCAATAGCGACAACCGGTGGGCGGTAGTGGCGGGGGCGCTTTCGTCCATCCTCGATGCGCTGTCTAGCGCGGCGGCAGCATTAGACGAGCCGGCCATACCATATCGGGCCTTCGTTGACGAGGTGATGCTGGCGCTTGCCGGCACGCGCTACCAACCCGACACAGGCGAGGAGGAGCGCGTGCCGGCGTTGCCCGTGCTGGCGGCCCGCGGCGTGCATGCCGATTATGTCATCTTGATGGGCCTGAGCGAGGGTGAATTTCCGCCGGCGCGGGGCGGCCAGCCGGTCTATAGCCGGCGCGAACGGAGGCTCCTGGCGCAGGCGGGGATACCCTTGCCCATTGTTGACCCCGCCGACGAGCGTTCGCTGTTTTACGAAGCGGTACTGCGTGCGCGGCGCACGCTGGTACTATCGCGCACCTACCTGGACGAGCGCGGCAATACACTCCCCCCCTCGCCCTACCTCGTGGCGTTGTGTGGACTGGTGCAAGAGCAAAGCATCATCTGGCAACGGATAGGCGCCGCCGCGCTACCAGCGCCAGAGCAGGCCGGCTCGCCCCAGGAGGCGCTGGTAGCGCTGGCCGACGTGATGCGCGACCAGCGCGAAACGCACCCCGCGCCGGTCGCCCCGGATGCGGCGGCATTGGCGGCGCTCGTCCAGAGCCGGGGCGCGGGGTGGAAGATAGCCGCGCCGCTGGTTGCGCATGTGGGGCGGGCCTGCGCGATTGAATGGCACCGCGAAGGGATTGAAGGGGCATATGGGTGCTTTGAGGGGGTACTGGATGATGCGGCGCTCCAGGCCGAACTCGAGTCGCGTTTCGGGGCGTCCCACCGCTGGAGCGTGACGCAATGCAACGACTACACAACCTGTCCCTTCCGCTTTGCGGCCGGACATGTCCTCCGCCTGTCCACGGCCGCCGATCCGGAAGAGGGCCTGGAAGTCGTATCACGCGGGCTTATCTACCACGCCATTCTAGCCCACGCCGGCCGCGCGTGGGTGGCCGGCGGCTACCCCTTTACCGCGCCCCACGCGCCGGAGATTATGGCCGCGCTCCATCAAGCCGCTGATGCAGTGCTGGCCAATGCCCCGGCCACCTATGGCTTTGAGCGGGGGCCCTTCTGGGAATGGGAGCAGCGCAGCATACGCCGGCGGCTGGAACAGGCGCTACACCGCGCCCTGTATGAGCCGCCCGAATGGGCCAGCGCGTGCCGCCCGCTCGCAATTGAGCAAGGCTTTGGCGGGCGCGATGGCTCCCCCCCGTTGCGGCTACGGTTGGCGGGCGGCGAGGAGGTACTGGTGGCCGGGCGCGTAGACCGCGTAGACCAGCGCGACGATGGGGCGCTGGTGTTGATTGACTATAAAAGTAGCGCTACCCCGCGCTCGCTATCGGAAACGGTGCAGGGGGAGGATGCCCAGTTGCCCATCTATATGCTGGCAGTCGAACAGGTCTTGCAACCGGGCGTAGACGTATCCCACGCCGCCTTCTTCCACCTGGGCAGCGGCAAGTATAGCCGCCCATTGAGCGAACGCGAACGCGATGAGACGCTGGCCGCGTTGCAAACGAACGTCGCGGCGGTGGTAGCCGGCGTGCGAGGGGGCAACTTTGCGGTACAGCCGCGCGCCGATTGCCCGATGGGATGTGCATTTGCCGGTATCTGCCGCCTGAATGTCGCCAAACGCGACGCGCTGCGGGAATGAGCGGGGGTGGGCCTCGTGGTATAATAGAACGCATATACAAAGCACTTATGAGAAAGAACGAACACAACCCATGCAACTACTCACCGTGAGCCAGATAAATGCCTACCTGCGCCAGATGCTCTCCGCCGATGAGGTGCTGCGCGACATCTGGGTACAGGGGGAAATCTCCAACTTCAAACGCGCCGCCTCTGGCCACTGCTACTTTAGCCTGAAAGAGCAAAACGCCGTCCTCCGGGCGGCGATGTGGCGCAGCTATGCCGAACGACAAACCGCGCTCCCCGCCAATGGGGACGCCGTGCTGGCCCATGGCTCCATCTCCTTCTACGAGGCCGGCGGCGATGTTCAGCTATACGTGGATACTATCCGCCCCGCCGGGGTGGGTCTGCTGCATGCGCGGTTTGAGCAACTCAAGCAGCAACTGGATGCCGAAGGCCTGTTCGACGCCAACCGCAAGCGCGAACTGCCCTTCCTGCCGCGCCGTGTCGGTATTGTCACCTCGCCGCAGGCCGCCGCGCTCCGCGATATACTCACCGTGCTAGAACGGCGCTGCCCACTGGTCGAGGTATTGCTCTCCCCCTGCCTGGTACAGGGCGACCAGGCCCCCGCCGACATCGTGCGGGCCCTCAATGCGCTGGCCCCCGCCGGGGTAGATGTCATCTTGCTGGCGCGGGGGGGCGGCTCAATTGAAGATTTATGGGCATTTAACGAAGAGATTGTCGCCCGCGCTGTCTTTGCCTGCCCGGTGCCGGTCATTACCGGGGTGGGGCACGAAAGCGATACCACCATCGTGGATTACGTCGCCGACGAACGGGCCCCAACCCCCTCGGTGGCCGCAGAGTTAGCCGTGCCAGAACGGGAAGAACTATACGCGGCCCTATCCTCGCTACGGCTCTACCTTGACGAGGCTATAGAAACCACCATTGGCACCCGCAGAGAGCGCCTTGATGATACCCACGACTGCTTGCAGCGCTACCACCCCGCCGCCCGCCTGCACAGCGCCCGCCAGCAGGTAGACGATGTGCAGCGCCGCGCCACGGCCCAGATAACCCACCGCCTTGGGCTCCAGCGGGCCCGCCTGGAAGGCATCCGCGCGCACTTGTACGCGCTCAGTCCCCAGGCCACGCTCAAGCGCGGCTACGCCATAGTTCGCCGTACGGATGATGACCGCCGCATTATCACCCGCGCCGACCAGGCCGCGCCCGGCGACACGCTCACGCTCACGCTGTACGATGGCACGCTGGCTGTCGTAGTACGGGAGACGGGAGAGGATGAGGATAGGGCGGGGGCGTAGCGCTCAGTCTGTGCCGTCAAGCGGGGGAGCAAAGCGCAGGCGACGGTGGGACTGGGTATAATATGCTATCTGGTGGTTCAGGGTAGGGTCGGGAGGGGTACTGGCGCAGGCGTGCAAAACATGGCTAGTCGCTTGCTGAATGCAGCATTCTACCTGCTCTGGCGGCGCACCATCAGCCCGCAAGCGGCGCAACTCTGGTTCCCATGGCACGCTACACGTGCCGCGGGCCGCAATCCCCACAATGTCGGGGAGCAGCGAGCTGTGGCGTTGCCAGTTGAGCGCCAGACAGAAGGTCACGCTAGTCTGGTCAAGCTCTTGCAGCATGAGATTGAGCAATTCGGCTTCGCGCCCAATCGTGAGCACTAGCAGCGGTTTATCGTGAGGGCGCAGGGTATCGGGCGTATGCAGCGGCAGGTTGAGCAACTGGCTCAACGCAACGGCCAGCGGCGTTGAGAGGCGGTCACTGTTGACAATAGCGGTCATATGCCAACGGTTGGCGGGTTGGAGCGCCAGCAAGCGTTGCAAGGTTGTGCCAATATCTGGATAGGTGAAATGGTAGTCGTGGCTGTGGTGAATGGCCAGGCCGTTGTCCTGAGATGAGCCAAGGCAAATAATGCCTTCGTGGGCATAAAGCTGGTCTTTCATATTCGTAATGGCGTAAAATTCGCGGTGGCGTTCAACCGTCACAATAGTAGTATGCAGTTGGGTTCGGGCCTGGGGGGTTGGCGCAAGCGGCAGAGCGTGCATAAAGGTGCGGAGGGCTTGCTGGTACTGGCCATTGGCCAGGTGGCACCTCCCGATCAGATAGTGGACTTCCCAATCGTCGGGGTAGTGTTTCACCGGAATATGCAGATGGTGCAGCGCGGTATGGTAACGCTGGTTCTGGTAGTGGATATAGGCAATTTCGTAATGGGTCGCCGCGTCGTTCGGTTCATGCTTCAAGCATTCGTGAAAGGCCTCTAGCGCCTGATCATAGCGTTGTAGTTCGACCAGGATATGGCCGAGATTGAAGTAGGAGAGAAAATCGCCTTCCAGGTTTGCAACCGTATGAAATTCCTCGGCCGCCTTGGCCAGCAACCCGTTGCGCTGGTAATAAAATCCAAGCGCCACATGGGCTTCGCGCAGGTGGGGGTAGCGTTCGACGGCCTGGCGATACTCTTTCACGGCTTCTGAAATGCGGTTGGCCCGTTCAAGCGCGATACCGCGCTCAAAATGGCGTAACCCTTCATCTCGTTCAAATTTCTCTAGCATGCATAGTCTCGTGTGGTTTTTACCGGTTGTTGTGGGCCCGGACAGCCTGACACGCGCTGGTGCGCTGGTTGCACAGTGGTTTGGGCCATGGGCTGTCTCCTACCTATTGTAACATGGTTCGTAACGGTATGGGCTATCAGATAATGGGTTGCTGAGTGTAACCAGCCGGCTGGTACCGGGCGTAGGCCCTGGATGGGCAGGAGATGGACGGGCACTGCTGGTTGGTCGGAATGGGGGAGCGTTGTCATAGGTGCGTTCCTCTTCGTCTGTATCATAGTTGCATGGCAGATAATAGCACAGGTACGGCCAGTCGGCAAGCGTTCGCCTGTTTATGGACAGGTATGGTATGCTATCAGGTATGATATTATGGGTTCTGTGACTGATGCTGGTCTGGGGTAAGAGTGTCATGGATGCTGCGTTTGTCGTTGTACCGGTTATTGCGGTGTTCGTTTTTGCCAACGCGCTGTATGTGATGGCCGAATTTGCAACCATCAATGCACGCCGTTCACGGGTGGTGCAGCAAGCCGCCGCTGGCAATCGTTTTGCACAGTTGCTTGAGCCTGTGATTACCGACACCGGCCGGCTCGATGTGTACGTAACCGTGTGCCAGATGGGGATGAGCCTGGCCAGTCTGCTGCTTGGCTTCTATACCCAGTCGGTTATAGCGCAGCCATTGTCGCGCTGGCTGTTCGAACTGTTGCCGCCGGGGGTGGGCCCCGACTGGCTCACCATCCTGGCGCATATACTGGCTATCGTGCTGGTGGCCATCCCCTTGACAGTTGTCTATGTGGTGTTTGGGGAGCTGTTGCCGCGCTCGTTGGGCTTGCGCTATTCTGAAGAAATTGCCCTGCCTATGGTTGTCCCTATGCGCTTCTCCATGGCGGTGTTGCGTCCGGCCATTGCGCTGTTGCATGCCATCACCGTCATGGTATTTCGTCTGGTGGGGGTTCCCCCTCCGGCGCGGCGGCAAATCTTGTCGCCAGAGGAAATCGAAATGGTGGCGGTGGAAAGTGTACGCGGCGGCATGCTGGAAGCGAACGAGCATGAGCTGTTGCATAATGTATTTCGTATTGGCGAGTTGACCGCCTCGAAGGTGATGGTACCGCGTACGCGGGTAGTTGCGGCCCCCGTAGCGACCCCCTTAATGGAATTACTCGAACTGGTGACCCGTTCCGGCCATACGCGCATACCCTTATATCGTGATACGATTGATACGATTGTCGGTATGGTGCATCTGAAAGATTTGCTGCGTCTGTATGTCGAGGGCAATGGCAACGTCGTCTCGGTCTTGCGCAATGTCTCCTACGTGTCCGAGTCTATGCCGGCGCTTGGGGTGTGGAAACAGTTGCAGCAGGAACGCAGCTATGTAGCCATTGTGCTGGATGAGTTTGGCGGCACCGAGGGGATGATTACCATTGCCGATTTGATAGAGGAGATTTTTGGCGAATTGCGCGATGAATTTGACGACGAGCCTTCCCTGCTGGTGCGTGGCCTGGATGGCGGCGTGCGCTTGCAGGGCGATGCGTTAATTTCCGATGTGAATGGATGGTTTGATTTGCATCTGCCAGAGGACGAGGTGAATACCGTCGGCGGGTTGGTTATGACCGTGCTTGGGCGGTTGCCCCAGGTTGGGGACGAAGTGGCGTTGGATAGGGTGCGGTTGCGGGTTGAGGCGGTCAACGGGCCGGTGGTATCCGACGTGTGCTTGTATATGCCGCTGGTGGACGAGGTGGCGCCGGGGTCGGGTACCGCTGAGGGTGGGTAGATGATAGCCGTTTTGCTGGTTGGAGTGTTTGTGGTGCTGGTTCTGTGCCACGGTTTCTTTGTGGCAGCCGAGTTTTCCATTATCCGGGTTCCCACCCTGCGCATGGCCCAACTGGTAGCCGAAGGGCACCGCGGGGCCGGACGGATCAAGCGGATCTTAGACGAGCCGGCCTTGCTCGACCGCTATGTGACGACGGTACAGGTTGGTATGGTGTTGACAAGCCTGTTACTTGGCATGGGGGGCGCGTTGGTTGCCGGCCAGTGGTTGTCGGGGGTGTTAGGCGGGTGGTTCGGGTGGCAACCAATCGTGGCCTATGGGGTGGCGGTGGTGCTGGTGCTGCTGGTGCTGCTGGTCGTGCTGGTCGTGGGCGGCGAGATGGTGCCCCGGTCGCTGGCTTTGCAATACGCCGAGCGCGTGGTGTTGGGCGTAGATGGCTTTATGCGGGTGATGGGGTGGTTGTTGTGGCCGCTGGTGGTTGTACCGGGTATCATCGGGCGCGGTCTACTGGTGGTATTTGATATTCCGCGGGGCTATACCCATCGGCGGTTGTATTCGCCCGAAGATCTCGAACAGGCTATCTCAGAGAGTCACCAGGGCGGCTTGCTGAGCGACGACGAGCAGCAGATTATCCAGCGTATCTTTGACCTGGACGAGCGCCGCGTGGGACAGGTCATGACGCCGCGTCCGCGTATTGTGGCCGTTCCCCTGGACGTGAGCGAGGAGCAGTTGCGCCTGTTGATGGTGCGTTCGCCCCATAGCCGCTTTCCGGTCTATCAGGAGAGTCTGGATCGGATTGTCGGGGTGTTGCTGGTCAAAGATTTTGTGAGCCAGCAGTTTGATACCGAACGGGGCTTCGACCTGGGGGCCCTGGTACGCCAGATGCCCGCTGTGCCAGAGGCGATGACGTGTGAGCGGTTGCTGGCCGCCTTCAAGCGGTCGCATATTCATATGGCGCTGGTGTTTGATGAGTATGGCGGTACGGCGGGGGTGGTGACGCTGGAAGATCTGGTGGAAGAGGTGGTGGGCGATGTGCATGATGAGTTTGATCAAGTGGAGTTGCCTTCCCTGCGCGAGATGCGGCCGGGCGTCTTTCTGGCGCGGGGCGATTTGCTGCTGGTAGATTTATACGAGGCCGCGCCGCGCTCTATCCCATACGAGGACGATGACCTGGTACCGGATGTAGATACCGTCGGCGGGTTGGTGGTGAGTCTGCTGGGCCGGCCGGCCGTACCGGGCGACGAGGTGTGGTTGTGTGGTACGCGCTTTACGGTGGAGAGTGTGCGGGGCTTTGCCGTTGACATGGTGGTTATTGTGCCGGGCGATGGCGATGGG
>DAOTUK010000095.1:0-8513 GCA_034437375.1 Chloroflexaceae bacterium | reverse complement strand
CCACTATTACCCTGTACGGCTACCAGCAGCAGAGCCCCGCCCGACGCGGCCACCCCTTGACCATCCACCTCGTCTGGGAAACGCTGGCCCCCCCCGCTGGCGACTACTGGCTATTCGCCTATCTGCTGGACAGCACCGGCACGCGCCAGGCCCAGATAGACCGCCCCCTACACACGCGCCAGTGGGAGCCGGGTCGCTTCACTCCCACCGAAATACAACTAACCCTACCGGCCAATCTGCCGGCCGGCGACTATCACCTGGCCATCGGCTTGTATGACCCCGCCACCGGCCAGCGTCGCCCCCTGGACGTTAGCTCGCCTACTCGCCCTGCCCCCACCGAACCAGATGCGTTGGTGCTGACCCCCATACACCTTGACAGCCAACACAAATAATGGTATAGTCAATCGTCACTTGTGACAGGCATAACAATACAGTCAACACCCCCCCCAACTGTACCGTAATATTGGATTTCAAAGCGGTAAACGATACCACCACAAAGCATTGTCAAGCGACTTGACAGATACCTGGATCTTGATTACAATACCAGCGCGTTGTACTTCATACAAAGAGAAGGTTCTTTGAGAGGGTGTTTGGAATTAAAAATACCCCTTTCGGGCTATGACATATGTTCCAAAATGCTAGTTTCCGGCTGTGATGAATTTCTCAATTAACCCGAACGAGTTACCGAATACCAGTGGTGTGTGGGCTTCTGCCTGTCTTAATACCCATATTACGGTAAAAAAGTGGCTGATATGCGAAATCATTCCAAACAAGCTCTGAGAGGGATCGTGTAAGGGAAGGATACTATTCTCTCATGCAAGTCTTTCGCCCTGGCGCTAACGTTGTCGCAAAGGTCGGCGCCCTCGGAGCGGTCTACCTGGTCATCCTGGTTCTTCTCGCGCTCGCAGTATTTGACCGTTCCCATTTTATACGACGGATAGGCGTTGTCCGTGCCCAACCAACGCCATTTACCCATCAACTCCATGCCGGTGTCCTTGGGATAGATTGTCTCTATTGCCACACCTCGGCTGAACGATCATCGTTCGCGGACCTCCCCTCTGTAGATAGTTGTCTCGCATGTCACGACGAAGTACAGGGAAGTCTCTGGCTCAAAGATTTGTCAGAGCGACGAGACGCGAACCGACCAATAGAATGGGTGAGGGTAACTGACCTGCCAGACTTTGTCTACTTCAACCACAGCATCCACGTACGCGGACGTGGTATTGATTGTACCACCTGCCATGGCGCTGTGGAAACCATGCCCGTAGTCTACAAAACGGAGACACTCTACATGGGCTTTTGTCTGGACTGTCACCGTACCTGGAAGATTGAACAAATTACCAACTGCTCGGTGTGCCACAGATAATGACAAAACAAACCAACAAATCAATTGACCTGGCTGCCATCCGTGAACGCCTTGCCAATACCAGTGGCCCATACTACTGGCGCAGCCTTGAGGAAGTAGCGGAAACTGAAGAATTTCAAGCATTCCTTGAAAACGAGTTTCCCGGCGGAATAGAACCAGGAAGCAGCAGCGTCAGTCGCCGCACCTTCCTGAAACTGATGGGGGCATCCATGGCCCTGGCCGGGCTGACGGCCTGTGGCCCGCTCCAACCCGAAGAGCGCATCATTCCCTATGTTGTGCCACCCCCCGAACATACCCCCGGTGTGCCCCTCTTCTTTGCTTCAACCATACCCATCGGTGGCTATGGCCGCGGCGTGGTCATTGAGAGCCACGAAGGCCGCCCCACGAACATTGCCGGTAACCCCCTGCACCCCGGTAGCCTTGGTTCCGTTGATCTCTTCACCTCTGCCTCCATCCTGACGATGTACGACCCCGACCGCTCAAGGCAAGTGCTGAGCGCTGGCGAACCGAGCGACTGGGAAACCTTTGTGAATACCGTCATTCCCCAGATACCAGATGATGGTAGCGGCCTGGCTATTCTCACAGAACCGGTAACCTCCCCCACCCTCTACGACCAGATCGAAAAACTCCGCGAAACCTACCCGGACGTGCAATGGTTCCAGTATGAACCCATCTGCCGTGACAGCGTGACTGCCGGCGCACGCATGGCTTTTGATGAAGATGTCGAGGTGCGTTACCACTTCGACAAAGCCGATGTGGTGCTGGCTCTCGACTCCGACTTCCTCTCCTACGGCCCCGCCGTCATCCCCAACTCGCGGGCCTTTGCCGACAAGCGCCGCGTCCGTGAAGACAATCTGGAAATGAACCGCCTCTATGTGGTGGAAAGCACCCCCTCGATCACTGGCTCTATGGCTGATCACCGTCTGCCGCTCCAATCCAATCAGGTGGAAGATTTCGCCCGTATGGTCGCCAACCGACTCGGGGTCAACCTGAGCGGCGATGTCTTTGAAATTGGCGGTACCTGGGTAGATGCGCTGGTCGAAGATCTGAAAGCCCACGAGGGAACTAGCATCGTCATTGCTGGCGAAACGCAACCCCCCGCCGTCCATGCGCTGGCCCACGCCATCAACGATAAACTGGGCAACCTGGGCGAGACGGTTACCTTTACCGACCCTGTCGAGGCTGAACCCGTCGAAAAACTGCAATCCATTGACCAGTTGGTCAAACAAATTGGCGCTGGCAATGTAGACATCCTCATTATTATCGGTGGAAACCCTGTCTACGACTCGCCCGCCGACATAGACTTTGCCGGTCTTCTTGGTCGCGTCACACACAGCGTTCATATGAGCCTGTTTCAGGACGAAACATCCGCCTTCTGTGGGTGGCATATCCCCCTGGCCCACTTCCTTGAAACCTGGGGCGACGCCCGCGCCTACGATGGTACAGCCAGTATCATCCAACCCCTTATTGCGCCCCTCTATGGCGGCAAAACGGCCTACGAAATGCTGGCCGCGCTGCTTGGCGAGCCCGACGCCTCCGGCTACGACGTTGTGCGGGCCTATTGGGATGAGCACCTTGCCGATGAAACCCAGAAGAAATGGGAACTCATCTTGCAAGAAGGTGTGATTGAAGGCACAGCCTTTGAGCCCAAAACGGTCACCTTCAACGGAAACGCCATTGAGCGAACCCCATGGAGCGGGACCGGCTTTGAGGTTATCTACCGGCCCGATCCGACTATCTGGGATGGCAGCTTTGCCAACAACGGCTGGTTGCAGGAAACACCCAAGCCGCTCACCAAAATTACCTGGGAAAATGTCGCCCTCGTCAGCCCCTTTACCGCCCAGGAATATGGCTTAAAAACCGGCGATCTCGTAGACCTGTCCTACAATACTATGGCCCTCCGTCTGCCCGTCTGGGTAACCCCCGGCCACGCCGACAACTCCGTCACCATCCATCTGGGCTATGGCCGAACCACCGCCGGGCAAGTCGGGAGCAACCTTGGGCAAAATGCCTACACCTTCCGCACCGTGGGGCAACCATGGTTTAGCTACGATCTGGGTATTACCAACACTGGTATATTCCACCAGGTAGCCAGTACCCAATACCACCAGAGCGTCAAAGTGGAAAATCCCCGTCTGCAACAACATATGCAAAACCGCATCCACGAACTGGTACGGGTTGGCACTATCGCCCAGTTTCGGGAAAACCCCGAATTTGCCCATATGAAAGGCGACGACGGGGAGTTGGCATCTATCTACCCGCCCTTTGAAACCGCCAGTGGGGCGCCCTGGAAAGGGCACAAGTGGGGTATGGTCATAGACTTGAACGTTTGCACCGGCTGCAACGCCTGTGTGACAGCGTGTCAATCGGAAAATAATATACCCATCGTCGGCAAAGAAGAAGTTATCCGTGGCCGCGAAATGCACTGGATACGTATAGACCGCTACTACGATGGTAACCTCTCCAACCCCAATACCTACCACCAACCCCTTGGTTGCGTCCAATGCGAACGTGCCCCCTGTGAAGTCGTGTGCCCGGTGGCCGCTACCTCCCACAGCCTCGAAGGGCTCAACGATATGACCTACAACCGTTGCGTCGGCACCCGCTACTGCTCCAACAACTGCCCTTACAAAGTCCGCCGCTTCAACTTCTTTGAATATGCCGATACCGAAACCCCAAGCCTGAAACTGATGCGCAACCCGAACGTCACTGTGCGTACCCGTGGCGTGATGGAGAAGTGTAGCTATTGTGTGCAACGGATTAACGCACGTCGCATCATTGAAAAGCGCGAAGGCGACCAGATAGAAGATGGCGACATCCTCACAGCCTGTCAGGCTGCATGCCCGACGCAGGCCATCACCTTTGGAGATATAGCCGATACCAATTCGCATGTAGCCGAACTGAAAAGCCAGCCCCATAACTACAGTTTATTGGGCGAACTCAATACCATACCACGCACAACCTATCTTGTCCGGCTACGAAACCCCAACCCGGCGATAGAACCCCCGGTTGAGGGGACAACCCATGGCGGTGAACACTAAAAGTACGAGCGGAGTAACGCGATGCAGGCCGAAAGCGCAGGCAAACTCAAAAAAGTCAAGGAAATAGAAGACATCATTGGGCCCGGCCATAGCTATGGCTCAATCGAAGAGAAGATTAACGCCATTCCGATGGCTCCCCCGAAAACCACCCCCCGCTGGTGGATTGTCGGGTTTGCCATTGCCTTCATCCTCCTCATGATTTTGATCTACTCAGTGGCAACCCTGCTCATCAAGGGCATCGGTATATGGGGTGTTACTAACCCCGCCGACTGGGGCTTTGCCATTATTAACTTCGTCTGGTGGATTGGTATAGGTCACGCAGGCACGCTCATTTCTGCTATCCTCCTCCTCCTGCACCAGACCTGGCGAAACTCGATTAACCGTTTTGCAGAGGCTATGACCCTCTTTGCGGTGGCCTGTGCTGGTATCTACCCCATCCTCCACCTGGGGCGACCCTGGCTCTTCTACTGGCTTGTCCCCTACCCCGATACCATGTACCTGTGGCCCCAATTCCGCAGCCCGCTGGCCTGGGACGTGTTCGCCGTCTCAACCTATGCCACCGTCTCACTGATGTTCTGGTTTATCGGCCTTATTCCCGACCTGGCCAAGATGCGCGACCGCGCTACCAACCGCACCGCCCGCACCATCTACAGCATTTTCTCGCTTGGGTGGCGCAACTCCTCTACCCACTGGCACCGCTACGAAATGGCCTATTTGCTCCTGGCCGGTCTATCTACGCCGCTTGTTCTCTCCGTGCATAGTATCGTGAGTCTCGACTTTGCCGTTTCTATCGTCCCTGGGTGGCACGTTACCGTCTTTCCGCCCTACTTCGTCGCAGGGGCCGTCTTTGCGGGTTTCGCCATGGTGCTCACCATTGCCATCCCCGTGCGGCGCATCTTCAACCTGCAAGACTTCATCACCCTGCGTCACATCAACAATATGTGCAAGATTATGCTTGCCACCGGCCTGATCGTTCTCTACGGCTACATGCTCGAAGTCTTTGTGGGATGGTATAGCGGCCACGAGTTTGAAATCTTTATGGTGGAAAATCGCTTCTACGGCCCCAATGCCTGGGCCTACTGGGCGCTCATCTTCTGCAACGGCCTCGCACCCCAACTGATGTGGTTCAAAGCCTTGCGGACCAACCTCATCGTCGTCTGGCTCCTTACCCTCGTTGTCGCTGTCGGCATGTGGCTTGAACGCTTCGTTATCGTGGTTATGAGCCTGGAGCGCGACTTTCTCCCTTCCGCTTGGCAACTGTACAAACCAACCTTCTGGGACTTCTCAACCTACCTGGGAACTTTTGGATTGTTCTTCTGTCTGATGTTCCTCTTTATCCGAGTCCTGCCCATGATTAACATCTTTGAAATGCAAGTATTGCAACATAATGAAAACCAGAAAAAGGCTGGTAAATTCCACCACTAGAGCCCAGAAACCAGGTACCTGCCAGATTGAAAGAGAAAACCAATGAACCAGAAAGAAAACCTCTACGGTCTGATAGCCGAATTTGAAACGCCAGATGGTGTTGTCGAAGCGGCCCACCGCACCCAGGAAGCCGGCTACCGCAACTACGACGCCTATAGCCCCTTCCCAATGCACGAACTCTTCGAGGCCATGGAACAACACCGCACCTGGGTTTCGCCCATTGTACTCATAGGCGGCCTCACCGGGCTTACCTTTGGCTTTTTGCTCCAGACATGGACGGCCGTTTTCGACTATCCCCTGAACATTGGCGGCCGCCCCACCTTTAGCTGGCCCTCGTTTATCCCCATCACCTTTGAATCCATGGTCTTGTTAGCCGCCTTTTCCGCCGTCATAGGTATGCTTGCGCTGAATGGCCTGCCCAAACCCTACCACCCCGTCTTCAACGCCCCCGGCTTCGAGCGGGCCTCATCGGATCGCTTCTTCCTATGCATTGAAGCGACCGACCCGAAGTTTAACCTGAACGACACCACAACCTTTCTACAAGGCCTGGGAGCCATAAACGTAGCCGAAGTTGAGGAATAAGAGAAAAGGAAGCATGTGGATGAATAATCAACGCCCACTCATCAAAAACATACCCTCCATCGCCATCGTATCGGTCGTCATAGCAACGTTCCTGTTATCGGCATGTCACCAGAGCATGTACGACACCCCGAAATACAAAAAACCCTATATGGAAGAAACATCGCGCACAATCTTTTCCGATGGTATGGTTGCTCGCCCCCGCGTCCCCAACACCGTCTCACAAAGCCAGGTATTGGCCGACGAACACTTCTATACCGGTATGGTTGATGGCGAGCTCGTGACCGAATTTCCATACCCGGTGGATCGGGCTATGATCCGACGCGGCCAGGATCGGTTTAATATTTTCTGCACCCCCTGCCACGGTTACGTTGGCAATGGTCTGGGCATGGTTCAACGGCACGGTCTGACCCCCCCCGCAAACTACCACACCGACCGTCTGCGCGAAGCCGAAGTTGGCTACATTTTCAACGTTATCACCAACGGCTACCGCAACATGTACCCCTATGGTCCCAAAATACCCCCCGAAGATCGCTGGGCCATCATTGCCTATATGCGTGCGCTCCAACGGAGCCAGCACGCCACCTGTGACGACGTACCCGATGGCGTACCCTTTAAGGACGAGTGTCAGTAAAGCAAGGTAGGGATAGAATCCAATGGACCAGACAGAAGCAAATGAAACACAGACAGGCAACACGACACCGCCAACCTCCTCCACCAGCGACCATAACGATTCCATCAAGCAGCTTACCCGATTGCAAATACCCGCCATTATCGTGGGAATTGCCGGATTGGTGATCTGGATAGGAGGATCTTTTGCCGGGGCAACCAGAGAACAATTCTTTCAATCGTACCTCTTTGCCTTTCTCTTCTGGATAGGCATACCCCTGGGCAGTTTTGCCCTGCTCATGCTCCAGCACCTCACCAATGGTATGTGGGGATTTGCCGTTCGGCGCCTGCTCGAAGGGGCCGCGATGACCCTCCCAATTATGGCGCTCCTCTTCGTTCCCATTGCAGCCTTCGCCATGCACGACCTCTACAAATGGACCATCCCCGAAATTATCGCCGCAGACCACTACATCCTCCACAAAACGCCCTATCTCAACATGCCCTTCTTTTTTGGGCGCGCCGCGCTCTACTTTGCCTTCTGGATAGGGTGGTCAATCCTGCTGATCAAATGGTCAAGCGACCAGGACAAAACCGCCAACCCCGCCATCCAGAATCGCTTTCGGATGCTCAGCGGGCCCGGTATCGTCCTCTACGTCCTGACCATGACCTTCGCCGCCTTCGACTGGGGCATGTCGGTTGATCCCCACTTCTTCTCGGCTATCTACGGCGTTATCTTCATTATTGGCCAGGGGCTTTCCACCTTCGCCTTTATGATATTGATACTCGCCCTGGTGGCCAGACAAAAACCATTTGCCGACTTCCTGGTTTCAAAACACTTTCACGACCTGGGCAACCTGCTCTTCGCCTTTACCATCCTCTGGACGTATATGTCCCTCTCCCAATTTATCATCATATGGTCTGGAAACTTGCCCGATGAAGTTGCCTGGTACCTGACGCGCCAGGAAGGAAGCTGGAACATTATCGCCGTTGCGGTCATCCTGGTACAATTCGTTCTCCCCTTCTTCCTGCTGCTCAACCGATTTATTAAACGGAAAATACAATATCTCTGGAAAGTAGCCCTGGTCATTTTCATTATGCGCTTTGTTGATTTCTCCTGGCTCATTCTCCCTTCGTTTAATGAAACCATCTTCAATGTTCACTGGATGACCTACTTTGCTCCCATTGGGGTTGGCGGGGTATGGGTGTTCATCTTCATTGAGGTACTGAAGCGACGACCGATTATTCCCCTGGGTGACCCCCAGAGTCCAAACATGCAGGAGGCATTGAGTCATGGCTAGACAACCGCAAACCGTTTTTGGTGAAAGCCCTACGCCCGATCCAACGCCACAGGTTGTTATCAGGAGTGTCGAACGTGGCGGTATCGTTCGTGGCATACTGCTCGTAACCGGGGCCTTTATTGTCCTGGCGCTCTTCATCATTCTGATCGGCCAACTACCCATTGTCCCCCAGGTAGTCGGCTTTACCGGCCAGGG
>DAOTUK010000094.1:0-6491 GCA_034437375.1 Chloroflexaceae bacterium | reverse complement strand
CGTCGTCGTAGTGCTGCCAGGCCCGCCGCCAGGTAGCCCATCCCCAACAGTGGGGATAATATGAGAAATAGTAACTGTAGGAGGTGCGTCTGTGGCCATATTGGAAGTTATCGCCAGAGATATGCATCACGCGCTCATCGTCTCTATAGCGTTCTAGCAATTCCTGGCAGAAGCGAAAGAAGGTCGGATGCGGTACACAGTCGTCTTCCAGAATGATAGCCTCGTCTACCTGCTCAAAGGCCCAGGTGATGCCGCTCGAGACGCGCCGCCGCAGGCCCATATTCGTCTCGGCATAGTTGGTCAACACTTCGCAGGGCCAGTCTACCTGCTCAATAATTGCACGGGTTGCGGCGCATTGTTCGGCTTCGTCGGGGCGGTCGGGGCGGGGCCCGTCGGCAACCACCAGCAATTTGGGCGGCTGTGCGCGGGCTATTTCGGCAAAGACGCGGGCCGTCGTGTCGGGCCGCCGGAACATGAGCAAGACAACCGGCGTATGCAGGCGATCATGATGCGCCATAGGTCGCGGCTCCTGTTGCATAGCGGGTGTCCCTCAACCCGACGCCTTGCCCCCTGAAGGGGGCGCGGGGATACATGGTTTGCAATTGCCCATAACCTCCTTTACGAACGGGTTTTCTTTGGCCGATGGCCCGTCAATGTATTGAGCATATTGATGGTACGAAGGCGAATATTGTAGGGCAGAAATGTGCGCCATATCTTGCGCAAGGTATAGCGTTGCGTGGGATGCAGGGCCAGCCATGCCCAGTGGTACTCGCGCAGGTGGCGCAGCTCGCGTGCTGGAATAAGCCCCCTGGGGGTGAGCAATGCTGTGGCATAGTTGAGCGTAAAATAGCAGGTTTTATCGGGTATGAAGGAGAGGTTTTTCTGCGCTTCTGGCCCCTGGTAGCTATGCCCGCTGCCTTTGGGCACGTGGCCATAGTCGTGGTTCTGATGGACGATCATCACCAAGCGGGTGGCATCTATGACGGGGATATTCCGCGAACGTATGTGGTAGATCAGCCAGGGGTCCCACCCGGGCCGCCCGATGGCGAAGGGCGGCATGGCGTCTATCATGCCGCGTGGAAAGACAAAGAAGTCTATACCCGTAGGAGCGTGCAGTGTGCCCTGGCGTTGTACCATATCGCGCAGGTGGTCTTCCCATCCGGGCGAAAAGTCAAGCGGGGTCGTAATATCTACATCCCACCGCTGCCCGCCCATCAAGAAGCGCGGACGCGCCTGGGCAACGCGGGTGACGGCCTGCATAAAGTCGCTCATCAGGATAATATCGGCGTTGATATAGCACACCAGGTCGTGCGTTGTATTGCGCTGCGCCTGGTGGTATATATCGCTGATAAGGGGGGTGCCATATTCGGTACAGGCAATATCGGGGATGTGGTCTATACCCATTTCGGCGGCAATATCGGCGGTTCCCTCGTCGTTGCCAAAGAGGATGATCTGGCATGCGGGACGCAACAACGTCCAACTGCGTATGGCGTTGCGTTGGATGATGGCGTTGTGTCCCCGAAAGGGCTTTGGCGAGGTAAAGAGTAACATAGGTCGTGCTATCTCTTCTTCTTTGCATCTACGATAAGCGACGTATAGGTCAGCGATCCATCGGCGTTGCGCTGGTCAAACCGTTTCGAACGGCGTATCATCCCATCTTCGGGGCGCCAGTCGGTATCGTGAAATTGCCCCGACTCGTCGAAATATTCCAGCAGTTCGACGGTATCAAAGCCGGCTTTTCCAAGCACTTCCCGCAAGGTCTGGTAGGTGTAGAGGACTTTGTGGTCATCAGCGCCACACCCGACCCCGCCCGGTCGCACGTGCTCTATGTAGGCCGCGTCCGGGTGGAGCCCGTCGGGTACGGCAATGCGGAAGTATCCGCCGGGCTTGAGGTGTTGGTAGCAATGTCGCGCGGCGATAATCCCTTCGTCTACCGTAAGATGTTCCCACACATGTTCGGCCAGAATAGCCGCCAGGGAATCTTTGGCAAAGCATCTACGCCAATCGCGGGGCCGCAACAGGTTGAGCGCGTCTATGTCGGTGGGTATCCAACCCTGGTCAAAAAAGCCGCTTGAACCGACGACCACGCGCGGCGCACGACTGGCCCGGGCCAGGTTGCGAATTTTCCACTGTTTCAACCGGGTGCGGGGAGCGTAGATGTAGGGCTTGAGCACCTTTTTTATGGTTTGTTTCATTGGCTTATATCCTCACGCGCGTGTGCGTTTTTTCCAGATGGACGTTCGGGTAAACTGGTGGTATACATAGGGGGTTGGGCCGGCAAAATCATAGAGCTGAAATCCGTCTTTGGCCAGGTGCATAGCGCGTTGATAGGTGGGGCGGTCGGTATTATCAAGGATGATATAGCCCTTGTGTTTCACCTTTGGCAAGGCATGCCTGAAGCATGCGGGCCGCGCCCGCCCATCTACCAGCACCATATCAAAGTAGCCATCCGGGTAGGCGTTGATGCTGGCGGCATATTTTTTGAAGGTGTAGCCGCGATAGTCGGGGCTGCTCGATAGAGCCGCGTGGGGGTCGGAGGGGTCGTGGGTGTGGGCGAGGGGGTCTGGTTCTGGCGGGATAACGTGCAAGGAATAGTTGGTATAGCCGTGTCGGGCCGCTTCGGCTCGCACATCGTTGGCCCAACTGTCGCTATGCTCCACTGTGACGACCTCGCGCACGCGGCGGGCAAAAAAGAGGGTTGAACCTCCCGCCCCATATTCAAAAACGCGCATCCGCTTGTTAGTTTTGCGCTCTAAGAATTGGATAGCCGCAAAGACAATCCAGGGAGATTGGTCAAGCAGGGGGGTATGGCCGGGCTTGAGTCTTTCCCTCCATGTGGGAAAGTACCGCACCAGTTGGTGGATGTGGTAATGGTGTGGGTTGGTTTGCTTGAGTATGCGGGCCTGGTGGCGGTAGATGTCAAGATGGCGCTTGAACACTGTATTATTAAGTTTTTCTCTCAGCAGCAATTGCGTTGACATAGTTTGTGTCTCAATTATGCGGGCTTGTGGGCTGTCCCAATGTGAACGTATGGTTGATCAGGAAGTCGCCCTGTGTCTGCGGGGGTATTCTTCCTGTGCCATAGTAATCGCCGGGCTCAACATCAAAAAAGCCGGCGTTGACAATCCAATCAGCAATAATACCATTGATTTTTGAAAAGAGGGTGAAATGGTAGCGTCCGGGGGCGAGGGCGAGTCGGTCAAGGTGTATTTCAATGCTGGTGGTGTGGGGGGGGACATTGGGGAAGGTTTGTCCGGTCATTTCGTTGCTGAGAAAGGTCACCCGCTGGCCCATCTGGTTGTCAATACCAAGCGATATATCCAGGTTGCGCAACTCCTGGCCGGTACGGTTTTCAAAGGTGCATACCAGCACGGCGTATTGCCCGGCGCAGAAACTTGACACAGGCTCAAGCTGTTCGTTGCAGAGCGTGACGGAGGCCATCCGAATGTCGCCGGTGCCTTTGCGGTCTTTGCGCTCAAGCAGCGACACCTGGGTAATTTCGCTCACCCCCTTCAAATATTCATTGACGATGTGATGGGTAGCGCCGTCCTTGATCACGTTGCCGTGCCTGAGCAGCACCACCCGTGAACACAGGCCTTGCACCGCGGCCATGTTGTGGCTCACAAACAGCACCGTGCGGCCCTCCCTGGTCACATCGCTCATCTTGCCCAGACATTTCTTTTGAAACTCGGCGTCGCCCACGGCCAGTACCTCGTCCACAATAAGGATTTCGGGTTCCAGGTGGGCCGCGACAGCAAAGGCCAGGCGCACCTGCATACCGCTGGAGTAGTGTTTGACGGGGGTATCAATAAACTTTTCGACGCCCGAAAATTCGATGATTTCATCAAATTTTTGCTTGATTTCGTGGCGTTTGAGCCCCAGAATAGAGCCGTTGAGGTAGACGTTTTCGCGCCCGGTGAGTTCGGGGTGAAAGCCGGTGCCGACTTCGAGCAGCGAACCGACGCGCCCGTAGATGTCGGCATAGCCGGTGGTTGGCTCGGTGATGCGCGATAATACTTTGAGCAGGGTACTTTTGCCGGCCCCGTTGCGCCCGATGATACCAACAACTTCGCCGCGTTTAATTTCAAATGACACGTCTTTAAGGGCCCAGATTGCTTCGTGGAGGGCGGCGGCTCCGTAGGCGTGTCCGCGGAGAAGCGCGGAGGCGCGCCGGAAGGGGGAGAGTACCGCGCTGGTCAGGGCGTCGCGGAAGGTGGGGTAGGCCTGTTGGGGGCCCCCAATGTAGTATTGTTTGGAGATGTTTTCTACCCGAACGGCTATTTCGCTCATAATGGTATTCTACCATAGGTTGGCTGGATTATACAGCCCCCTGCGCTACCAGCAAGCGCGCGGCTTCGCGCTGGATGGCCGCTGCGTCTACCATCGCGCCCAGTTCGTCGGCGTCGTAGCGCCCTTCAAAGGCCTCAAGCGCGGCGCGTTCGAGGGCGGGAAGGTAGGCTTCGCGGATGGTTTCGCTCAGTTCATCCTGGCTCAGGTAGGTGCCGCTGGCTTTGCGCCGCCGGTTGGTACGGGCAATATGGCGCGTTGCGTTGGTTATGGAGAGGCTCCACGAGCGCGTGGTGCGTTGTTCGGCGGCCTGCTTGATAAGGTGGAGCAGCAGTATTTCGGCATAACTGTAGATTTTGTTAATTTTATCGTCTTTGCTCATCTCTTCCAGTTCGGCAACGAGCGTGAGTGCGTCGGCATAGCGTTGCTCTTCAAGACAGGCGCGTAATTCAAACAGCTCTTCCATAGGGTTCCTCCTGGCACACCATCACGGTTGCCCGATAGCTTCTCTGGCTATGCTGCCGCATCTCATACGGCCCCCTGCTCCACCAGCAAGCGCTCGGCTTCGCACTGGATGGCCGCTGCGTCTACCATCGCGCCCAGTTCGTCGGCGTCGTAGCATCCTCCAAAGGACTCAAGCGCGGCTCGTTCAAGCGCAGATTGGTAGGCATCGCGCAGGACAAACCACAGTTCATCTGCGGACAGATAGGTACCACCAGCTTTGCGCCGCTTGTTTGTTTTGACAATCTGGCGCAGGGCATGGCGAATGGAGGTATCCCACGATCGCGTGGTACGCTTTTCAGCCGCTTGCTTGATAAGGTGTAGCAAGAGAATAACGACAAAACTATCTATTTTGTTAATTTTATCGTCTTTGCTCATCTCTTCCAGTTCGGCAACGATCGTGAGTGCGTCGGCATAGCGTTGCTCTTCAAGACAGGCGCGTAATTCAAACAGCTCTTCCATAGGGTTCCTCCTTCGTGGCGGGGGTTAGCCTCCTGCCTCTGGCGTCGTGGCTTCCTCTGTGCTGGCTTCTGCTTCGGTACTGGCGGGGGGCGGGAAGGTGACCTGCTCGTAGATGTCGCGCAGGGGCAATTGCAGCCCTTCAAACGAGCATTCAACCACCTGTTCCATCGCGTGGTATTCGGTGAAGAGCCACTTCGTTGTTTCGACGCGGGCAAACTGTTCCACCAGACACTGCGCCTGGTCTATCAACAGGTAGTCGCGCAGGGTCGGGATGGTACGATAGCCGACAAACTTTTCGCCACGGTCGTACCGGCTGGTCGCTTCGGAGAGCACTTCAATCAGCAAGATGGGGTTGGTAACGGTATCGCTGCGCTCGTTGTGGCACTGAGGCGGGCCGGCTATCACCAGCACGTCCGGGTAGGTATAGGCGTTGCGGGCCGGTACCCACAGGCGCAGGTCGGTGGTGAAAAGGGCATAATCTTTGCCCTTGAGGGCCACGCGCAGGCGAAAATAGATATTGCCAACAATGCGGTTATGGTTAATAGACGCTCCGGCCATTGGTACTATCTCCCCGTCGTAATACTCATGCTTCTCGTCGGCAAGCGTTTCGCGTTCCAGGTATTCTTCTGGCAGGACAAAGGACTGCTGCGTTTGTCGGGGGGCGGTGACCATGCGGTTCCTCGCTTTCTACCATATCTCGCTCAGGTCGAGCACAAAGCCGGGCAACACTTCCTCGCCCGACAGGTTGGCCGGCCTGGCGACCACCGCGACAGGATGCCCCGGCCGGTAGATATGCACCTGTTGCGTTTCGGGGTCTATCAGCCATCCCAGACGTGCGCCGTTGGCGAGATACTCCTGCATCTTCTCCTGAAGATCAGCCGGCCGGTCACTGGGGGAGCGTAACTCGATTACAAAGTCGGGGCAGATGGGCGGGAAGCGGCGCCGCTCTTCGGCGCTGAGCGCGTCCCACCGCGCCTGGGCTACCCACGAGGCGTCGGGCGAACGTTCGGCCCCGTTGGGTAATTTGAAGCCGGTAGATGAGTCAAAGGCTTTGCCCAGGCCGCTCTGCCGGTTCCAGAGCCACAATTGAGAGCCAATATTCAGGTTTCGGGTTCCGGTTTCACCACCAGCCGGGGTCATCACAATCATCTCTCCTTGCGCTGTGCGTTCAAAATGCAGCATATCGTTTGCGGCACACAGGGCGAAAAACTGTTCGTCGGTCATCTGTAACGGTTGAATGT
>DAOTUK010000093.1:0-21792 GCA_034437375.1 Chloroflexaceae bacterium | reverse complement strand
GGCGCACGCTCTCCTTTGACGATGCGCTGCACTATATGCGGGTGGTGGTGGCGCTGCGCGAGACGCGGCGGGTGATGGGGGGGATTGATGCGGGGGGGGTGGGGGGGAAGTAGCGTTATCTGAACTCTTGCCTTGATTCTGTTGCAGGCAATATCTGGTACAATAATCAGGCTTTAAATCATTGACGCAGGGTGTATAATAGAAACAAAAGTTCTTTTTGTGAGAGAGACAAAGTGTCAATTAGTGGATCACCTTCTATGAAAGATCTTCTCCTTGCTATGCAGGGAGATGATTTCTGGGAACCATATTTGAATGGACTGGTGCAACAGGATTGCATCCCAGTCTCGTTGCATCTGGCGATATTGGGCGAGCCGTACCTCAGTCGAATCCTCGCAAGACAAAAGACTATAGAGTCACGTTTCTCTGTTGATCGGCGAACACCTTACGGGCGTGTCCAGGAAAATGATATTATCCTGCTCAAGAGAACGAGTGGGCCAATTGTTGGCATTGGTCAAGTCTCAGAAGTACAGACCTACGATGGTCTTGATGCCAAACAGATCCACACTATTCGAGAAAAGTTTGAGTGCGAACTCGGAATAGATGATCCTTCTTTCTGGGAAGGCCAACAAAGATCGTCATTTGCAACTTTAGTTCGTCTTACCCATGTTCGTTCCATAGGGGGGATTGAACTTGTCAAGCGTGATCGTCGTGCCTGGGTTGTTCTCCAACAACGAACATCACAACTATCTTACGTATAGTCAATTGGGAACAGGTTATTCTAGCCCATTCCCCGTGCGATAAAGACGAGCAAACAGATCTTTTGAGATCGAGCGTGGGCCGAGGGGAGGTTGGAATTTCTCTCCTACTTCGCTAAAAATCTTTCGTAACGTTCCCAAAGATATTGGATTTACAAAAAGTTCCGTGTTGCTAAGAGCCTGTTTGGAATTTACGAAGAAACCCTGTATACTATCGCGCATGGGATACATCTTTGCATGATATGCGAGGACAGCATGGGACGCCAACCCTATCCAAGCGATTTGACCGATGCCGAATGGGACGCGATTCAATGGGCGTTGCCCGCACAAACGGGACGGGGACGCAAGCGGACTCTGGATATACGAGAGGTGCTCAACGCCATCTTCTATCTCCCCCAGGCGACAACCGCACAGTCTCCTCAGCCTGTCTATCTGCCAGTGGTTGCCAAGAATACCAGTTCTGCGACGGCCGAACCTGTCCCGACCCTGCCAGCCGCCACCATCATAGAAGATGATGCTCTGTCGGTCTGGTCAACCTCTTGTGATTATGTCTTCGCAGGGGTAAACCTACGGTCGCTGTCGCCAGGGGACAGCCGAGTATTATAAAAGAATCTGTGAGCAGGGAGGCGGAGATGATCCGAAACGTGTGCTATAATCCCTCCCATATGAACCTGTAACCTGGAGGTACGATGCCCACCATCTTCGACAATATTGACACCCCACTCCTCCCCGCCCTGCGCGACGCACTGGCCGGTGGCGCGACTGGTCTTGACGTGTGTGTCGGCTACTTCAACCTGCGTGGGTGGCAAAGTATCTCCGACCTGGTCGAACACTTCCCCGGCACCGATAACGGTTGTTGCCGCCTTATCGTTGGAATGCAACGACCTGCACACGATTTGATGAAGCAGGCACAGCGGCTCCCGCGTGAGGAATATCTGGACGGACCCACCCTGGCGCGGCTTCACCGTGAGATAGCGACCAGTTTCCGCGAACAACTGGAATTTGGCCTACCCACCGCACTGGCTGAGCATACGCTGCGCCAGCTTGCCCACCACCTGCGTACCCGCAAACTGCGCGTGCGGCTCTTCCTGGCGCACCCCCTGCATGCCAAACTCTATCTGGTACAACGCACCGACCCGATTGTGCCTCGTCTGGCCTACCTGGGCAGCAGCAACCTGACCCTGCCCGGACTGTCGCAGCAGGGTGAATTGAATGTTGATGTTACTGACGGCGATGCCACGGCCAAACTGCAACGCTGGTTCGATGACCGATGGAATGACTATCTCTGCCATGACATTTCCGACGAACTGGCAACCCTGATTGAACAGAGTTGGGCACGCGAAACCCTGGTCAAACCCTACCACGTCTACCTGAAAATGGCCGCCTACCTTTGCCAGGAAGCCCGCGAGGGCGAGCGCGAATTTCCGATACCATCCATCCTTGACGGGGTGCTGCTTGATTTCCAGGCACGGGCGGTCTCTCTGGTGGCCCACAAACTCTATCGAAGTGGTGGGGTGTTGCTTGGCGATGTGGTAGGCCTGGGAAAAACCTTGATGGCAACCACCGTAGCGCGTATATTCCAGGAGGATGATCACAGCACAACACTGGTTATCTGTCCCCCCAAACTGGTTTCTATGTGGGAGTGGCACCTGGCTCACTACGGTATTGCCGGCAAAGTGCTCTCAGTGGGCAAGGTATCGGCAGGAATGGAGACGCGCCTACCCCGCTTCCGTCTGGTGATTGTTGACGAAAGCCACAATCTACGGAACCGCGAGAGCAAACGCTACTTGGCCATTCGTGACTACATCGCCCACAATGAGGCGCGGGTGCTGCTACTTACTGCTACACCCTACAACAAGCATTTCACCGACTTGAGCAATCAACTACGCCTCTTCCTCAATGACCAACGCGATTTGCGCGTGCGTCCGGAAGGGTTCTTCCGCCAATGGTATGCTCAGGGTTTCAACGATGCCGATTTCATCGCCCGCTTCCAGGCATCACCCGGTTCACTGCGAGCCTTTGACCAGAGCGACCATCCCGAAGACTGGCGTGACCTGATGCGCCTGTTTATGGTGCGCCGCACACGCCAATTCCTGATGCGAAACTATGCCACCTTCGACGAGCAGCACCAGCGTTATTTCGTAACCATCAACGGCGCACGAGCCTACATCCCGTTGCGGCAACCGCGAACGCTCCCCTTTGCGCTAAACGAGGATGACCCCGGCGATCAGTACGCGCAGTTATACCGCGACGATGTAGTGCAGGTTATTGAGGAGTTGGACCTCCCCCGCTACGGTTTGACGCGCTATCTCAACCAGCAGGCCGTGAAGCGGGCCAACCCTGCCGAGCGCGTGGTCATTGACAACTTGAACCGCGCCGGGCGGCGGCTGATTGGCTTCTGTCGCACCGGCCTGTTCAAGCGGTTGGAGTCGAGCGGGTGGAGCTTTCTGTTGTCGCTGGAGCGACATATCATACGGAACCTGGTCACACTGTACGCGCTGGAACAGGGCGTTCCTGTGCCAATAGGTACGCAGGATGTCGCAATGCTCGACACGGCTGTATCGGACGAAGATAGCGAGACGGTAAGCGAGATGGCAGGATATAACAACGCCGCAGATGCGGTGGTGCTGGAAGACAAGGCGATGTCACAGCCAGTACCGCAGATGGAAACCTATCGCGCCCGCGCCGCTGCAATCTACCAGACCTACCAGACACAATTTCAACGCCGCTTCACCTGGCTCGATAGTTGCTTTTTTGTTGCATCACTCAAGAAGGATTTGCAGCGCGATACCGAACGACTATTGACCGTGTTTCAGCGCGTGCGTAACTGGACGATAGCACGGGACACCAAATTGTCCACGCTGGTTGCGCTATTGACCAAAACACACCCGTACGACAAGGTGTTGATTTTCACCCAGTTTGCCGATACCGCGAACTACCTGGCCTCGCACCTGCATGCAGAGGGGATTGCTCATCTGGGACTTGCCACGGGCGACAGCGCCAACCCCACCACGCTGGCGCGGCGCTTCAGCCCCCGCAGCAATGGTGGATTGCTGCCAGGCGAATCTGAACTACGGATCTTGATAGCAACGGATGTATTGGGGGAAGGGCAGAACCTGCAAGATGCCCACATTGTTGTCAACTATGACCTGCCGTGGGCCATCATTCGCCTGATACAGCGGGTCGGGCGCGTTGACCGTATCGGACAGCGTGCCGATACCATCTACACCTACTCGTTTATGCCTGCCGAAGGGGTAGAGAAAATCATCAACCTGCGAGCGCGGCTATACCAACGGCTCCAGCAAAACCAGGAAGTTATCGGCACAGACGAGTCGTTCTTTGGGGAAGACGCAGCCAACCAGTTGTATCAACTGTATACCGAAAATGCACAGGTGCTCAATGATGATGGTGGTGACGAGGATGTAGACTTGTCCAGTGTGGCGTTGCAAGTCTGGAATAGCGCATCGGAAGCAGACCGCAAAGCTGCCATGTCCCTGCCCCCTGTTATATCCGCAACCCGCGCTATCACCGCAACAGCGCGGGTGGACGAGCCAGCCGGGGCTATCACCTACCTGCGCTTTCCGGACGGGACCGACGCGCTGGTGCGGGTGGATGATCACGGTACTCTGGTATCGCAGTCTATCACGAGCGTATTTCGGGCAGCGGCCTGCGGGCCGGATGTGGCGGCGCTCCCCTGCTCCGATACCCACTATACCCTGGTCGAGACGGCGGTTCGGCTCGCAGTGCAGGAGCAGGTGAGTTTTGGCGGGCAACTGGGTTCGCTGCGAAGCGTGCGGCGACAGGTCTATGAGCGGTTAAAACGTGTTCGTGAGCAACACCAACAGCGACCAACGCTCTTTTCCGCGTCGCTGCTAGAGCAACTTGCGCCAGTGGTAGATATGGTGCGTCGCTATCCGCTCAAAGAGGCGGCCCGCAGTTCGTTACGACGACAGATACAATTGGGCATTCCCGACGAACACCTGGTTGAGATGGTGCAAACGATGTATACAGAGGATCGCCTGTGTATCATAACCGAGGAGACGAACACCGAGCCAGAGCCGCAAATTGTGTGTTCGTTAGGAATGGTCTTACCAGAAAGTGGGAATAGCTAGTGAAAGTGACCAACCTATCGCTCAAGAACTTTACCATTTTTCCTGATGCCACGTTTGAGTTTGGCGACCATCTCAATGTGCTGGTCGGAGAAAATGGAAATGGGAAAACTCATGTGCTCAAGGCGGCCTACAGCATGCTGTCTGTGAGTGCCAATGGTGCGAAGGAGTCTGGTTCTGAATACCCCACCAAAACCTACCTGCAAACAGCGATTGCCAGTAAGTTGCGGGGGGTCTTCAAGCCAGACACGATTGGGCGTTTAGCGCGGCGGCAAGCCGGGCGTCAGCGCAGCGAAGTGGAGATTATGTTTCCGGAGCCAGAGCACAATTTCGGTTACTCGTTTCATACCTCCAGCAAAAGTGAAGTGGTCATTGAAGCGCATCCTTCAGCCTGGATTGACGCCATACCTGTCTATCTCCCCTCGCGTGAACTGCTCACGATTTCTCCTGGCTTTGTGTCGCTGTATGAGACAACGCATCTCCCCTTTGAGGAAACCTGGCGAGATACCGCTCTGTTGCTTGGCGTACCGTTGGTAAAAGGTGCAAGAACCGAGCGTGTTCGTGCGCTCTTGAAACCGTTGGAAGAGGCTATGGGTGGTAGCGTAGACATGGACGAATCAGGGCGTTTTTATCTCAGAACTGCAATGGGGCGAATAGAGATGCATCTGGTCGCCGAAGGGATGAGAAAGTTGGCGATGCTTGCACGTCTGATAGCAAGCGGGTCGTTGCTTGACAAGGGGTATCTCTTCTGGGATGAACCAGAAGCCAACCTGAACCCGACATTTGTCAAACTGATTGCACGGGCCATTCTGGAAATGAGCCGGAATGGGATACAGGTTTTCATTGCGACCCATAGCCTCTTTTTGCTGCGTGAGCTAACGATACTGCAACAACAGGAATTTCAGCAACTGGATACCCGTTGCTTCGGTCTGCATATATCCCTCGAAGGTGGGGTTGAAGTTATCCAGGGTGAGACCATAGATGAGATAGGGGATATTACTGCGCTTGATGAAGAGTTGCAACAATCGGAGCGATTTTTGGATATGGAGCACCACATAGCTGTGGCTCATGACAGACCATAGGAGCTTGACTATGCAACTGAGCGAAGGAAGCCTTACCTTCACCTTTAACGATACTGACTGGCGAGTAGAGCGATACGACGAATGGAGTTTCTACCGCAACCAGTTTCAAAAAAGTTGTGGCGGTAACAAGGCGGTTGATTTCCTGGCCTATCATCTGCAAGAACAAACACTCTGGCTTATCGAGGTGAAAGATTATCGCCACTCTCGCCGTACCAAAGAAATCTCACTGTGGGAAGAAACCGCGTTGAAGGTTCGGGATACCCTGGCCGGTATCTGTGCTGTGCGTAGTGAAAGCTCTGGTGCTCAGTACGACGAACGGGACTATGCAACCCAGGCACTGACTGGAAGTGTACGATTTCGGGTGGTTCTCCACCTGGAACAACCTCGCACGAATAGCAAACTCTTCCCACGAGCATACAACCCGGCCAATGTTCAACAAAAGCTCAAGCAAATGCTGAAACCAGTGGACGCTCACCCAAAGGTGATGGAAAGAGCAACAATGCGTGCTGGACTGTGGTCAGTTGCAGAAAGGGGAACTAAGAGGGTGTTTGGTATTATTTCGCATATCAGCCACTTTTTTACCGTAATATGGGTATCAAGACAGGCAGAAGCCCGCAAACCACTGGTATTCGGTAACTCGTTCGGGTTAATTGAGAAATTCATCACAGCCGGAAACTGGCATTTTGGAACATATGTCATAGCCCAAAAGAAGTATTTTTAATTCCAAACAGGCTCTCATTGGTACAACTCCTTCAGCTATTCGCTATTCATTATACTGCACAAATTCGCTTCCAAGCAACCCGATATGCACCCGGTTGGCGGCGTCGCCCTCCGGATATTGCTCAAACCGCGCCCGCTCAAACCATTGCACGAGCGCGGTTCGTCCGTCTGCCAGCGTCTCTGGCTGCGCCTCGCTGAGCGGCAAGCCATACAACGCCATATGTTCGGCCGTGCTGCTACCCGGCCGCCCATCCTGCTCTATGCCCGCCGCTTGCCAGCGCCGCAAAAATTCGCCACAAACGCGGTGCTGCGTCTCTGGAAAGAAGCGGCAGTCGGCATCGCTATCGGTCGTTGTCGTACCGCTCACCACCGCGGTACCGCTCACCACGTCGGAGACCTTCGGGAAGAGCCACCAGTTCCGCCCCTGCTGTTCCAGCCGCGCCACCCCAAGCCGCCCCACCTGTACATCTGCGGGGGCGGGGTTCTCCGGGTGCAGTTCCAGGCGGTGGCGCTCAAACACCTGTACCTGGCGCACGACGCCATCCACCTCGGTTTCGTGCTGGCCCGATACCGGCAACCCGAACACCGCTACCCCGCCCTGGCGTTGCCAGAAATCGCGGATACGCCCGGCAATACAGTACCCCGTCTCTAAAAAACAACGCTGGCCGGGTTGTATTTGTTCCCAGAGCAGCACGCCAAGCAAGGCCCCCGCGTGGCGCTGCATCGCGGCGTCGCTCAGATTGGCGCGGCTCGGTAGCTCGGTTTCAAAGCAGCGCAGGTCATGTTCCAGGCACCAGTAGACGGCCGTCCCCGTCACCGGGTATGCCGACCAGCGGGCCGAGGTGGCGTAGCCTAGCGCATCTGCGAAGGGGTTGGTTATCGCCTTGCCCACCGACCCCGGCAACACTAGCCCCGTCGGCGGGTAGGCGGAATGGTAGAACAATACCGTCACCGGTGCCTCGCTCTGGTCGCGCAGCGCCAGCAACCACTCCGCCATAGCGGCTGTCTCCGGCTCGGAAAAGGGGTGCGTTCCCCCAAGCCCCGTGCGCGTGCCGGAGGGGTCGGTTGCATCCGCCGTCCAATCGTCACTAGCCCAGTTGCGGTTGAGATCAACCCCGTGCGCGTTGTAGCGTGACCCTTCGCGCAGGCCGTCCGGGTTGAGCGCCGGCAGCAGGTACAGGCTCACGTCGGGGGGCAACAGGTGCAGCGATGCCGCGAAATGCTCTTCGACACGGCGCACCAGCACCTCGGTATTGCGCTCGTTGCCATGAATAGCTCCCACAATAACAACGGCCCGCGCCCCATAGCCAAAGCGCCGCCCCTCTATGGGTTGCCCCGCCACCGACTGGCCTATCGTGAAGGGTTCGCCAGTGGCCGGCGGCTCCTCGGCGCTGGCCGGGCGCGCGCCCACCACCGCCGCGGCCCATACCAGCAGCACCACCCATACCCATACCGTCCGTCTCCGCATACCCGTACCTCCTTTATAGAGAAGCGATGAGGCGAAGCAGTGCAAACGCGAAGCAAGGACACATTGCCTCCTCGCTTCCCCGCTTTGCGCTCGGCCCGCTCGTCCCGCTCGGCCCGTTCCGCCCGCCTCACCGCACCGTAAAGACCACTTCTGCACTGCGCCGCACCGCGCCCCCCGCGGTCTGCACTTCCACCCATACCCGATGGTCGCCCCGCTCCAATGGCCAGAGCGTCCGGTAGGGCGGCTGTTCGAACACGGCCAGCGGCGCACCATCCAGCAGCAGCGTGACCTGCGCCGCGTCCGACGCGGCCCGCGCCTCTATCGCAATCTGCTGCCGCTCGCGGGGGATACCCGCCGCAAACGAGAACACCGCGCCGGGGGCCGGCGTCACCAGCGCGGGGGTAGCATCCGTAGTCGGCGCTGGTCGCGCCGCAACCGGTACCATGGCGTCATTGTCATCGTTGCGGCGCGGTGGCCGGGTCTGGTGGGGGGGCGCTCCCGCTCCCTGTCGCTGCGAATGTCCCACCGCGCCGGCCGGCGCTGTCCCCGCGACAAACCATTCCATCCGCGTCGCCGCGCACCCGGAGGCGGGCGACAACCCGCTATCGGCACACACGGCCGCCGGCACCACCCCCGCCGGCACAGCAAAGGCCCGCGGCGGCAAGCCGTGGTGCGCGGCCAGCATCACCGCATGCCACACCGGCCCCGCCCCGCTTACCCCGCTGATAGCGTGCATAGGCGCACCGTTGGCATTGCCCACCCACACCCCCACCACGCGGTCGGGGCTATAACCCACCGTCCAATTATCGCGCCAATCGGTTGACGTACCGGTCTTGACCGCGGCGGGACGGTCTACCCGCAACACCTGCGCCGACCCAAATACCGGCATACGCGCATAGCGGTCGGACAATATGTCGGTGATAAGATAGGCTATCTGGGGCGAGAGGGCCCGCGTCTGTTCGGCCCCGCCCCACGCCACCGCGGCGCTGTCTGGCCCGCCCGCCACGGCCACCACCGCAAAAGGCGTTACCCGTTCGCCCCCGTTCGCAAACGCCGCATACGCCGCGCTCAATTCTAGCAGCGTCACCTCGCCCCCACCAAGCGTCAACGATAGACCATAGCGCCCGCCTTGACGCCCCAGACTCTCGATACCCAGACGCGCGGCCATATCCAGCAGGGCCGGTACCCCCACGTGGTCAAGCGTCCGCACCGCTACGACATTGGATGAGGTTGCCAGGGCCCGCCGCAACGAGATCTCCCCCTGGTAGTACTGGCCATAGTTTTCGGGCGCATAGGGGCGTCCCTCGCGGGTGGGGAAGGAGGCCGGCGCATCCAGCAACATGGTCGCCGCTGTCCACCCGCGCTCCAGCGCGGCGGCGTAGGTGAGCGGCTTGAGCGCCGAGCCCGGCTGGCGTCGGGCCAGCGCCGCATTGACCTGGCCCTGGTGGGCCCTGTCGGTAAAATCCGGGCTCCCCACCATTGCCAGAATAGCGCCGTCCGATGGGTTGAGTACCACCACCGCGCCATTGTGGACTTGATGATTGAGCGCTCCATGGCGCGGGGTTGACAAGAGCGTTACATGGCGTTGCAAGCTCTCCTGGGCCGCCCGCTGAAGGTCAATATCCAGCGTGGTGGTCACGGTCAAGCCGCCGCGTAATACCACCTCTGGCCCATACGCCTCGGTCAACTGGGCCAGCACATAGGCGACAACATGGGGCGCGTCCCGCTGCGCAAGCGTATCGCCCCCCACAAATTGAAGTGGCTCGGCCCGCGCTGCTTCGGCTTGCTCTGGCGAGAGGTAGCCCGCGTCTACCATCGCCTCTAGCACCTGTGCCTGGCGCGCCTGCGCCGCCGCTGGATTGACGAGCGGGTCGTAGTGCGAGGGAGCCTGGGGGAGCCCGGCCAGCAAGGCACATTCGGCTACATCCAATTGCGCTACCGGCTTACCAAAGACATACTCCGCCGCCATCGCCACCCCATAGCGCATACCGCCGTAGTAGCTCTGGTTCAGGTACAGCGCCAGTATCTCATCTTTCGAGAAGTGCGCGTTGAGCTTGAGCGCCAGTACCGTCTCGCGCAGCTTGCGTTCCAGCGTGCGTTGCTGCGCCGCCTGCGGGGCAAGCAGAAAATTGCGGGCTACCTGCTGCGTCACCGTTGAGCCACCGGCCACAACCTCCCCTTGCATGAGGTTGTGCCACGCCGCCCGCAATATCCCCCGCACATCTACCCCGCGGTTGTGGTAAAACGAGCGATCTTCCACCGCCACAGTGGCCTGGCGCAACGCCAGCGGCACATCGTCCAGCGCGACCGGCTGCTGCTGCCCGCTCAACGGGTCGGGCACCTGGTAGAGCAAGCGCCCTTGCCGGTCGAGAATGCGCGTATTACCCCGCGCCGCCCGCGCCCGCAAGCGCTCTGGCGAGGGGAGCTCGGTCGAGAACCAGAGATACCCGCCCGCAAGCGCCCCTACGAGCGCCAGTAGTAGTAACAGGCGTAAAAAGCCCCGGAAGATGACCCGGAAAAATGCCTTCTGCTGCTGATCATACTTCATACTGCAACCCGCTGCACGGCCCCAGGGAGCCGGGACAACCACGCCCTATCTTCAGGCACAAACGCTCATCAGAATTATACCACGCTCGCCCGGCCCCTGATCGCCGCCCACCAAACCTGGTCACCTGGACAGGCTCCCTCCCCGGCTAGAGCCGGTGGTACCGCCCGCCCCCCCACGGTATACTACCCATCAGAACAACGCACCAACCCGATGACCCGTGCCGATAGTAGCGCATGCCCCATAGTATGGTACACTTAAGCCATGGATTGAATAGATAGATTGTTTGACGAGTTTGAGGGGTAGAAATTATGCCAACAGAAAAATATGATGTTGCGGTTATCGGATCGGGCATCGGCGGACTCAGTGCCGCATCCTACCTGGCCCGGGCCGGCTATCGGGTGGTGATGCTGGAACACTACGTTGTCCCCGGCGGCTACGCCCACGAATTTATCCGCGGCTATTACTCCTTCGATGTGTCGCTGCGCTACCTGGATGGCATCTCCCCCGGCACCCTCTCCCACACCACCATGACGGAACTGGGGCTCCCACAGGCTGTCACCTTCAACCGGCTTGACCCTATCTACACGGCCGCATTCCCCGACCACACTATTACCGCCCATGCCGATAGCGTCGCCTATGAAGCCGAACTTATTCGCCACTTCCCCCACGAACGCAAGGGCATCCGACAGCTTATAGATGCGATGATGCACGTTTTCTATGATATGCGCCGCTACCAGAGCGACACCCAGGCCGGGTTGAACGCCCCCGACGCGCCCGTACCAGACAGCTACCCCCATCTGCACCACGCGCTCCAGCAAACCTGGGGTGACTTTATGCAGCAGCATATCAGCGACCCACACCTACACGCTATCTTTAGCGTGCTGTGGAATTACCAGGGCTCGTCCCCCGCGCACCTGAGCGCCGTTACCTTCATCCTGCGGTGGGTTAGCCTGCACGTCTTTGGGGCCTACTATCCCCAGGAAGGCGTGATGGCTATGAGTTGGGCCCTGGCCAAGAGTGTGCGCGACCACGGCGGGCAAGTATACTACCGCCAGACGGTTACCAGTATCACCATGCGCGACGGCCTGGCCGTGGGCATCGAAACCGATAAGGGGCTTCAGATTGAAGCGGATGTCATCATTAGCAACGCCAACCCCCCCGATACGCTGCTCAACCTGGTCGGGCGGCACCACCTGCCCGACACCTACGCACAGCAGATTGAGTCGCTTCAGCCGGCCCTATCCAGTCTGGTCGTCTTTCTTGGGCTCGACCGCGATTTGCACGCCGAAGGCTGGAACCACCACGAATACATGCTCTGTCCCGGCTATGACCCGCACGCGGCCTACCAGGCCATCCTCGACGGCAACTACCAGCATACCGATATGGGCATCACCTACTACAACCTTTGCTACCCCACCTGCGCCCCGAAAGGGGGCAGCGTCGTCACACTCTATAGCCTGGCCGCGTGGGACTATGCCAACCAGTGGGGCACCGAGGGCAACCAGGACAACTATCAGAAAAATGCGCGCTATCTCGAACTCAAGCAGCACGTCTTTGATACCTTGCTCACCCGCGCCGAAGCGCTGATCCCCAACCTGCGCAGCACTATCCTGTACCAGGAAGTCGCCAGCCCGATGACCAATATGCGCTATAGCATGAACCGCGGCGGGAGCTTTTGTGGCTCGGAACAAACCGTCGAAAACACCTTTCACAACCGCCTATCGGCCCGTACCCCCATACCCAACCTCTTCCTGACCGGGGCATGGGTCAGCGCCGGTAGCATCAGTTCTGTACTCGTCTCTGGCCGCGACACATCGCACCTGGCCCGCGCCTATCTCGAAGGGCAACGGGCCCCTACCGTTCGTTGACATAGATCTTGCAGATATGCTATTATGGCCCATAAACCGACTGGTCGGTCTAGAATAAAACTTGTATTCGTGTGTACCGTGACATTCGTACCCCAACAACCCCCGGTCTACCATCCGGGGAGGAGGAACATGGCATGCTAGGGCGTCTCTTCAAAGGCAAGAAAAAAGAGGATAGCAACGGGAACTATCGCTATGGCAACACACATCTTATTGAACTACGCCAGATTGTCAAAACCTATGAAACGGCCGCCGGCAAGTTCACTGTCCTCAAAAGTGTGAATGTGAACATAGACGGCGGCGAGTTTGTGGCGATTATTGGCAAGTCGGGTAGTGGCAAATCTACCCTGGTAAATATGGTAACGGGGATAGACCGGCCCACTTCAGGCGAAGTGTTTGTGGGCGACAGCGCTATCCACAAATTTAGCGAAAGCCAGATGGCCACCTGGCGCGGGCGCAACCTGGGGATCATTTTCCAATTCTTCCAACTGTTGCCCACGCTCTCGCTGGTTGAAAATGTGATGTTGCCTATGGATTTCTGCAACCTGTACACCCCGACCGAACGTCGAAAGCGTGCTATGGATTTGTTAGATCAAGTTGAAATGACCGAACATGCCAACAAACTCCCCTCGGCCGTCTCCGGTGGCCAGGCGCAACGGGTGGCCATTGCCCGTGCCCTGGCCAACGACCCGCCCATCCTGATAGCCGACGAACCCACCGGGAGCCTGGATTCTAAAACCGCCAATGCCGTTTTTGCGCTCTTTGAAGAGCAGGTAAAGTCCGGCAAGACCATTGTTATGGTCACCCACGACAACGACCTGGCCCGCCGCGCATCACGCGCCATCATTGTGGTTGATGGGCAAGTTACCAACCAGTACGTCACCAAAGCCTTGCCCGACCTGGGGGTAGACCAGATGACCTGGGTAGCCCGCCAACTCGAACGCTTTACCTATGAACCGGGCGCTGCCATTGTCAATCAAGGTGACATGGCCGACCGCTTCTACATTATTACCAGAGGCGAAGTAGAAATCATCCTGCCCCACCCGGATGGACAAGAGATTGTGGTAGACCGCCTATCTAGCGGGCAATACTTCGGGGAAATCGGCCTGGTCAGCGGCGGCACCCGTACCGCTTCGGTACGCGCCGCGCCAGAAGGCGACGTCGAAGTTGCCACACTCTCGCAAGAATCCTTCTGCAAACTCCTACAAGAATCGAACGAAACCCGCGATGTGATGGATCGCATTACCCATGAGCGGGTGGAACGTGACAAGACAAGAGAAACATGACCAGACAGAGGGGCAATATCAGTTGTCAACCCTTCGTCATTAAAAAGAGGTGTCGCATGCACGGAAAGAACCCAGGACGTATCTTGCTCAGCATCCTGTCGCTGCTTCTGCTGCTGTCTATAACTGCGTGTGGTGGTGGGGAAGATGAAGGAGCAGATTCGGGCCCAGAGTTTGAAGCTACCCCCCTGCCGGTGGCCCGGGCCGGGGAAGAAGTCGTAGCCGAAGGCGAAGTTATCCCGGTTGAAAGCGCCGAACTTGAGTTCAAGATGGTTGGTATGGTCACAGAGATACTGGTAGAAGAGGGCAGCGTGGTCAAAGAAGGTGACCCCCTCGTTCGCCTGGATAGCCGCAACCTGATGCTCAATGTGGAAGAAGCCGAGGCCGCCCTGGAAGAGGCCAAAGCCTCCTACGATCGGTTGGCCGAAGGCGCAACCCCAGAAGAAATAGCCGTTGCTGAAGCCAGCGTCCGTATCTATGAACAACTGCTCAAGGATGCCGAAGCCAACGTTGGGAGCGCGGAAGCCGGCGTGGTCAGTGCGCAGGCCGACGTTGCCAGAGCCCAGGGGCAATATCAAGAAATCGAAGGGAGCGTCACCGAAAGCGATATTGCCGCAGCCCAGGCCAAAGTTGAACGCTACCGCGTCGAACTGGCCCGCCTGGAGTCTGGCCCCAAAGCAACCGACCGCCAGCAAGCCAAGGCCAACCTGGACCGAGCCATTGCCAACTTAAAAGAAGTCCGCGACCAACTCTCGGCAAACAAGACCGAAGCCTACTGGAATATGCAAGCCATGGCCAACAATCTGCGCGACCTCCAACAAAACTACAGCGGCATCTATTGGGAAAACCGCGAAACCGAACGCAACTGGGATTCGCCCGAAGCCAACGTAGACCAGCACCTGCGCGACCGCGAAGACTCCGCCTTACGAGCCGTCAAGAGTGCCGAGGCAGAGCTCGAAATGGCCCGCAACCTCTACGACAAAGCCAAAAAGAACGAAGAAACCGGTATCGCAGCCGCCGAAGCCAGAGTCAAAGAAGCCGAAGCCAACTATACGGAAGTGATAGACCCGGCCGAACCAGAAGAGGTCGCCAGAGTTCGCGCCAGTCTTTCAGAAGCCGAAGCCCAACTCGCCGCCCTACAAGGGCAAAAGCGTTCGGGGCAACTCTCCGCCGCAGCCGCCGGCATCCAGAGTGCCCAGGCCAACGTGGGACAGGCCCAATCAAACCTGAACAAAACCCAAACCGGCGTCGAAAAGGCCAAAGCCGACCTGGACAAAGCCAAAGCCGACCTGGACAAAGTATTGGCCGACACCCCCAAATCCGATCTCGATGCCAGCCTGGCCAAAGTCAAACGGCAAGAAGTCTACCTGAAAAAGGCCCAACTAGAACTGGACAACGCTACCCTGGAAGCGCCCATTGACGGCACAGTCGTTGAAGTCAATCCCAAAGTGGGCGAACGCTTTAACACCACAGATCTGGCGGTTGTTATTGCCGACCTCTCCGAGTGGAAAATAGAAACCACCGACCTGGACGAGCTCGAAATCGTCAGCGTCCGCGAAGGTAGCCTGGTACGTATCTCCTTCGACGCCCTGCCCGACCTGGAATTGCCCGGCACCGTCACCGACATTCAAGAATATGGTAAAAACTACCAGGGCGATATTGTCTACAAAGTGACCATCAAGCCCGACCAGTGGGATGATCGTCTGCGCTGGCGTATGACCTCCACGGTAGCCATAGAACCCATCCAGGCCGATGAGGTTACCCCCACCGCCACCCCCGAAGAAGCAGAAGACGCCATCCCCACCGAGGAAAGCGCAAGCACCACCGACAACTAACGCCAGACACTCCCCACCAACGACCGGCCGGCGTGCCCTTCCCAACCACGCACGCCGGCCACCCCTCACCAATGCAATGCATGGTACAATGCCGCTATGGACTACCCCACCACCCCCACCCACCCCAACCGCAAGTAAAGAGAAAGGGAACAGATGATGACTATCAAAACCGGCTTTATTGGACTGGGCACAATTGGCGAACCTATGGCCACCCACCTGCTCCACCAGGGATTTCCGCTCACCATCTGTGGTCATACCAATATGGCCCCCGTCGAACGCCTGCGCCAGCAGGGCGCTACCGTCGTAGACACCCCCGCCGCTGTTGCCGCCAATAGCGCCATTATCGTCGTATGCGTCCCCGATAGCCCCCAGGTACACGAGGTCTGCCTGGGCCCCAACGGTATTATCCACGGCGCGGCCCCCGACACCATCGTCATAGACTGCTCGACCATCGCCCCCACCGCATCACAACAGATTGCCGCCGCCCTGCGCGACCACGGTATCGCCATGCTCGACGCCCCCATCAGCGGCGGGCCAGAACGCGCCGCCCGCGGCGAACTGGCCATTATGGTTGGCGGCGACGCGGCCACCTTTGAGCAGGCCCGCCCCGTCCTCGAAACGCTTGGCCAGAGCATAACCCACGTGGGGCCCAACGGCATGGGCGAAGTGGTCAAACTGGCCAACAACACCATCGCCGGCTTGCTTATGGTCGCCATTGCCGAAGCCTTTACCATGGCCGTAAAAGCCGGCGGCAACGCCAACCAGATGCGCGACGTTATTATGCAATCGGCCGGCGCCAACTTCCTGCTTGGGCAATGGCTCACCGACCGTATGCTGAAAGACAACTACGACCCCGGCTTTGCTACCACACTCATGCAAAAAGACCTGGGCGCAGCCCTGGAAACGGCCCGTGCCCTTGGCGTGCCCATGATGATGACCGGCCTGGCCTACCAACTCTACGAACTTTCAGAAGGCCAGGGCTATAGCCGCGAAGATTACTGCGCTATCAGCAAACTCTACCAGGACGCCGCCAATGTCACCATTGCCAGCGGCGAACCCCGCAAGGAGGCGTGACGCGCGGCCAGAGAATGGGAGCGCGGGCGGCCTGCTCGCGCTTCCCAGAAACGCCCCCCGACACCCAGGGCACATGCATGTGTTATAATGCTTCTGGTAGCTGACACATCGTCAACGATTACGGCGCTTCGTCTACCGCATACGTTTCGTGTGGCACAATGCCTATCTGATCGAGTGGAAAGTAGAGAATCCACGCTTGCCCTATAACATGCTCTAACGCCAGAGGGCCCCATTCACGCGAGTCGCTACTATTGGAACGATTATCGCCAAGCACAAACACCGTACCCTCCGGCACAAAAACCGGCCCATTACTACACGCTCTACCCGACCCACAATACGTCGTACCACCTTCAAGATAGGGTTCTTCCAGCAAGACGCCATCAACATACACGTGGCCATCACGAATATCTATCGTTTCTCCAGGCAAGCCAACAACCCGTTTAATATAATCCTTGGTTATATCGTTTGGATATTCAAACACAACGATGTCGCCGCGTTCGGGCATGCTAAAGGGATATACGGTATGTTCTGCCAGATCTTCATTGCCTGGAAGTAATCGCATCGGGGCGTTACGATCAAAATGAAAATAGACGAGCTTGTTGACCAGAATATATTGCTCACTGTGCAACGATGGCTCCATACTCAACCCTTCAATCTTAAAGTTTTGAACCATACTCCGCACAATGACAAAGACGAGAAAGATGTATATAGCCGTTTCTAAAAGCTCTTTGACAATATTTCGTATAGAAACCGGGGGTTTCTCCGCTTCCGGTGGCATGGTGGGATCTGCGTTTTCGTGGGTATATTCATTCATAGCATCTACGGTTGTAGGATATGCAATATAATCGGTTGAATTCGATGGCTGTTCCACGCCTGAAGCATGTCGTAGAGGTGCTTTATCCATATTATTCCTGGTACTCCTTTTCCCATTTGCACTTCGTATTATACCTGACCGACGTGCAAAAATCTAGTGGTGGGGTTATTTGATACATGCAGCAATACACGCAATTCATGACCAAGGTTGAGGGAGGAATGATACGGTGCGACGCCTGCCAGTGGCGTTGTGTATTGGCGCCCGGCAAGGCCGGACGCTGTCTGGTGCGGGTGGCCGGCGAGCAGGGCATGCTGGCGCATAACTATGGGCTCATCAGCGCGGCCTCCGTCAGTGCGGTTGAAGATTTTCGCCTGTGGCACTTTTTCCCCGACTCGATGGCGTTGGCGATTGGCGGGTGGGGCTATGCGTTTCCCGTAGACCAGCAGCGCAACCCCTACGCCCATATTCCCGAAGAGGAGGAAAAGCGGCGCAACCTGCCCCCAGAGCGCGTAGCCGCCTTTGCGTTGAAGCAACTCTGCCGGGGGGTTGTCTGGGCCTATGGCGAGCCGGCCGTGTCTGCGGAATATGTCCGCGATGTGCTGGCCAATAGCCGCGCCTCAAGCCGCTATACCGCGCTGGTCACCACCGGCTTTTTTACCAGTGCCGTGCTCGATAGCTTTGGCCCCTATCTCCACGGCCTATGTCTGGACTTGCGCGGCTTTGGCGACACCGCGTACGACCGTCTGGCCGGCATCCCCAACTGGCGAGAAGCGCTTGCAATAGCCGAACAGGCCCGCGAGAAGTGGGGCTGCCACATTGAAATTATGACCCGCGTCCATCACGGCGTCAACGACGACCCGGACGAGTTAAACGCGCTGGTGACCTGGATACGCGAAAAGCTCAGCCCCCAGACGCCATGGCATGTCCTGCCCGGCGACGCCGGCTCTGAGACGGCCGCCGCCGTAATGCGCGCGCGGCGCATCGCCTACGAGGGCGGCCTGTTCTTTGTCTATGGCACCGAAGCCAACCAGGTTACCCGTTGTCCGGCCTGTCAGGCCACGCTCATTACCCGCGATCAAGGCCTCACCAAACTGGTGGGCTTGAACGAGGGGGCCTGTCGGAATTGTGGTTTTGAAGTAGAGCTCTATCTGTCTATATGGCAGAAAAAGAAGTAGGAGCGCCAATGACTATGCAAGAGGTTGTGACCAGCGAAGGAGCGCCAGTCACGATGTTAGGTCGGCAAGAACGCCTCCAGGGTCGCCCGATGCTATGCAGCGATTGTGGGATATGCGCCAGTTCGTTGCGTCCGCTAATGACCCAGAGCTGCGCCTTTGTCCATAGCCACGTGCGCGAGACGGAACAACGCTTGCACGGACGGACGCGCTACCAGGGTGACGAACTATTGTTTGGTATCTTCCGCGGTATGTACGCTGCGCGTATTTCGCCCCCAAAGCCCCACGCGCAATGGTCGGGCATCGTCACCACGCTGGCGGCCCGTCTACTCGAACTTGGTATTGTCGAGGGCGTTATTACTACCCGCTCGGTGCCCGGTACGCGCTTTGCACCCCAACCCATCCTGGCCCAGACCCCCGACGAAGTACGCGCCAGCGCGGGCAACAAGCCCTGCATTTCGCCCGGCCTCAGCATCCTGGACGAGGCCCGCACAAAGGAGTTGCGGCGACTGGCCGTCATCGGCACAGGCTGTCAAGTCCAGGCCCTCCGCGCTATGGAGCAGGAGATGGGCTTTGATCGGCTCTATACCATTGGCATACCGTGTAGCGACAACGTAACCTACCCCGACCTGATGCGCTTTCTCAACGCTATCTCGCGCTCGCCATCAACCATTGTGCATCACGAATTTGTGCAAGACTTTCGCGTCTGGATGCGCCACGAGAATGGCCGGGTTGAACGCTGCAACTTTGTAGACATTCCCATGAACAAACTGGGCGAAATCTTCCCCGACGCCTGTATGGCGTGCTTCGACTATCCCAACTCGTTGGCCGACATCTCCATAGGCTATATGGGCGCCCCTATCGGGTGGCAGTGGCTTATGGTACGCACCGAGCGCGGGGCCGAATTGTTTGGCCTTATCGCGCCCGACCTGGTGTTTACCGAGATGACGGCCAGCGGCGACCGCCGCAAGGGGGTAGGACGCTACGCGCATATGCTGGCCCAACCGCCCGGCCGCCCGCCCACGCCCATTCGCAAAATGATCGCCTTTCTGCAACGCGCACGCGGGCCGAAGGGGTTGGAGTTTGCCCGCTCTATTACTGAAATGAAGCTATTGCGCAACTTGCAACATGTGCGGCAAAAATTCCCCCACATGGAAGCACGCATGGTGCCCTACCACGTCTACGAAGCGCTGGCTCCCTATGCCGAAGCGTACCAGGAGGCCTTTGGCCGCGACCTGGCCCCACAGCCGGCGGCCGCGGAATAACGTTCGCTGCTCACCGAGAGCACGGGAGCGGAAGCACCCCGCCTTCGCTCCCTGGCCCCCTCCCCACCTATCCGGCTATCGGCCCCACAAAATTGCGTAGGGCCGCGTTGACAACCTCCGGCTGTTCCAGCAGCGCCATATGCCCCGCACCCGGCACCACTACCAACGCGGCCCCGGCTATCTGCTGGTGCAGCGTATGGCTAAACTTGAGCGGCGTCACAGCATCCTCATCGCCGCACACCACCAGCGTGGGGCAGGCGATGTCGCCCAGGCGCTCCCGTACCGTATAGGCCGCGCAGGCGTGCAGATCGGCGGACAAAACGGCCGGGGGCGTCCGCAGAAAGGTTTGGCGGGCCGCGGCGCGGGCCTGCGGAGGGGCCGCGTGGCCAAACGAGCGCTGCACAATCGCCTCTACCGCCGCGGTAAACTGCCCCTGTTCCAGGTAAGCAAACAGCGCGGGCATAACGGGAAGGCGTGCGCCCGTACTGAGCAACGCCAACCCACGCACCCGCGCCGGGGCATGCAACGCAGTCCAGAGCGCCACGGCCCCACCCATCGAATGGCCAAGCAAGATCGCCTGCTCAAGCTCTAGCGCATCGAGCGCGGCCAGCAACGCGGCGCTATAGGTGGCTACCTGCGCGGCTCCCTCGCCCGGCGAGCGGCCATGGCCGGGCAAGTCAAGCGCAATGACGCGCCCGATTGCGGCCAGGTCGCGCCGCTGGTAGCCCCAGTATTCGTGTGAGCCGCCGGCCCCATGCACGCACACAAGCGGGGGCCCCTGGCCGCTCTGCGCAACAAACAGCGTTCCGTGGGTTGTGGAGAGGAAGGGCATAGCAATTTCAGTTCTGGTATACTACACGTACGGTGCGTTTGCACCATCGCCTGGCTATTATAGCAGAAAGGCCATGGAGATGGAGTAACCATTCCATTGAGGAGCAACCCTATGCGCACAAGCAACGACATCATAACGAGATTGAACAACCATTACCCGTACCTTGCCGCTGAATACGCGGTGAAACGAATCGGGATATTCGGTTCGTTGGCGCACAATAATTTTACTGAAGCAAGCGATGTGGATCTGTTGATAGAATTTACCCGTCCAATCGGGCTTAAGTTCATAGAACTGAACGATTACCTGGAACAAATCCTGGGATGTACGGTGGACATCTTGACACCGGCTGGTCTTGACAACATCCGGCTACCCCATATTATGCAGCAGATCAAGGAACGTATTATCTATGTCGAAACGCAGTGATCATGATTTGTTGCCGTACTCTTTTCCTATTTCCCATTTCGTCAGAGTGTGGTAGAGTACAGGCAAGTTGTTTTTTATGCCAGATTGATGAATGGGAAACACCAACCCGCCTGGTGCGGTACAACCATCGTACAGTTCGGTGCGGTAGCACCCTATCGCGTAGCCTTTGTGTAGTCAGGAGCAACCATGATTCGACAGCGAAAGAGTTTGTTCTGGCCCATGAGCGTTCTCATCGTCGGTCTGGTCTTCCTCTCCATGCTCGTTGAAGCGCCAGACAACCGGCCTATTGCGGCCCCGCTGGCCCAGTCTGACGAATACCCCGACGCCACCGCCACCAGAACGCCCACTACCTACGTCGGCCCGGACGACGACGCCACCGATACCCCCACCGATACCCCCACCACCAGCGCCGCCTCGCCCGCTTCCAATGCCACCGATACCCCCACCACCGACGAACCCACCGACGAATCCACCGACGAACCCACCGACGAACCTACCGACACCCCCTCGCCCCGCCCCACCTCAGAACCTACCGACACGCCCACCC
>DAOTUK010000092.1:0-5759 GCA_034437375.1 Chloroflexaceae bacterium | reverse complement strand
GCCTCCCTGGTATACAGCAATGTACTCAGAATCAACATATCCCACGCACGGGGGAGAGCACCCGTCCCTGGACAACCGCCCTCTATACCGTTATGATGCCTGATGCACCGCACCATCCCCCCATTGCATAACTTGACAGAAAAACATAATTAGCGTATAATAGGCAAAATATTATCGCTTATAGACCATGACACCTGCGAGGTCTTACCCATGTCGCTAGGACAAAAAATTGGTCGGCTACGTCAAGAGCGGGGGTTGACACTGCAAGAAGTCTCCGATGGTTCGGGGCTTACCCCGTCGTTTCTAAGCCGTCTCGAACGGGATAAAGTGAATATTTCTGTGGCAAATTTGCGCAAGTTGGCACTGTTCTTTAATGTCCAGATGACCTATTTCTTTGAAGGGGAAGATAACCAGCAAGTTGGGCAACTGGTACGCGCCACTGAACGGATTAAACTCAGCCTGGATGAGGCCCCGGTACAGGTTTACTCGCTGCTGCCAGCCAATAGCTATATGGAAGTACGTTTGATAGAAGCAAACCCCGCTGGTGGGCAACAGGGATTTACCACCAGAGTGGGGCAAATGATCTATCTGCTGCAAGGGCGGTTGCAGTATTCGCTTGGGGAAGAGGAGTATGTTCTTGAAGCGGGCGATACGCTCTTCTTTCGTGATGAACTCCCATACGGATGGGTCAATGTTGGCGACGACAAAGTGGTCTTACTCTCCTTCTCTACCATCAACGGGCAGAGCGAACGCTAACCGGGCAGGCCAATGTGAACCCGCAAGCACAACAAACGCCAGAAACAACTACCGACGTGTCGAGTACTCCGAGCTCGTCACGTCGTTCTCTTTCCTCCGCCACGCCGCCGAACTCTCCCTACGCTGGCTGTCTGGCCTTGCTGCGGCGACCGGCTCGCTGGGCCCTGATTGCGGCGGCCCTCTACCTTGTCGGGTTGTTGTTCTGGGAATCGCGGGCGGCGCTGGTTCCCTTTATCATCGGCGCAATCCTCATCTATGTGCTGCTACCGCTCGTCAACCGTCTCAACAAGCACATGCCCCGCTGGGCTGCTATTTTGCTGGTCTACCTGGGTAGCCTGCTGCTACTCATCGGCCTGGCCGCCTATGTCGTACCCCTGCTGGTGTTTCAGACCAGAGAACTGATTGGCAACATCCCCAGTTATAGCATGGATGAACTTCAGGGACAATCAGAAGAATTCCTGACCTGGTACTACGACAAAGTCCCCGAATCGGTGCGCGAACCGTTGGAAGAGAGTATTACCACCGCCTACGAAACCCAAAAAAGCAAGCTCACCTCCTATGTAAGCCAGTTTGGTACCTTCCTCTTTAACCGCGTTATGCAGATCATCAACACCCTGATTTTTCTGCTTGGGCTAGTTATTGTGCCCGTGTGGATGTTTCATGTGTTAAACCAGAACGACGCCGGTTACCGCGTATTGAACCGTATGCTGCCCTCCTGGATACGGCTAGATTTCTGGTCGCTCATCAGGATTATTGATTCGGTGCTGAGTAGCTATGTGCGGGGGCAAATTCTCCTGGGGGTCGCGGTGGGGAGTGCGGCAGGCCTGGGGTTGTGGGTATTGAATTTGTTTGGGCTCAAGGTCAACTACATCTTGTTGCTGTCGGTTGTGGCCGGTCTTACCGAGCTTATCCCTATTATTGGCCCTATCATTGGCGCTATCCCTGCTATCATCATTGGCCTGTTCGACTCGCCAACCACGGCGCTGGCGGTACTGGCCGTCTATGCATCTATCCAGATGCTAGAGAATGCCGTGCTGGTTCCCCGCATTATTGGCGACAGCGTAGATATTCACCCCGCGGTGTTGATACTGCTCATGGTTATTGCAAGCCAGATTTTTGGCTTGCTTGGGGTATTGCTGGTGGCCCCTATGGCCGCCATAGCCCGCGACATCTTCCTCTACCTCCACCGGCGATTGGGGGGGCAACCGGTAACCGCAGACGCGCTGGTCTATTACGTTGACGACCCCGCCCCGGCCAATCAGACAACCCCATCCCCGCCACCCGATACCGCAGACCCGCGGGCTACCGGCCCCGACCAGCGGCCGGCACAGAGCGAGTAGGCAGGAACACCCCACGCTATGCCACTCATCCTGCAAACGGAGCGCCTGAGCCGCATCGTACAGGGAAAAACGCTGGTTGACCAGGTGAGCATGGAGGTCGCCCCCGGCGAGGTGGTGGCCATCACCGGCCCGAGCGGGTCGGGCAAAAGCTCCTTCTTGCGCTTGCTCAATCGTCTGGATGAGCCAACCAGCGGGCGGGTGCTGCTAGAGGGGCAGGACTATACCACCGTGCCCCCGGCGGTGCTGCGGCGGCGGGTGGGTATGGTGCTGCAAACGCCGCACCTGTTGCCCGGCACGGTTGCCGATAATGTCTGCTATGGCCCCCGCCAGCATGGAGAGACGATACCCATGGAAGCGATAGCACACCTGCTAGAGCAGGTCGGGTTGCCTGGCTATGCCCATCGTGACGTGGGGACGCTATCGGGGGGCGAGGCGCAGCGCGTCTCGTTTATACGAACGCTGGCCAATCGTCCCCAGGTGTTGCTGCTGGATGAGCCAACCTCGGCCCTGGATAGCGATACCCAGCAGCATATCGAGCGCCTGGTATGCGAAGCGGTCGAGCAGCAGCAGATGGCGTGTATTATTATTACCCATAATCAGGAACAGGCGGCCCGGATGGCCCACCGTACGCTGATGCTGGTACAGGGGCGCATACAAGCGGCCACCCCACGAGAGGAGCACCCCCATGCTTGACCACTTCTTTCACGACCAGTTGAGCCTGGGATGGGCCCAGGCCGCCACCGCAGCGCTCCTGGCGCTCGTCGTCGTCGTTATCGCCCGCCTGCAAGCCATCCACATCGAAAAGGATACCATCATAGCATTGCTCCGCGCGATTATCCAGATTGTGGCGGTCGGGTCGGTGTTGATTGTGCTATTGCAGGGGCCCGGCTGGACGGCGCTTCCTGTACTGGCCGCGATGATGGTAGCCGCCGCCATAACCGCCCGACAGCGCGTTCACGATATACCGCATGCGTTTACCGTGTCGTTGTATGGTATTGGCGTGGGGTCGGGGGTGGTTATGGCGCTCATGACGTGGGTTGGGGTCATTGACTCGGCTATTACGTCGGTCGTGCCCATCGGGAGTATGCTTATCTACCGCGCTATGGTGACCAATGGCCTGGCGCTTGATCGCTTCAAGGCAGAGGTGGCGGCGAATGCTGGCTTGATCGAGGCCAAACTGTCGCTTGGCGCACAGCCCAACCACGTGGTCGGGCCCTATGTGCAGTCGGCCGTCCAGACGGGGCTCATCCCCGGCATAGATAGTTTGCGCTCGCTTGGTATCGTCTGGATACCGGGCTTGATGGCCGGCATGATCGTATCGGGCACCGACCCCATCTATGCGGCCGTGTACCAGTTTGTTATTATGGCAATGTCCTTTACCGTGGCCGGGCTCACGTCGGTTGTCAGCACCGTCCTGGTACGCCGCCAGGCCTTCTCCCCCGCCGCACAATTGCGTATCCGCCCGGGCCACTCCGACGCGGCCAACCCGTCATGACCGGTGAGGGGCGAGGTGTGCGGCGATGCTCTCTGGGAGCGGAAAACATTCTGGCACACCCTACAATGCCCCGCTTTTTCTCACATCTCCGTGTGATCTGGTATAATAGCCCCAGAGTATGACCGTCTGAGGTATGGGAGGAATATGGCTGTTTCGAAATGGAACAACCGGCTGATGTCACGGCGGCAATTTTTGCACACCATGATGTTGCTGGCGGGCGGCTGTGCGGTAACGCCGCAGCGTTCCGCGCAATCACCTATGGTTGCCACCGCCTCGCCCTTGCCAACCACCGCGCCAACCCCGACCACTACGCCAACCGCAACGGCCCAGACGACCATATTCAACGGCGACCGGGCGTTTGAACACGCCGTCGCACAGATGGAATGGGTGCCGCGCCACACCGGTACCGACGGGTGGCGCAAGTGCGGTGATTATATTCTTGACCAGTTGGCCCGGCAGGGTTGGAGCGCCGAAGAACAACCCTTTACCTACATGCAAACCGACTGTCGCAACCTTATCGGTAAACGGGGACAGGGGCCCCTGCTCATCATTGGGGCCCACTACGATAGCCGCCGCTATGCCGACGAAGACCCCGACCCGGCCCGGCGCACAGAGCCTGTGCCCGCCGCCAACGATGGGGCCAGCGGTATTGCCGTGCTGCTGGAACTGGCGCGGGTGTTGCAACCAGAAACGCTCAACCGCACCATCTGGTTGGTGGCCTTCGATGCGGAAGACAATGGTAACATTGACGGGTGGGACTGGATAGCGGGTTCAACCCACTTTGTCAAGGTCTTGACCGAGCGCCCCCAGGGGATGGTGTTGGTAGATATGATAGGCGACGCCGACCAGCAGTTGTACTATGAGCGCAACTCACACCAGGCGATGAACGAAGGTGTCTGGGAGATAGCGGCAGATCTGGGCCACCCGGCCTTTGTCCCCACCCCACGCCATAGCATGTTAGACGACCACACCCCCTTTCTTGAAGAAGGTATTCCGGCTATAGACATTATAGATTTTGACTACCCCTACTGGCATACTACCGCCGATACGCTCGACAAGATACACCCCTATAGCCTGGAAGTGGTGGGTACCACTGTGCAAGAATGGTTGCTTCAGGACGCGCCGGGTTTGCCGCCCATGCCAGCGGCACCGGACGACCCGACCCCCACCGCAACCCCCGCACCCTTGCGGAGCCACCTGTTTCTACCCTTTATCGGTTGTTCATATGGCTGCAAAACTCGGGCCCAGGAAGCAGCAATAGCCAGACGGGAGGATGGAGAAGAAACCCTATGCTACCAGACAAAGATACGCTGAGCCTGGAACGCAAACTGGCCCGTATGCGAATGCTGGCGCAGGAGCGTCCCTATCGTACCCAGGAACGCGACCCGATGCCAGAGCGCAAACTGGCCCTTTCCGATGCAGAAGTGCAGGAGGCGCAACAACAAGAACTGGCCCGCGAGCGCCAACTGGCCCGCGAACGGGAAGAACGGCTCCAGTCGCTTGAACAAGAAAAAGCACAGCGTACCGATTTTTCCCAGGAGCGCGACCAGCGGTTACAGGAGCGTACGCGCGAGCTTGACCAGAAACGGGCCACGCTTCTGCGCGACTACCACCCCGGCAATGGCACAGCGCCAACTGCCACAGAGCGGGGACGCGGCGCACAGGCTCCCCTGCCCCCCCATTCGCCCTATGATCGGCTGATGGCCCAGAAACGCGAAGTGGACCAGGAGCGGGCCCGCCTGAACCAGGAGCGCAAACAGGAGCGTGACCGCGCCTTCCTGCTTGAAGCGCCCCAGGCCCGCGGGCGGCGGCCGCTCACCTATGAGTACGCCGACTATTACGACGAACAGGAACCACAGGTACAATGGCAAGGCGGCACTGAAGGACTACGTGAGCTGATACACAATAACAAGCTCCTGATTGCCGCCATAGCAGTATTTGTAATGGCTATTCTTATAATGACCGTAATCCGAGTGACAGGAGGTGTTGTATGACTCAGAATCGCATAGGCGAAAAACCAGAGGAACAATGGCAAGGTGGTATGGACGGCCTGCGCGAAATGATTGAAGGCAATAAACTACTTATCTATTCGCTTGGTTGGCTTGGTTTTGCGCTCCTGCTCATGATCATCATTCGGCTCATTACCAGCATGCCCTCGGCCGTCTAAC
>DAOTUK010000091.1:0-4105 GCA_034437375.1 Chloroflexaceae bacterium | reverse complement strand
ACGCCGACGCCACCGACGAAGAGACTACCCCGACCGACGAAGCGGACGTCGTCGGTGGCGTCGGCGTCCGCTTCGTCGGTCGGGGTAGTCTCTTCGTCGGTGGCGTCGGCGTCTTCCTCAGCGTCGGCGTCCGCGTCGTCGGTCGGGGTGGTCTCTTCCTCTACGTCGGTGCCGCTGTCCTCTTCGGTGGCGGTGGTGGGGGCTTCCTCTGGCATGTCCTCTGGGAAGGGCAGCGGTACGGTACTGGGGTCAAAATCTTCGTTGACTTCGAGCAAGCCGCTTTCTTCCGCTTCTGCGCGGGCCTCTTCATACCAGGGAACAAATGTTGCATCAATGGCCGCGCCCGGATTGTCGCTGTTGCGGAGCGACTCGGCACTGGTAAAGGGTTCCGTTTTTCGGTCAAGCACTTCGATGATGTGATAGCCAAACTGGCTTTCGACCATCACCGGCACGTTCAGCTCCACCGAGGGACTGAGGGCCGTAGTTTCAAATTCGGGCACAAAGACGCCCCGTGAAACCCATCCCAGGTCGCCGCCCGCTTCTTTCGAGCCGGGGTCTTCCGAATATTCTTCGGCGAGATCGGCAAAATCTTCGCCCTCGTCCAATTTATCCATCACAAGCTCGGCGGTGATAATATCAGAAACGAGGATGTGCCGCGAGAGGAACGATTCATTGGTGGTATGTTGGGCTATCATGGTAAGCAGCAGTTGTTGGCGGGCAATATCGGCGCGTAGTTCTTCCTCTTCCTCGAAGGTCATCTCGGCTTCTTCGCCGCCCATAGAGGAAAGCAATTCTTTCTGGCGCTCTAGTTCGGCTTCTACCTCGACAGGATCTATGCCAATGCCCTCTTCACGGGCCATCGTAAACAGCAGTTCTTCCTGGATCATACGATCCAGCACCATCTGCATAACATCCTGCGCTTCGGCCATTTCGATAATTTCTTCGCGGGTGGCTCCTTGCTGCAAGAATCGCTCAATAGAGGGCTTCAGATCGGTTTCGATGCGTTCCTGGTAATCGGCAACGGTGAAAACGTTATCCCCCACGCGAAAGATCATGTCACCATCCGCGACGTCGGTATCGGTATCGGTATCGGTGTCGGCGTCGGCGTCGGTGGCAGCGTCGGATTCATCGCCTGCCATGGTGTCGGTCGGCACGGGTTGGGTGGGTACGCGCATCTGTCCACTGTCAGTACTTTGACAGGCTGCGAGCAGGACAAGCACCAGCAGCAGCGCTCCTATTCTGGTGACCATTCTTACCGATAGGTTCAAAATTTGCGGTTGAATAAGGCTACCTCCTTCTTTGTTTGCCTTTGTTCTCCTAGCGTTCTTTCTTCTCAGCTTTTTCTCCCAGAGAGAGAATGGCCATAAAGGCCTCCTGGGGAATTTCGACATTCCCCACCATTTTCATGCGGCGTTTGCCTTCTTTCTGCTTTTCAAGCAGTTTGCGTTTGCGGGTGACGTCGCCGCCATAGCACTTGCTCAGCACGTCTTTACGCATAGCCCGTACCGTTTCGCGGGCGATGACCTTGCCGCCAAGCGCGGCTTGAATGGGCACTTCAAACATCTGGCGCGGTATGAGCTTCCGCAGCTTATCAACCAGTTCGCGTCCCCAGGCATGCGCTGAATCGCGGTGGACAATGAGCGAGAGGGCGTCTACTGGCTGGTTGCTCACCAGAATGTCGAGTTTGACCAGGTCGGATTCCTGGTAGCCGCTCAGGGCATAGTCCAGCGAGGCGTAGCCCTGGGTACGGCTTTTTAACTGGTCGTAAAAGTCTACCACAATTTCGGCTAATGGAATAGTGTACTTGAGCAGGACGCGCTGTGGGTCGAGATATTCCATGGTGTCGAAGGTGCCGCGCTTGCCCGTCACCAGTTCCATAATTGCCCCGATATAGCGCGCGGGGCTGATAATGCTAATCTGCATAACTGGCTCTTCGATGCTGGCTATGTGGCTGCGTTCGGGCATCTCCGAGGGGTTGTCTACGGTGAGGAGCTCGCCATCGGTACATAATACCTGGTATTCGACGCTTGGGGCGGTGACGAGCAGGCCGATGCCATATTCACGCTCGATCCGCTCGCGCACAATTTCCATGTGTAGCAGGCCCAGAAAGCCACAGCGAAAGCCAAAGCCAAGCGCGGCGCTACTTTCGGGGAGGAAGGAGAGGGCGGCATCGTTGAGTTTGAGCCGTTCCAGGGCTTCGCGTAGCTCGGTATAGGCGTCGCTGTCGAGCGGGTAGAGGCCGGCAAAGACCATTGGTTTGGCGGGCCGATAGCCGGGCAGGGGGGTGGTCGAAGGTTGGCTGGCCAGCGTGATGGTGTCGCCAACCTGGCATTCGTCTACGGATTTGAGGCCGGTGGCGATGTAGCCCACTTCGCCGGTGGCGAGTTCGTCAAGCGCGGTCATCACCGGGCGAAAGACGCCCAATTCGAGGATGTCGGCTTCGGCGCCGGTGCCTATCATCTTGACCCGCGCATTGCCGGGGAAGGCACCATCTACCACGCGCACGTAGGCGATAACGCCTTTGTAGGCGTCGTAGTGGGAGTCGAAGATGAGGGCGCGGGCGGGCTGGTTGATCTGGCCGTGGGGGGGGGGGACGAGGTGGACAATGGCTTCGAGAATGTCGGGCACGCCGGTGCCGTTTTTGGCCGAGGCGAGGATGATGTGATCGAGCCCAATCACGTCTTCTATCTCCTGGGATACGAGGTCGGGGTGGGCTCCTGGCAGGTCTATCTTGTTGACGACGGGGATAATGGAGAGGTCGTGTTCCATGGCAAGGTAGACGTTGGCGAGGGTTTGGGCTTCGATACCCTGGGCCGCGTCTACGACGAGCAGGGCTCCTTCACAGGCGGCCAGCGCGCGGCTTACTTCGTAGGTAAAGTCTACGTGGCCGGGGCAGTCTATGAGGTTGAGCGTATAGGTTTGTCCGTCCTGCGCGGTATAGTGCATACGCACGGCTTTGGCTTTGATGGTGATGCCTTTTTCGCGCTCGAGATCCATGGCGTCAAGCAGTTGTTCGCGTCGGTCACGATCCGATATGGTACCGGTGAGTTCAAGGAGACGGTCGGAGAGGGTTGTTTTGCCGTGATCAATATGGGCAATAATTGAGAAATTGCGGATATGGTCTTGTTTTTTCATGTATTTACTGTCGGTTTCTCTTGTTGTTGGGCACGCACATAACCCAGGGTATCAGTATACCAGAAGCGGGCCACGGCTGCAATGTTCGGGGGGGTTGCGGGTGTGCCAGAACGTTTTCCGCTCCTGGGAGCGCGAGCGTCTCGCCCGCCCCGGAGTGGGTAAAATGCCCGCGCTTCCAGGGGGGATGATCGTCTACCTGGGTGCATGTTCCCCTATTGGTGCGGTGTCTATGCGTTCATACCGATGCGATACACCCCATTCTTCTGCGGTTTGCTCTGGGCAGAACCTTGCTGCGGAAAAATGTCTGCCCCCCCCCGCAATAACCCATCTTGACGCACAGAAAAGCCGCATGGTACACTAGAATCTATATTCTTGTGGCTTCCCCAACATACCTGAAATTGTGGTCATTGGTCAGTACCGGGGACGCCCGGTACTGATGCCGTATGCTAAAGAAGAAAGGATATGTGGATGTCGGAAGCACTGGATATGTCACAGCTCCCCGAATCGGATTTATTAGCTTTCTATGGGGCGCTTATCGCGGTGGCGTCGGCGGATGGGGTCATAGACGAAAAAGAGAAAAGCACCATCATCAAGACCATGGAGGATTTTTCGGAGCAGGCCAGAGAGGAAATACGACAGTATATGAAAGCGCCCCCGCCCCTGGAAACTGCGTTGGAACGGCTCTATAGTGCCAACGATGTATTGCGCTTTGGCTTGATGTTTAGCCTTATCAATATGGCCTGGGCCGATGGGGCTTTTGTGATTGAAGAAAAGCAAGCGATTGCCCTGGCCCAGGACAAGCTGCACATTACCGACCAGCAACGGGAAGCTATTGCACTGTTTATTGAGTCGGTGAAAAAAATCCAGGCCGGAACCTTAGATTACAACAATGTCGAACGGATTATGAACCAGGCGATGGCCGGGGTCAAAGCGGCGGGTATTCCAGACGCCGCGATTTATTTACAATAGC
>DAOTUK010000090.1:0-10263 GCA_034437375.1 Chloroflexaceae bacterium | reverse complement strand
CGGCTGAGAAAGTAGCCAAGCGCGGCGAGGATGGCACGCTGTACATCCCGCGCCAGGCGCTGCGCGACGCGCTCTACGCTACCGAGGATTACCAGGGCTTGACGGGCAATCTGACCTGCGATGAGTATGGCGACTGTGCCGACCCCTCCATCGTCATCTACGAAATTACCGACCCCGACCCCGAAACCTGGAACCCTGGTGACGATGCCGGCTCCAACCCGCGCAAGGTCTTCCCGTAGCGGTTGGATAGACGGTCTGATGGTATAGCACTATTTCAGACCAGATGATGTACAATATGCTGGCCGGTCTCTACAAGGGATCGGCCAGCGTACCCAGGATATAGCGACTGAAAAGCAAGGTGGCTTTTCTCATAACAGCCCCCTTGCTTTATCTGTGTGGAGTAACTATGTTCGGAATGCGGCGACAACTTGACACCTCACAAATCATTATCTGGGCTATCGGTATTGGCCTGATTCTGCTTGTCTTTATTGGCTCATTCTCCACCCTTTCTGAGGGGCAATATACCACGCAACAGTGGACAGACTTTGTGGTTTTTGGTCTGGCGCAGGGGGCCATTTACGCGCTTATCGCCCTGGGCTATACCATGGTCTACGGCGTCCTGGGCCTCATCAACTTTGCCCACGGCGAAGTCTTTATGAGCGGGGCCTTTAGCGCCTACTTTCTGGCCAGCTTTCTTGATGACCACATGCTTCAGGGGATGCGCTTTGTCGAAGCGGCGCGTGGCGACCCCACCTTCCTTAATACGCACCCTATCATTAGCCTGCTGGCTATTTTTACCTTTGCCGCCTTTATCTCCACCCTTATTGCCGTCGTCCTGGAGCGCGTCGCCTATCGCCCTATCCGCAATTCGCCGCGCCTGGTCAAACTCATTACCGCGATTGGAGCCTCGTTCTTTCTCCAATACACCTTTCGTGGTTTCTTTGGCTCTGGCGTCCAGGTCTACCCGGATATAGACATTCTCAAAGGCGACATCTTTGGTATACGCATAACCCTGGTGGTGGTCTTTGTCAGTGCGCTGGTGATGCTTGGCTTGCTGTACGCCTTCATCCAATTAACGCGCACGGGCCGTGCCATCCGCGCCGTCTCGGAAGATATGAACACGGCCGCCCTGATGGGTATAGACGTAGACCGCACTATCTCTGTTACCTTTGCCGTGGGCGGGTTTATGGCTGGCATCGCCGGTATTTTGTATGTGCTTATCTATAGCCAGGTCAACTTCTTTACGGGCTTTATCCCTGGTATCAAAGCCTTTACTGCCGCCGTGCTTGGCGGTATCGGCAACCTGCCCGGTGCCGCCGTGGGTGGTATCTTCCTGGGGGTCTTTGAATCGCTGGGCCCGACCCTCATGCTAGACGGCCTGGGCATACCAGCAGCACACCAGTTGAAGGATGTAATCGCCTTTACCCTGCTCGTCCTCATCCTCATCTTCCGTCCCACCGGTATTCTGGGCGAGCGGTTGGCGACCAAGCGGGTATAGTTCAGGGAAAGAGCAACAGAAAGGGAAACAGGGAGCTATTCCATGGCTGATGGCGTACGATCAGCAAGCAGATATGGGTTTATCGGTGCGGTGGCTATCTGGCATCTGTGCCTGGTTGGGATGGTGGAAACCTTCGCCGAGCGCGAACTGATAGGCGAGGCTATCACCATGGGCTATCTTATGATGGCCGCTATCGTGATGCTGGTTGGGTATGTGGCGGGCCGCAAGGCCAGCGCCCCCCCCCACGCGCTGCTTTTTAGCGCAATAAGCGGCGGTATGACGGGTATTGGTATCCTGCTGCTGATACTGGCCACCGACAAACTCCACATTGGCGAAATATTCCCCTTTGCTACCCCCCACTTGATCGAGTTGCTTACCCTGGGTATTGGGATAGAAAGCCTCACCGTCCTGCTGGTGCCGCTTCTGGCCGGGGTGGTGGTTGGGGTTGTCGGCGGGGCTTTGACTCTGCTCCCCCCAGACTGGCGGCGCTCCGTAACCCTGGCATTCGTTACCATAACCCTGCTTGGACTCATGCGTGACGTTATCGCCGTGCTGCTGCCCTCTGGCATCCGCAAAATTATCTTTACCAGTAGCGGGCTTACCTACCCGGCCGCGGCCGTGTTGCTGCTGCTGAGCGGGGCCGGCTTCTGGGCCCAGACCTATTTCCAGGAGCGTGCCCGGCTGTCCAGCGCAACCCGCGCTCTGTCCGGGGAGACGCCGCAACGTACGTGGCGCTGGTGGGCCGGTATGGTCGTGCTGTCGCTCTTCCTGCTCACCTTCCCGATGTGGTCAAAATCTTTTCTCAGCAACGTTGCCAGTTTTGTGGGGCTCTATATCATTATGGGCCTGGGGCTAAATCTGGTCATTGGCTTTGCCGGTATGCTCGACCTGGGCTTTGTGGCCTTCTACGCTATCGGCGCCTATACGATGGCTATTCTTACCTCGCCAGCTATCGCCTCTTCCTACTACAACCAGCCGGTTGAAACCGGCTTCCTTACCTTCTGGCAGGCGCTCCCCTTCTCGATGATAGCGGCGCTGATTGGGGGGACGTTGCTGGCGCTGCCTATCCTGAAGATGCGTGGCGACTACCTGGCTATTGCCACGCTTGGCTTTGGCGAAATTATCCGCATTCTGGTGCAATCCGACTTCTTGAAATCGTTTGAGCGCACCGGCCCGGATGGCGAAACCTTTGATGTTACCTTTCTGGGGGGGGCGCAGGGTATTACCCGCATTGCGCGCCCGGAGATAGGCGACTTTATGATCAAAGACCCCGAACAGTTCTACTACCTTATTTTAATCGGGTGTCTGCTGGCGCTCTTTATCTCCTTCCGCCTGAAGAAGTCGCGTATGGGGCGGGCCTGGATGGCCATACGCGAGGATGAAGACGTTGCCCAGGCGATGGGTATTAACCGCGTGACGGCCAAATTGTGGGCTTTTGTGATTGGCGCGTTTCTGGGCGGTCTGAGCGGGGGTATCTTCGCTTCCATGCTTGGCTCGGTTGTGCCCAAGAGTTTCGAGCTTCTCATCTCTATCAACGTGCTGGCGCTCATCATTGTGGGGGGCATGGGCAGTTTGCCGGGTGTTGTGGTGGGTGCGGTTGCTATGGTTGGCTTACCAGAGATGTTGCGCGAATTTGGCGAATACCGTATGCTGGTCTATGGTGCGGTGGTGGTAGTGATGATGCTCTATCGCCCGCAGGGACTCTGGCCTGAGAGCGTGGTGGCCCGCGAAGTGGAGGAGGCGAGAGCGAAACAGGCTGAACAGGAGCACAACGTCGCCGAGTCGAACAGGCCGCCGCCTTCAGCCGAAAATCAGGTGCAAGGCTAAAAAGCGCATGTCCCCCGGTGTGTGACAGGAGAGGAACCAGGCAGGTATGGAAATATTGCAAGCGAAACAGGTAACCAAGCGCTTTGGCGGCTTGATAGCGGTCAAGTCCCTTGATCTGATGGTCCAGGAAAAGACGATCCATAGCGTTATTGGCCCCAATGGCGCGGGCAAGACGAGCTTTTTCAACTGTATGACCGGCTTCTATACGCCCGAAGAGGGCGATATTCTCTTTCTAGAGCAGCAAATACGCGGCCTGCGTCCCGACCAGGTGGCCCGCGCGGGTATTGCGCGTACCTACCAGAATATCCGCTTGTTTGAAAACCTTACCGCGTTGGAAAATGTTATTTTGGGGATGCACGGCCATCTTAAATCGAACATTTTCGACATCCTCTTTCATACCCCCCGCAACCGCCGCGAAGAGCGCGAGGCGGTGGACAAAGCGCACGAGTTGATGGATTTTGTGGGGTTGCGGGGCAAGGATAGCGCCGTCGCTCGCAACCTCTCCTATGGCGACCAGCGCCGGCTTGAGGTGGCGCGGGCTCTGGCTATTCGTCCCCGGCTTCTGCTGCTCGACGAGCCAACCGCCGGTATGAACCCGCGCGAAACGGAACAGATGACTACCCTGACCCAACGTCTGCGCAACGAACTGGGCATCACCATTCTGCTGATTGAACACGATATGAAAGTCGTGATGAATATATCCGACGCAATCACGGTGCTAGACTTTGGCGAAAAAATAGCCGAAGGGAAGCCAGAGGAGATCCGCGCTAATCCGCGCGTGATTGAAGCCTATCTGGGAACAGAAGCTATCGCCAGTTAGAAGCCAGTTAGAAGCCAGTTAGAAGAAAGACAGGTTATGCTAACCCTCAAGGACATTCATACCTACTACGGCAATATCCACGCTCTCAAGGGGATCTCGCTCACCGTGGAAGAGGGCGAAATTGTTACGCTCATCGGCTCGAACGGGGCCGGCAAGACCACGACTTTGAATACCATCAGCGGCATTATTAAGCCCCGTAGCGGCGAGGTTATCCTGGATGGCCAGCGTATTGAACATATGCCCGCCCATCAGATAGCGCGGCTTGGCGTGTCGCAGTCCCCCGAAGGGCGCAAAATCTTTGGGCGCATGACGGTGCGCGAAAATCTTGATATGGGCGCCTTCAACCGCAATGACCGCGCCGCTATCCAACGCGACCTTGACCACGTGCTAGAGCTCTTCCCGCGTCTGCGCGAACGGCTCCACCAGCATGGCGGTACGCTCTCTGGCGGCGAACAGCAAATGCTGGCTATCGGACGCGCCCTGATGGCTCGCCCGCGTATTCTCTCGCTTGACGAGCCGTCAATGGGGTTGGCGCCCATTCTTGTGGAGCAAATCTTTAACATTATCAGCAGCATCAACCGCGAAGGTACGACTATTTTGCTTATTGAGCAGAATGCCCAGATAGCCCTCTCTGTGGCCCATCGCGGCTATGTGCTTGAAACCGGTAGCATTGTCCTGGAAGGGCCCGCCAGCGACCTGTTGACCAACCCACAGGTTAAAGAGGCCTATCTGGGGGGATAACCGCCGCATGCGCTCGTATGATGATTATTGACCCGGCTTTGCTCATCAATGCTTACTGCCACGGCATTTTCCCGATGGCCCACCAGGATGGTAGTATCTACTGGTACGACCCCGACCCCCGCGCTATCTTCCCGCTGGACAAGCTGCATATCTCGCGGCGGCTTGCGCGTACTATCCGCCGGGGCTACTTTGATATACGCTTCAACTACGATTTTTATGCTACTATCCAGGCCTGTGCCGAACCAGATACCGGGCGCGAGGATACCTGGATTTCTCCTGAACTGATCGAGGTGTATATGGTGTTGCACCGTATGGGCCACGCGCACAGCGTCGAAGCGTGGTACGAGGGTACTCTGGTGGGGGGGCTTTACGGGGTGACGGTGCGGGGGCTTTTTGCGGGGGAGAGTATGTTTAGCCGCCAGTCGGATGCCAGCAAGGTGGCGCTGGTGTATCTGGTAGAGTGCTTGCGCGAGCGTGGCTATATTCTGCTGGACACCCAGTTTCTTACGCCGCACCTGGCCCGCCTGGGAGCGATAGAAATACCGCGCCAGGAGTATAAACGGCGTCTAGCCGCGGCGCTGCGGGTAGACCCGTGCTTTTGCGAAGGGTAAGTGGGTTCTAGCGTTTGCGGCGCTTGCGTTCGCGGCGGGCTTCGCGGCGGCTCCGCTCTGTTCCCGACCCGGACGATGCCGACGATTCTTCGACGCCATTGTCCGCGCTCGAACCGTTGCTCGATACGTTGGCGGCCGCGGCTCGTGCGCGGGCCTGCTGTGTCATCGTGGATGACTTCTTACGGCTCGGCTGATTTGCCGCCAGTTTCTTGGGATAGACTGTGCGGGCATAGTAGATGATACCGCCGGCCAGGAGTATATCAACCAGCAGCAGCAGGTGAAACCAGAGCCGTTGGGGGAAAACCGATACATTACCCAACCGCAACGCCCCAAGCAGGACGCCTACTCCACCTGCGGCCATCAATACAATACCAAGCTGGCCCAACAGCCGCTTGCGGAGCGTATTCGTATCGTTCCACGCAAATTTCAGATATACCCCCGCGGCAAGCAACAATACCTGGAAGATGTAAAAGGCCCACGCATAGGGGCCGAACGTGGCGCTTACCTCGGCAAGATACGCGGGATCAAACGGGTTGGGCATCAAGAGTCCTCCAAACATAACTAGGTTTCTCGTAAACGATTTGATTATACCAATCGGCTCTTTGCTCGTCAAACCCGGCAGGGCGAGTAAGTGTTCACAAGTAAGGGGACACTTACGGTGGGCGGAGAACTGGTATAATAAGGAGTCAGAGAAGATAAGCTGAATGAGGATAGTATGACTCGTGAATCACTGATAGCGGCGCTGGACAATTTGCGAACGGCCTATTATCAGCGCCGGCGTATGACCAATGGTCTGATGACCGGCTTCAAGGCCGTCACCGGCGGATTGAATAAGACCAGCCGGGCGTTGGAAGCGTACAATGACCAGGAAAGCACGCTTTCCCCAGAGGTGCTGGCGCAAACCCGTGAGGCCTTCCGCACTCTCCAGATAAAGGAGGCGACGATAGACCCGATCTTGCCCGAACTCCGCCGCGAATCGAAAGCCTTTGCCGGCGTGGAGACGGCGTTGAAGGATGCGCTCGCCGCGCTTGGCGGCACGACGGTGGATGTGGTGCGCCTGGATCATGCCTTGAACGCTTTGCAAGCTGTTACGATAGAGGATGCCGCTCTTGCTGAACTGTTGCCCCAACTGCAACAGGAGCTCTGGCAGGCGCAGCAACAATTGGGTACCATCTTTGGCGAGGCGTTGCGTGCTGCGCTGGCTGAACAGGGTATTACGATAGGCGGGCGCCCGCCTCGCTTTGAGATAGGCCGCTTTGAGATAAACGCCAACTTTGCCAAACGCACAGCAGCTATCAGCTATGGCAAGGATGTGACGACCGGGCGCGTTCCGCTCAGCGTTGATGCGGTAGTCAAAGCCTATCAGCGCGACGCCAAAGCGGTGATGGAGCGGCAGGAGGATGGCGACCGTTGGATAGCCCAACTCTACGAGGCGTGGAATACGGTACGCCGCAAGCGTGGTACAACCAGCGAGCGGGCCAACATTGTCGAATGCTATGTTGAAATGACTTTGTTGCGCCAGTCGCGCACCTTCCGCACCGAGCCGGGCAAGCGCACGTTCCGCGACTATAGCCGCGCTCAATTCGCCTATGACTTTTTCGAGTTTACCAACAGACAGCAACGCACGCACGAGGGACAGAGGGTGGTGGCGCATGTGGCTACCAAATCGCACGCCGAGTCGGCGGCGCGGAGTTTCTGGATTGTTGAGGGTGAGACGCCCCACGATGGCCGGTACATCAGTGATATAGCCTTTGAAAACGCCTAGCAGAGAAGGGAGTATACTATGTTGCCAGAACCACGCCTGGCCCGCCAGATTATTGATGTGCTTGGACAATCGGGTACGCCGCTTTCCAAAGGCGTGAGCTATTACAATGTCGGCAACGAGTCGTTGCTTAACGCCATTGACACCCATTACCTTGGCTCCTATCTTGCCGATGGCGGCGCAGTGTTCAAGATGGTGGTGGGCGACTATGGTAGCGGCAAATCGCACTTTCTCTACTGCGTGCGCGACCGCGCCTGGGAGCGCAATTTTGCCGTGAGCAAGGTAGACCTGAGCCCGAAAGAAAGCCCCTACGATGATCAGCGGCGCGTCTATGGGGCGGTGGCCTCTTCGATTATCTGGCACGAGCTTGGCGACCTGGGCGAAGATGAGCGCGGACTCTCTCGCTTTCTGGAAGGCACGCTGCGCCGACTGGCCGGCGCGGCCGGTATTGACCTTTCCGACCCCGGCGTAGCCGAGGTGCCGGATGTGCGGGCGATGCTGCAAACCCTGGACACCACCCCGGTGGATAGCCTCAGCTATCACAAAGCCATCCAGGGCTATTTTTCTGCGCTTATGCGGGGGCAAGACCGCCGCCAGGAATCGCTAGAACGTTGGCTCCACGGCGAGGATGTGAGTACCGATGACATGCGCGATCTGCGGACGATTGGCGTTACCGAGAAGATTAACCGCAATAATGCTTTCAAGATGTTGCGTTCGCTGTGCCAGACAGTGCGGGCGCTTGGCTATACTGGCCTGGTGCTGCTCTTTGACGAGGGCGACCGTATGCTGAGCGTGGGCGGGCGCTCGGAGAAAGTGGCCACCGACAACCTGCGCGAAGTTATTGACCGGTGCCGCGAAGATTTGCCCGGCACGCTGTTTATGTACGCTGTGCCGCCGGCCTTCATCTACGACATTGTGCCCAAATACCCCGCGCTCCAGCAGCGCGTGCAAACGCCCACCTACTTCTCGCGCTCCAACCCCTTTAGCCCCCAGATAGACTTGAACACGCTTGATGTTCCCGACGAAGAGCTTTTAACCCAGATTGGTTCGCGCTTGTTGCCCATTTTTGAACTGGCCTATGATGCAAAGCTCAATAACGATATTCAGGCCCAGAATATCGCTATACTCTCCGACGCGGCCCGCACATCCTACCTGGCTATCAGCCATCGCCGCCTCTTCATCAAAGCCCTTGTCACCGAATGGTACCGCCAGAAGGTGGATGGCGAACATGCCTTTGATGCCGAATTTGCGGCGGCGCTTATCCGCGGCCAGAGTGATAGCTTGATGTCGTTTGCCGATTCGCAACAGCGCCCCTATTAAGAGCGAGAAAGAGCGAGATTGCTATGGTGTTAGCTACCCCAGAACAGCCAATGCTTGAGCGAACCGTGATACACCCCCAACTGGGGCCCGGTAAGCTCCTCAAAACCTATATGGGCGGGTTTGAGTGGGAGGTGCAATTCGACTCTGGGCGGCGCTTCCGTCTGCCGGCCCGCGAATTTACGCGCGAGTCGGTGGCCGTCTGGCAAGAACAATCCGCCTCGCCCGCCCCGGCCACGCCCTTTCAACCCCACGAGGCCGTGCTGGAAACCGACCAGTTCCGCGCTCGCCAGACGCTTGAGGCGCTACGCCTGGGCATCGTACCTGTGCAGGATGTGGAAACGCTCACCATCGGGCTAGAAGCCGAACGGGTGAGCCTGGAGCGGGCCCTGGCGCGGAGCCGCGAGCGTGGCGGCGACGTGATGGCCGTCATCGGGAACTATGGCTTTGGCAAGAGTCACTTTGTCGAATTGACGGCGCGGTTGAGCCTGCGCGAAAACTGCCTGGTCGCGGTGGCCAGTCTCGATCTGGTGGAGATACCACCCGGCCGTCCCCAGGATATTTACCGCTCGCTCATTCAGTCGTTGCGCTACCCGGATACGGCGGAGCGGGGGTTGTTCCCGCTTATCAAGAAGGCGCTTGAGACACCGGGCGTGGTGGAGGCTTTTGTGCAGCAAACGCCGATGGGGATGGGGTGCCCGCTTGCGCGGGGGTTACTGGCGCTGCAAGAATGCGCTATCCAGAGCGTCTACGATGAGATGGTCTACTGGCTCAGTGCCCAGATTAAGCCGACCCGCGATATGCGGGCGTGCATTAAGAAAGCGCCGCGCCTCTATGTGAGCGGCGAAATTGCCCGCCAGTATAGCTATCTGCTTACGGCTATCAGTGTGCTGGCGACGTTGGTAGGCTATGGCGGGTTGTCGGTGCTGCTGGACGAGTCGGAGAACTATTCGCTGTTGCGGGCCCGCCAGCGCGATAAAGCCGATTCCTTTTTCAAGGCGATGATTTACGCGGCGATGCCCGGCACGAACAATAGCCGCATCAATCCCAACGATATACCGCAACTGCGCTATGCCGACTATGAGATTGCGTTCTCGCCTGCCCCGCATCTGTTCTTTCTCTTTGCGTTGACCGAGAGCGAAAACAAGCTCCCGGTGCAGGAGTGGTTGGCGCCGTCGCATGTGGTGCGTCTGGATGATCGCTTTATCGAGCGCGATATTCAGGGCTTTTGCCGCACGCTGTTGCACTACCACGCTATCGCGTATGATTATGCCTACCCCCCGCCTGCCGAACGGTATGAGCTGGTGGTGGCAGCCGCGCCGGGTATTCTGGCGCAGGCACTTGGCAAACATGCTATCAATTTGCGCGAGGTTATCCGTCTGGCGGTGACGCTCTACGATTTGTTGTACTTGTATGGTGACTACGATCCTGCTATGCTGATAGAGGATGTGCGGCAGGGGTTGCGGGTGTAATATGAACACCCTCTCCGCCCGGCTGGCCCTCAAAGCGCGGCTCCCCCGCACCTGGCCCGCCTTCTTCGAGCGCCACGGCACCTTCACCGATACACAGCTTGCCACCATCCCCCTGCTGCTCGACGGCCACAACGTTATGCTGTGTGCCCCCACCGCCAGCGGCAAAACCGAAGCGGCCGTCGCCCCCCTCATCGAACGCCACCTCCCGCCCACCC
>DAOTUK010000089.1:0-10732 GCA_034437375.1 Chloroflexaceae bacterium | reverse complement strand
TGTGCCCGACCATGCACAAAATCGCAGCCGCGAGCTTTTTCTAGAGGTGCTCAATACCACACAGATACGCGGCGATAGTAGCCCCATACAGACGCGCAACGACGAGGTGTATGAGATTGAGTGGTATGCCCAGATGATAAAAGATGCCAGTGGCCAGGCGACCGGGGTATTTGCCATTGGCATAGATAAGACGGCCCGGGTACAGTATGAGCGCGAACGCAAAGCGATTATGAATGTGGCGGCGGCGTTGCGCACAGCCGTCAATCGCAACGACATGATTACCATCTTGCTCGACCAGATTACGGCCTTGCTCCAGACGGACGATGTGGCAATGTTTCTTGACCACCCTGCGACAGGGGGCAGCGTTGTAGAGCAAGGGCGCGGGGCCCTCACCACGCTGACGGGGCGGACGATAGAGTCCGACGATGCCGGTATCGGGGCGCTCCTGGCCGAGGTGCAACGTTCGCTGAACACCAATACAACGGCCCAACCCGGCACCCGGCGGCCGCAGAAAGCCAACGCCATCCGCACCTTTACCTGTATTCCGCTCATAGCCCACGACCATTCCCTGGGCATGATCTTTGTTGGCAACTGGCGGACGATGACCAGCCAGGATGTGCGCTTGCTCAACGCCATTGCCGATATGGCGGCCAACGCGCTCCACCGCACCACCCTGCACGAACAAACCCGCTTGCGGCTCCAGCGTATCCAGGCACTGCACGCGATAGATGTAGCGATTACCACTAATTGCGATGTGTACCAGACGTTTCATGTCGTACTAGAGCAAGTTATCACCCATCTGCGGGTAGATACGGTTGCGGTGTTGCTGTTTAACCCGGTGACCGGGTTTCTCGAATATGCCGATGGCCAGGGGTTCCGCTCCTCGCTTATCCAGCGCACCCAGGTGCGTCTGGGGGAGGGCCTGGCCGGACGGACGGCCCAGACGCTACGCCTGGTACAGGTGCCAGATGTTCGGCAAGACCTGGAGTGCAAGCGCCGGGCGCTTATGCAGGAAGAGGGCTTTGTGAGCTACTACGGGGTGCCGCTGGTTGTGCGGGGGCAGGTCAAAGGGGTGCTAGAGATTTTTCACCGCACGCCGTTGATGCTCGACCCGGAGTGGCTCGACTTTCTCCATATTCTCGCTGGCCAGGCCGTGATAGCCATTGAACATGCCGAGCTTTTTGCCGAAATACAGCGTACCAATGATGCGCTGGTGCTGGCGTATGATACGACGATTGAGGGGTTGGCGCGGGCGCTAGAATTGCGCGATGCGGAGACGGCCGGGCATAGTTGGCGTGTGACCGAATTGACGCTCAAACTGGCCCAGGCGATGGGCTGTTTTAGTGATGAAGAGATGGTGCATATTCGGCGCGGGGCTATCTTGCACGACGTTGGCAAGGTGGCCATTCCCGACGCGATTTTGCTCAAGCAGGGGCCCCTCACCGACCTGGAATACGCCGTCATGCAACTACACACCACCTATGCCCACGACATGCTTTCGCATATACCCTTCCTGCGCCCCGCGCTCGATATTCCCTATAGCCACCACGAAAAGTGGGACGGCAGCGGCTATCCGCAAGGGTTGCAGGGCGAAGCGATACCCCTATCGGCGCGTATCTTTGCGGTGGTAGATGTCTACGATGCGCTCTCGTCCGACCGCCCCTACCGCCGGCGCTGGTCTGAACAGCAAGTATACGCTTACCTACGCGAACAGGCCGGTACCCATTTTGACCCCCAGATTGTCGAGATTTTCCTGCGCGAGGTGTTGCACGCAGAGGGGCCCTGAACGACTGTCGCGGCCGCGCTTCCCCTACGGACGGCCCGGGGCAATAACGCGAGCGAGGGGAGACTACCCCCAAACGTTCCCCCTTTTGCACATTGACAGAATGACCCAAAAACCGCTACCATGAAAAACGATACCGGGCTATAGTACGGCAACCTGGCCCAATCTGCATAGCACCAGCACTATTTTGCACCCACGCTCTGCACACGTACACTGGCTACCCATTCTAAATAGAAAAGCCCCTGATACCGTCAATCAATCTATGATGGAGTATTGCACCCATTCGTTGCCAGACAGCCCATCATACCTATACATTTTTCGGATACCGAAGGAAAGGTGCTATGAAACCGATGACCGCAATGGAGCGGGTATTAACCGCGTTGGGGCACAAAGAGCCAGACCGGGTACCCTTTTTCCTTACCCTGACGATGCATGGGGCCAAAGCGTTGGGCGTGTCCATACAAGACTACTTTGCAAACCCGGCCTATGTAGCCGAAGGGCAGATACGGTTGAACCAGACTTACCAGGACGATTTTTTGTATAGCTTTTTCTACGCAGCGGTGGAGGTTGAGGCGTGGGGGGCCGACGTTATCTATACCGACGATGGCCCGCCCAACGCGGGGGCGCCCATCATCCGCACCGCCGACCATATCCGCGCATTGGAGGTACCGGACGTGTCCCGCTCGCCCTCGCTGCTCAAGGTGTTGCGGGCAACCGAGCTGATGCGCGAGCGGGTTGGCGACGCAATACCCATTGCCGGGGTGGTGATGTCGCCCTTCTCGCTACCCGTTATGCAGATGGGCTTTGATCACTACCTGGAATTGATCTATGAGCAACCCGACCTGTTCGAGCGGTTGATGCAGGTCAACGAAGATTTTTGCGTGGCCTGGGCCAATGCGCAGTTTGCGGCCGGGGCCACGGCCATAGCCTACTTCGACCCGGTGTCATCGCCGACGATTATCCTGCGCGATCTATACTTGAAGACGGGGTTTCCCATTGCACAGCGGACGCTGGCCCGCTTTACGGGCCCTACCGTGATGCTGCTGGCTTCCGGGCGCGTGTTGCCCATTCTGGACGAGATTGCCCAGACGGGTGCGCCGGTGGTGGGAGCCAGCACAATTGAAGACCTGGATGTGATGAAAGCATCGAGCCGAGAGCGGATGACGATTCTGGGCAACCTGAATGCCATTGAAATGTGTCGCTGGACGCCCCAACAGGCTGAAGCGGAAGTGAAACGAGCCATCGCCAGTGCTGCCCCAGGAGGCGGGTTCATCTTGTGCGATAACCACGGCGAAATTCCCTGGCAGGTTCCCGAAACCGTGTTGCATGCCATTGCGGATGCAGTCAGGAAGTGGGGAACCTATCCTCTGGATTGGGTAGAGCATGAATCAAGCGAAACTCTGCATCGTGATGTGCAAGAATTACCAACGTGAACTGACGCTCGTTCTCGACAACCAGGCCTATGATGACGTTGTGCCTCTCACGTTTGCGTCGTCTTGTGATAGCCCGGTCATTGCATGGGATCGGGTCTATCCATCTATACAACACCACCTCGACCAGGGATGGCATGTTACCATCGTTGGGGGGGGGGGCTTGCACGGGGTCGAATCGTATATTGCCCCCTCAGATATGGTGCGCATCCAACGGCGCAGTATGTGTGCGTCGCTGCTGGTGCCCTCCGAGTTGGTAGAGCACGAGTTTGCCAATGGGGCCTATGTGATGGTGCCGGGCGAGTTGGCCCGCTGGCACCGCTGCCACCCCCCGCACACGATTGACCGGGCAAAGGCGCGGGCGGCCTTTGGCAAACATACCCGCCGGCTGCTTCTGGTTGATAGCGGGGTAGACCCGGACGCGCCGTCGCTGCTCCAGTCGTGCGCCGAGTTGATCGGGTTGCCCTACACCAGCATGCCGGTGGGGTTGAGCTATTTTCAGCTTTTTGTGCAGAACATCGTGCTTGAGTGGCGCTACCAGCAAGAGCAAGCCACGGCCCGGGCGACGATAGATCGGGTTGAAGAGCGCCTGGCCAATTACGATATGGTGCTCGATCTGATAGGCGATATGACGCGCATGCAGAGCGAGTCTGATGTGCTGGATAGTATCTTTACCCTCTTCAATATGCTATACGCGCCCCAGAGCCAGATCTATATTCCCTTTACCAACGCGACGCCGGGGACGATCCGGTCGGAGCCGGCCGCGTTGGCGATAGGGCCCGACGAGATGGAACGCCTGGCCCATATGCAGGAGGAGCATGCCTGGACAGAGTCGGGCAATGGCTTTGTGCTGCGTATTACCTACCAGGAGGAGTTGCTTGGGATAGTACAGGTAGAGGGGTTTGCGTTTGCGGCCTACCGCGAACAGTACTTGAATCTGGCGCTGATGCTGGTTAAGGTGTGTGGTCTGGCGATAAAGAATGCGCGGACGTATGACCAATTACAGACGACTATGAGCGAGTTGCAGGCGACCATGGAGCAACTGCGCCGCGCCAGAGATGCGGCCGACGCGGCCAACCGCGCCAAGAGCGAGTTTCTGGCCAATATGAGCCACGAAATACGTACACCGCTCAATGCCATTATTGGGATGACGGAGCTTTTGATGGGAACGTCCCTGTCGCCCAACCAGCAAGACTTTGCCCAGACGGCCAATACGAGCGGCCATACGCTGCTTTCCATTATTAACGGCATTCTCGATTTCTCGAAGATAGAGGCCGGCAAGCTGGAACTGGAATACCACCCCTTCAACTTGCGCGACTGTGTGGAGGAGGCGCTGGATCTGGTGATACTCAAAGCCGACGAGAAACGGCTCAATCTAGTCTACTATTTTGCTGACCATGTGCCAGAGCGGTTGATAGGCGATTCAACGCGCGTGCGGCAGATTCTCTTCAACCTCTTGAGCAATGCGGTAAAGTTTACCCACGCCGGCGAGGTGGTGGTGGTTGTCGAAACGACGCCACATGAGACGGATGCGGCCCGCAGCACCCCGGTTCCGCCGCAAGCCGCCTATCTCAAGTTCCATATCCAGGTGCATGATACGGGGGTAGGGATACCCGACCACTTGCAAGACCGCCTCTTCCAATCGTTTAGCCAGATTGACGCCTCCACCACACGTAAGTATGGCGGTACGGGGCTTGGTCTGGCGATTAGTAAACGGTTGGCCAGGTTGATGAGCGGCGATATGTGGATGGAGAGCCGCGAGGGCGAGGGCTCAACCTTTCATGTCACCTTCCTGGCCCAACAAGACCCCGACGCGCCGGCTCCGGTTGCCGATCCGGCGTGGGCCCGCCTGCGCCAGCGGCGCATGCTTATCTTCAGCACCTATGCCATGAACCGCACCCTGTTACAAACCTATACCCAGGCGTGGGGGATGCAACCGGTGGTGACAGACTCGTTGTCCGAGGCGTTGGCCGCCTTCGAAGGGGACACGGCCTTTGATGGCGCTATTCTGGATGTGCATACCCTGGACGAGGATATGATGGCCTTTCTGGCGCGTATGCGTTCGTCGCAGGGACGGCCACCCTTGCCCATGGTGATATTTATACCGATTACGATGGAAAGCAAGCTGTTGCACCGCTCTGCGTCTGCGATCCAGCTTTTTCTCTCGCGGCCTATCAAGCCGGCCCCGCTGGCCAATGCGCTGGTCAAAATCGTTGCGGAGCGCGAGGAGGGGCCGCGCCCGGTGCAAGCGCGAACGGAAACGAGCGGGGCGGCCAGCAAGCCCGGCCCGACGCCAACGGTGTCCCTCTTGCGTCTGTTGCTGGTTGAGGATAATTTGTTTAATCAAAAGGTGGCCTTGCGGATGCTGGAACGGTTGGGCTACCAGGCCGACGTAGCGGAGCATGGACTGGCGGCGTTGGAGCGCTTGCAGGCGCAGCGCTACGACGCGGTATTGATGGATGTGCAGATGCCCCAGTTAGATGGGCTAGAGGCGTCGCGCCGTATTCGGGCCGAGTTTCCGGCCGACCGCCAACCCTATATTGTGGCTATGACGGCCAATGCGCTGCAAGGCGACCGCGAACGCTGCCTTGAGGCGGGGATGAATGATTACATCAGCAAGCCGGTGCAGGTCAAGGATCTTATCGGGGCGCTCGAACGGGTGCAGGCGGCGTGTGCCAAACGGAGCGCCTGATACCCCAGGGCCCGCGAGTCCGCGGAGACGCGGCCCCCCTACGCGGTGGTACTGAACTTTCGTACCAGGCTAATGGCGTCGGAGGCTGTGCGCCCCATTGCGTCGGCGCCGACCACGCTCCAGAGTTGCTCATCGAAGCGGAAAGGGGCCCCACCCACAATAATCTTTATCTCCGGGCACTCGGCCTTCAGGCGGCTACTCAGGTCGCGTACCAGTAGCGCCGATGGCAACATCAGCGTTGAGACAAGCAGCAGGCGCACCTTGTCCTGCAAGACCCGCTCGACCAGAGGGGTGACCTCAATCCCATGGCCATAGTCGTGCAGGCGGTATCCCAGGGCGGTTAGCACCGAATAGACAATGCGCTTGCCCAGGACGTGGTGGTCGTGCAACACGGCTATGCCTATGGGGGGGGCATTGGCGTGGGTCGTTTCGGTGTCGAGCGAGAGGAGCGCGGGGATCATATCTTCGCACAGTCGCCCGCTCATATAGACCTGCGAGAGGGCAATACTCCCCTCTTCCCAGGACACGCCAATACCTTCGAGCACGGGCGTAATGAGCGTGTCTATAATGGTCAGCGGCGTTTCCGTCTGGCGCAGTTCTTGTAGCATAGACTTGACCGCCGACCGGTCGCGGGCCAGGAGGGCCTGTCGTAGACTATCGTGCAGGTTTTGCTGGTTGGGTATCATCTCTTGTCTTGTGCCCTTTCGCGTTTCAGTATGTCCGTAAGCCCCGCTACCGGTCTATGGCTGTATAGCTGTGCCTCGCAGAGAAGTATAGACGAACGACGATAGCGTTTAGCGTATCGGGGGTTCTTTATCGGTATCGAGCGCTGGCAGGAGTACCCCCGCCGCCTGGTATCAGGCCGGTACTGCCGATGAATGGTGGTCTATAATCAGCCAGTTATTACCCTGGCGTCGGTAGGTAAAGGTGTAGCGGGCCGCCAGGCTCATCATCTTACCGTCGCGCTCAAAGAAGAAGGTGTAATAGCCGCTATTGATAGCGACATCGCCATAGACGCGCACGTGGGGGTGGTGGTAGATGACAGATGGGTTGTGCAATTCGCTGGTGAAGAGTTCAAAATAGCGTTTGACTTCTTGCGGGGTTGTACGGAGCGAGGGCGAAGCTGTGCCCCAGAAGACGGCCTCTTCCGCGTAGAGAGCGGCCACTTGCTCCGGGGTGCCGGTGGTCAGGGTTGTTATCCAGGTATCCAACGCGGCCAGAACGCTGGCCTGTTCCGCCGTCATGGTAATCGGTTCGTTTGCCATAGACTGCTGGTTCCTTCCTGTTTGTCTGTGGTTAGCATAATTTTATTACCTACATCATACTCTGGGAAATGCGCCCCGTCAATCCCTTGCATGGGTGTATGCGCATCCCAACTTCGCGTGATTATTGCTCTATGTATTGCGCCGCATCACCGGTTCTCGCGTCACACCTCACCGGGCGCTAGTAACACCCATAATTGCCCGCATTTACCATATCTGCACAGCATCTCCCTATCCTTCTCGTTGCTCCCGGTTTATAATAGTAAGGTATGGTACCGAAGCAATTATCGTAACGAACGGAATAATAAGGATAGGTGGAACTATGAGCCCACGTTGGAAAAAAATAGTCAATGATCTCTGGAGTAGTAAATCACGCACGGCGCTTGTCGTTATTTCTATCTTTATTGGCGTCTTTGCCACCGGGGTGATTAGCGGCGCACGCAGTATTGTGGTCAACGAGTTGCAACGCAGCTATGAGGCGACGCGGCCGGCCCAAACATCCATACGCTTTTCGGAAGATGACAGCTTTGGCGATGACCTGATTGAGGTTATCCGCAAAATGGATGGGGTGGAAGACGCCGAGGGGCGGCGTCTGGTGGGGGTAAGTATGCAAGTAGCCCCCGGAGACTGGGAAGATTTGCAACTCACCGTTATTCCCGACTTCGACGATGTGCGTATCAATCAGTTTGACGTTGTGGCGGGCGAGCCCGACCCCGGCGATAAAGAGGTGTTGATCGAGCGTTCCAGTATGGCCGAGATGGATGTGACGATAGGCGATTCGCTGCTGGTAGAGCGCTCGGACGGCAAGCAAAAGCTCTTGGAAATTGTGGGGATTATCCACGATATTTCCGTGCGCCCTACCCGTATGAGCGGCGCATTCTATGGCTATATTTCACGCGATACCGCCGAATGGCTTGGCGAGTCGCGTACCTATACGCGCCTGCTGCTGCGTATCGCGCCAGACACTGCCGCGGCGGTGCCCCCCGTGCCGGAGGGTGGCCCGGCGGCGCGGGGCATGGGCGGCCGTGGCGAAGAACAGCAGATGATGCAGATCGTCGAAACGGTCAACGATAAAATAGAGAAGTCGGGGCGCGAGCCAAGCGTACCCCGCGGCCCCCACGGCGGCATCGCCACCGAACATTGGGCTACCTCGCTTATTCAGAACCTTTCGATGATGATGAGCGTGCTTGGCGTCATGTCGCTCTTCTTGAGTGGCTTTCTCGTCACAAATACTGTTTCGGCGTTGTTGGCCCAACAGGTCAAGCAGATTGGCATCATGAAGACGGTCGGCGCACGCGGGTACCAGATTATGCTGATGTATATGGTGCTGGTGGTCGGCTTTGGTCTGCTGGCCATGCTGCTGGCCCTTCCGCTCACGCTAGGCGTGACAAAGATACTGGTAACCACAGTCGCCAACTACTTCAATTTTGACCTGTCGGAGGCCCCCTTCCCGCTCACGGTGCTGCTGCTACAAGCCTTTGCCAGCCTGGGTATTCCCGTGATTGCCTCGGTGTTGCCAGTAATTACGGGAACGCGCATTACCATTCGAGAGGCGCTGAGCAGCGACGGGGGGCAAGGCTCGTCCAGGAAGAAGAAGGGCGGCCAGGTGGGGCGCTTCTCGCTCAGTGGCTTGCTGTCCCATATCCTCAGCCGCCCGCTCATCCTCTCCATCCGCAACACCTTCCGCCGCAAGATGCGCGTATCGTTGACGCTGCTCACCCTCACCGTGGGCGGATTGATGTTCATTGGCATTTTCACCATCCGCAATTCGCTGGTGCTGACGCTGGATCAATTCATTGAACGCGAATTTAATTTCGACGCGGTGCTGGTGTTCGAACGCTCCTACCGCGATTATTATGTGATTGAGACAGCGTTGCGGGTGCCGGGGGTGGTGGCCGCCGAGGCGTGGTCGGAGGGCATAGCCAACCGCGTCTATGAGAGCGGGTGGCAAAGCGAGGATATTACCCTGAACGCGCTGCCGCCCGATAGCTAGATGTACACCTCCTCTATTGTGAAAGGGCGCTGGCTCAAGCCCAACGACGAAAACGCCATCGTCATAACAACCAACCTGCTAGAGGAAGAGCCCGACCTTGCGGTAGGCGACGAGATTACGCTCAACATCAACGACGAGGAATCTACGTGGTTTGTGGTGGGTGTGACCAGTGGTATGAATAATAACCGCACCGGCTATGTGTCCTATGACTACTTTTCGCGCCTGACCGGTGATGCGGGCAAGACGCGCCATATCTATATGACCTTTGATGACCAGACCACCGCGGGACAGGCCGCCATACGCACGGTGCTGGAAGATTATTTTGAACGCCAGAGTATTGATGTGAGCCGTACGTTCTCAATGACCGAAATGCGGAACCGGATTATGGCCCAGTTTGATTTTATTGTGGTAGCGCTGATGGTGATGGCCTTGCTTATGGCTATCGTGGGCGGCCTGGGCCTGGCCGGTACCATGAGCTTGAATGTGATAGAGCGCACCCGCGAGATAGGCGTTATGCGGGCTATTGGCGCGTCCAATAGTAAAATTCTCCAGGTTTTCCTGGGCGAAGGGTTGCTCATCGGGGTGCTCAGTTGGATTATGGGTAGCTCGCTGTCGTTGCCCGTCAGCAAATTGTTGAGCGATGCCATGGGCAATCTCTTTTTCCGCCAACCGTTGAGTTTTGACTTCTCCATTAACGGGGTGGGAATATGGCTGGCGCTCTCGGTCGTCCTGGCTATTATGGCCAGTTTCTTCCCGGCCTGGAATGCTACCCGCGTTTCCGTGCGCGACGTGCTGGCGTATGAGTTGAGGGTATGTGTGAACAGTGAAACAAAAGGAGGGGATGGTATGGCGACACCAGAGGGCAATTTGACGGGCCGCGTGGTGGTGGTCACCGGGGCCAGTCGCGGTGTGGGGCGCGGTATTGCGCTTGAACTGGGCACAGCCGGGGCCACGGTCTATGGCACCGGGCGCAGCACACGCGGCGGCCCCACCACCGACCAACTGGCCGGCACGATTGACCAGACGGCCGCAGAGGTCACGGAGCGCGGCGGGGTGGGGATAGCCGTACGCTGCGACCACACCCGCGACGAGGATGTGACGGCGTTGTTCGAACGGGTGCAGCAGGAGCAGGGCCGTCTGGATGTGCTGGTCAACAATGTCTGGGGCGGGTATGAGCAGCACGACATGCAGCAATTTCTTGCGCCCTTCTGGGAGCAACCGCTGCGCTACTGGCCGGCTATGTTTGAGTCCGGGGTGCGGGCGCACTATACGGCCAGTCGGGGCGCGGCCCGCCTGATGCTACCGCAGCAACGCGGGCTTATCATCAACATTTCGGCTGGCGATGGGCAAAAGTATCGCGGCAATCTGCTGTATGATGTCGCCAAGGCGGCCGTAGACCGCATGGCGGTGGGGATGGCGCACGAGTTGCGGCCCCATTCCATTGCGGCGCTGGCGCTCTACCCCGGCTTTGTCCGCACCGAGCGCGTGATGGCCGCACACGCCGCACACCCATTTGACCTTGCTCCCACCGAGTCGCCGGCCTATGTGGGGCGGGCCGTGGTGGCGCTGGCC
>DAOTUK010000088.1:0-4430 GCA_034437375.1 Chloroflexaceae bacterium | reverse complement strand
TCCCGCCTCCCGCCGCCATCGCCCCCCATCTCTTGTGATACAATGGAGCATTGGTACAAAAGCGCATTGGGGAGAAGCAAGAGGAGCAAGAAGAATGGTATACCGACATAAGGGAAATGTGCTTGAAGGATTCACCGGTGGCGAAAACTACGACCGACTCGCCTTTGTCAGTGGATTCCCGTTTTCGCTCTATCGCAAAGCCGCCGCCGAAATACCCATAGTCTCAAGTGGTATGCACGTACTAGACCTGGGATGCGGCACCGCATCATTTAGCCTCGCCCTGGCCGAACGACTAGACAACAACAGCAAAATCTACGGCATAGATCTCGCACAAAAGCAAATCTCATACGCCATGCAAAAAACGCAAAAGAGCGACATCCCCTTCGAATTTCGCCAATGCTCAATGGATACATTGCCCTTTGAGAACAACACCTTCGACGCCGTTATCTCCAGCATGGCCTTCCACGAGGTACCCTCCTCAGTACGGCGGCGAGCCATCCACGAAACAGCACGAGTACTCAAACCGGAAGGAACCTTCACCCTGGTAGACATCAGCCGCCCGCAACTCGGCGTTATGGCCGTCGCAGGGTGGCTCTGGTTTGCCTCACACGGGCCCGACCCCGCCTTGCAAGACCACTGGGACAACACCTTCCCCATGCTATGCCGCCAGCGCAACCTGCAACAGATTACCGACACCTTCTTAAACGCAACCATTCGCTGTCAAATCTTTCGCAAAGGCGAATCCACCGCAACAAGTTAGCCCGGCTGAGCCGTCAGGAACGAACGCGCCATACGGGGCCATTCAGGATTATTCCGCAGCGTATGACCAAGCATCACCATATCTATACTCCCATCGCGGATGGCCCCATCCGCCAGATACGGCTCACCAAGCAAACCAGAACTAATAATCGGCGTATCGGGAACAAAACGCTTGATACTATTGGCCAGCGGCAAACACCAGCCCGGAAACTGCGCCACCGGCGCAGCCGGACCCCCAGACGTACCAGCCGTAATGTCTAACAAATGCACCCCCGCCGCAGTCACATGGCTGGCAATAATCCGCGCATCTTGCAACGTAATACCGCCAGGCAGCAACTCATCCGCCAGCATACGAAACCCGATAATAAGCCGCTGCCCCATCCATTGACGAATAGTCTCAATAATATGCCGCGCAAACTGTAACCGCCGCTCCATCGTACCGCCATAATCATCATTACGGGTATTCTGAAGCGGAGAAATAAGCGTATGCAGCAAACTTCCATCAGCCGCCGTAAGCATAACACCATCGAAACCAGCCGCAAGCACCCGCCAGGCCGCCACAACAAACTGCTCCGACAGCCAGCGCATCGTAGCAACCGGCGCATACGCCATCTCCGGCGGAGCATCGAGCGTCACAAGCATAACCGTCTGGTTTTGATGCACCTGCTGTACCAACCAGCGGAGCGACGGAATAAAAACATCCGCATAACCCCCGATATGCACCCGAGCCACGCTCGGCGGCGGTTGGACAACAGCCACCGGCTCCATAATAATAAGCCCGACCCCCCCCCTGGAACGTTGCAGATAATACTCACCCAGGCGCTCTGACACAAAGCCATCGGCACCAGCACACCCACTGGGCAGAGGAGCCATCGCAATGCGATTGCTCAACCTCGTACGAGCAATCTTCATCGGGCTAAACAAATGAGCCATCGCACCGCTACCTATTCCCTACCATACCAAGTACCACCACATATCGTACACCTACCACCGACAGAGCGCACAGAACAACAAAGCCGGGGGAAAGACAAGGAAATACATTATAGCGTACTGTTGCGCGTTGCGCAACTGAACTAGGTGTGCCAGCACGGCGATTGCAAAATCTTACGTCAACGAGAACACCTGGGGAGATTGCGGGACACACCCCCATATCTCGCGCCGAAGGCGCAAACCAGACACCTGCGAACCTGCGTTCGGAATAGGTAGATGCCGCGCTTTCCTTTGCGTTGTTTCTACCTTTACTTGGAAAGGACACACCATTTTGGGAGAGGTCTTCACGTATCCCAAACGCAATCAGATACGTCTCAAAGCGCAAGATCGCGGGCCCCGTCCAGCAATTCGTGCAGCGTGCGGCGAGGGGTGGTGGTAAACACTGTTGCCGTTGCGCTGGTGACCCCGCCGACCTCGCGCAGTCTGCGAACAAGCGCCACCCTGACAGATGGGTCATCCTGGGCCAGGCGTACCAGAAAGGCGTTGCGTTCAGCTTCGGGGAGCAGAGGTACCCACTGCTCAACGTCGTCGGGAGGGGGCGGAGGCTGGCTGGTGCTTGCCTGGGCCGCGAAGGCGACCAGGTTGGAATCAATGCGGAAAGCATCTACAAAATGTTGGAGCGCGGGCGAAAGCGTACCCAGGTTAGGCGGAACAGGCGGCTCTGGCGGGTTGTGCATATCTACATCGGCATCTTCTTCCAGCAGCGGTATAGCTGAGTCGTCTATGGTCAGATATTCGTCGTGTTGCGCAGCTTTGAGCCACGCCAGATAAAGCACGCGCATATCGCCGTGTATGATAGCCTCGCGCAGCGGTAGCAGACCACTGGCTATCCCCTCCGGCTCAATCCATCCGGCCATCGCGTCGTCGGTAATGGTGATATTGAGTATAGTATAGTCGCCCTCAGTAAACACATCAATGCTGTTTCCAATACAATAGGGTTCAATCTGCTGCGTATCAATGGTGCCAGCGGGGAAGCGCAAGGCCAGTTGAGTGGTGCCCCAGGCGGACTGATAGAAGAGAACATCGAAGCATTGGGACAGCAATTCCAGCGGGTTGCCGCGAAAGTCGCCAAAGGAATAGGTGAAAATGGCATAGCGGGGCGCCATGCGCACACGGCTGGAGAGGCTCCCAACATATTCTTGATCGTCCGCACTCAGCGGTTGGTCAATGGCGTGAAACTCATAATATTGGTATTCCATACGTTCGCGTGTCCCCTTTTTGCAAGTGTCCCTGGGAGCGCAGGCATCTTGCCCGCATGCGTGCGAGACGCTCGCGCTTCCAGGATAGAGTCTCCTATGACTCACGGTGCAGACCCCCCCCGCCCTCAATACCCCATCAGGCCACAGCAGCGACGGCACACCGGCATCAACCCCTCAGTGCTGAGCGACGAACGGAACTTCTGCGCCGCCTGGCCATACCATATCTCGTTCAGCGAATCTTGCTGGATATTACCGATCACGTAATCGTGATAATCGCGGCACAGGCTCACGTCCCCATTGCTGTCTATCTCCATCGTCATATAAATGCTAATGCACTGGCTATAGCCAAAAACCTCGCGGTGATCCACATAGTAGCGTTCTATCTCCTCGCGTGATTGCAGGCCAGGGTAAAGAAAGGGAATACAGGCGCGGTGACCGTTACCATTGCCATTGCCGTTGCCCCCAATGCGCTGGCGAAAGAGAGCGTTCATCTCCTCCAACTTCTCAAAAATCAAGTAGTGGTCAAAATCCTTCCATTCACCCATCCATCCCAGGTGAGTGCGCGGCTCAAACCCGAAACGGCGCTTGAAATCCTCGCTATGCTGCTGCGCCGATAGCTGGTCTATCCACCACGACAGATAGAGGATATGGACATCAGCGTACTGGCTCACAAAGTTATAGATGTCTACCAGATGGTTAATATTATAGCGGGCCACAACAGAGATAGGCGAAAGATAGGGATAGAGACTGTTGCGGCGCGTCTTCTCCTGGCGTATAGCCGACAGCGCCGCCTCAACCATACGGAAATTATCCATCTTGGCAGAGACGCCCGGACGCTGCTGGTTATGTATCTCAGCATTGTGACCATCCACACTCAGATGCAAATTCTTGCACGTATCTACAATCTCCTCCGCGTGTTCAACAATGTGGGTACCATTGCTCACCATCGTAATCGGCATATTACGCTCGGAGATGTAGTAAAGCAGATCTATAATGCCAGGGTAAAGCATCGGCTCGCCACCCCAGATATACCACACCGGCGACCAACCAGCATCAACAATCTGATCTACCAACCGCTTGTACACTTCGACCGGCACTTCGTTTTGCTTCAACTCCCTGGGCGACGTATCCAGCAGATAGCCATTGTCACCCCACTGGCCACAGGTATGGCAACGCAAGTTGCACATATCGGTAATCCGCAGGCTAACCAGGCGCACCTCATCGCCCTTGCCATGCTTTGCGCCGAAGGGGTGGCGCAGGTTAAAACTCTCCTTGGCAAGCTGGATGCCGGCCAGCGTGCTGAAAGTTGACCAGTCGCGGAACATCATTTTGCCCAGTTCTCTGACAATAAAATCAGAGGGAACTCGACTGCGGACTTGCATATATTCCTCCATTTTTTAGATGATAATCTTCTTTTTATCCGATCCATTTCCCAGAGCATAGTACCACATTTCCGCCTCCCGCCTCCCGCCTCCCGCCTCC
>DAOTUK010000087.1:0-7817 GCA_034437375.1 Chloroflexaceae bacterium | reverse complement strand
GCCCGCCTCCCGCCTCCCGCTGCCCGCTGCCCGCCTCCCGCCTTACTGAACCAGGGATAGCTTTTCTTCGGCTCGCTTGCGCCACACCGACGCGGGGGCCCGGTCCATCGTCTCGATAAAAGCTGCCCGCGCCCCCGGATAGTCGCCCATTGCAGACAAGGTTATGCCCAGATAGTAGGTAGCGCTTGCGCCCCCACCCAGTTCAAGCGCGTGATGGGCCGCCGCAACCGCCCGTTCAAAATCCAGGCAATGGTAGCGCGTAGCGGCGGCGGTTGTCCAGGCGTCGGGATTGTCGGGCAATTCTTGCACCGCAATTTCAGCCACAGGATAGCCCTCTTCACACAGCCGAAAGCCAGTGTCCAGGTGGAAGCGGGCCTGGAGCAGCGCATACTTGCCGCGCTCGTCGGTGGGGGCCAGCGAAAGCGCCTCCTTGTAGCCTTCGACAGCGTACAGGTAATTTTGCTGTGCAATATACCAGTGGGCCCAGGAGAGGTAGACATCGGCCAGACGCGGGTAGCGCTCTGTCAGGGTGGCGATATGCGTTCTGGCCGCTTCCAGATTGTTCTGGGAAAGATAGATGAGGGCCAGCAAGATGCGTACCTGGGGCGCGTCAGGGTGCTCCTCTAGCAGGGTTTCAAGCTGTTGTTGACTTTCGCGGGGGTGGCCGGCCTGCCAGTGGGTATAGGCCAGGTAGGTGGCTGTTTCCAGGTCGGGCGGGTCGTCGCCCGGTTGCTGCATAAACTGTGCTTCGGCCAGGTCGTAATAGCCCTGGCCAAGGTACCACTGCCCCAGGAGCATAGCGCGCTGGTCGGGGTCGCTGTGCAGGGTGGCCAGCAAGTCGGCGGCATCGTCGCGTACGTCGGGCAGCAAGGGCGTCAGGAAGGGGTGCGGGGGCGCAGACGTCGCCGCGCGGGTGGGGGGCGCGGTCAGGGTTTCCAGCCGGCTGCGGGCCTGGTCCGGCTGGTGGGCCGCTTCCAAAAGCGCCAACCGATAGGTGGCCAGGGCGTACCAGCGGGCCGGCAGGGGGGCGCGTTGGGCGCTGGTATAGGCTGTGCGGGCCGCGCGGTAGCGGCGGTGGTGCAAGTGCCATTCGGCTAACAACATATCTTTCACCCCGCGGTACTGGAATGTGGGGGCAAGCGCTTGCCATGCGTGGTCGGAGCGCAGGGTAAGCCCTTGCTGGCGCAGCACATATCCCAGATAGAGCGCGGCTATATCGTGCAGGGGGGGCGGCAAGGGTCGTCGCCTTGCGCTCAGCAGATGCTTTTCTGCTGGTACATACTCGCCGCGCAACGCATGTACCATACCCAGGCGCAGCAATACGTCCGCCTCAATGCGGGCGGCGGCGGGGTGGTCTGCCAGGGCGGTATAGCGCTGGTGGGCCGCGTAGTAGTGCCCGTTCATAAAGAGCGTGTCGGCCGCTCGCAGCGAGTCGCGCGGGTCGGGGGACAAAGCGGCCAGCGCCACATGGGCCAGCAGCACCACGGGCACCAGCAGGCGGGCCAGGTTGTAGAACAGGCGGAGGGCCCCGGTTCGCAGATGCGCTATGGGAGGTCGGGCCGGTAGTTTCATGCTGCCCCGCCGCCCCCCACCGGCTCATGCCCGCCGCACACCGTCGGGCTTAGCGGCCATTGCCGCGGGGCCAGTTTGACCAGAGCAAGGCCAGCGCCGCGGCCATCCAGGCCTGCCGCGCCTCCTTCTCCATACCACGCATACGCAATTGGACGCCCCCCAGGAACAGGCCCGTTGCCAGCATCCCCCCGGTCAGGCGGTCGGTTGAGCGTTCCACGCGGCGCACCATCCGCTCCATGCGCGTAAAATCGGTGCGTACCTGCAACTCGCCATAGTTTGCCGATTGGTAATAGGTAGCCATCTGGCGCGGCAAATCTCTCAGAATAGTACCCAGGTCGCCAATCTCCTTCTGGGCCATCTCCACCCAGTTGGTTTGCTGCCGCTCTTGCTCGAGCATCTTGCGGGCAAAGGGGCGCAGCGATTCAAACAAGTTGATGTCGGGGTCTATCTCGGTGGCCAGGCCGCTTACCATACTCACAGCCCGCCCCAGGTACAAGAGATCTTTGGGTATCTGGAAGGGCATATCGTACACCAGATCGTGCGTTTCATCAAAGAGGCGTTCTATATCCATATTGTTGAGTTCGCGCACGGTGCGGTTATAGGTATGCTTCAGCATCACATTGATGATCTTGATGATGGGGCGCTTATCGGTATCGGGCAAAAACATATTCAGTTCATAGAGCGCATTGACAATACGTTCGGCGTCGTTGGTCGCCAACCCAAGCACCCCGTCGCGCACGACGGCCATAGTTGAAGGCGGCAAATATCCCACCATACCAAAGTCTACAAAGATGAGCGTAAAAGGTTTGCCTGGCGGGGGGGCGTTGCCATTGAGCGAGGTCTGGTTGCTCATCCCAAACAGCGAGAACCCATTAACGGTTGAGTCTATTTCTTCCGGGCGCACAAAGAGATTGCCGGGGTGGGGGTCGGCGTGAAAGAAGCCATCCAGGAAAAACTGCTTGAGATAGCTCTGGTTCAAGCGGTCGGCCAGTTCGTAGCGACTGATACCCGCCGCTTCGATAGCCGCGCGGTCACTAATCTTGATACCGCTAATGCGCTCCATCACCAACACACGGCGGGTAGTCATCTCGGTTACCGGTTGGGGGATATAGACCCCCGGCACCCCGGCAAAATTGGCCCGCAGCGTCTCAGCATTGTGGGACTCTTGCACATAGTCAAGCTCCTGGCGCAACACCACCGCAAACTCATCGTACAACGCCATCACATCGGCCCGCTTGCGCACCAGCGGATAATCTTTGATCAAGCGCAAAATCCACTTGACGGCGCTCAAGTCTACATCAATAATCTCTTCAATATAGGGGCGCTGTACCTTGACCGCGACCGAGCTCCCGTCGTGCAGCGTTGCATAGTGTACCTGGCCCAGCGAGGCCGCCGCCACTGACTCCTGGTCAAAGCTGAGAAAGAGATCGTCGGGGTGCTGGCCATGCTCCTCCATAATCAGCTCAAGCACATGGCTGGCCGGCGCGCCGGGTACCTCATCTTGCAAGCCGGCCAATTCGAAGCGGATGGGGTCGGGGATAATATCGGCCCGCGAGCTTAAGAATTGCCCCAGTTTAATCTGCATCCCGCCCATGCTAATGGCCAGACGCCGAAAGCGACGGGCTATCTTCATCCAGCGATCCATGGCGTGACGACGCACATACCAGCGCGTAATGAAAAAGCGGGTCAGGAAAATATCCCAGACGTACGTCTGGGCCACCACCCGCAGCCAGAATAGAAAACTCCGCAAAAACCGCGCACGAGGATTGAACTTTGGCGCTGTGCGGGGGCGAGGGACTGCCTGACGCTTTTTTGGGGTTTGATTTGTTGTATTATTTGTAGCCACAGCTTCTCTACTGCTCTGTGTTGTATCCTACCAGGATTATACCAGAGAATAGCAAAACGTGGGAAAGCAGTAATTGTTCACAAGTAGGGGGAACACGTCCTGGTATGGGAGCGGGAGGGCCCCAGGCAACGCCTGGTATTGCGGTGTGTCCCCTCCCGCGTCGGTTCGCGCTGATTACCCATATTTATTCCGTGGCATAGTGTGCATTAGCATCACCTTTCCTCGCATCACGCCTCACCCATCACTGGTGTCATACCCCATTCGGATGCGGCTTGTAGCTATGCGGCGGCTTGTTCTTGCTCAGCCTTATACAGGCATTCGATGTGGGAAAATTGGGTGGCATGTTCTTCGGCCAACGGGTGGTTGATACTCCGTTCATAGGCAACCCGTATCTGCATCAGTTCGACGGCCCGTTGCAGCACGGAGAGGGACGGGGCCGCCGGAGTATCGCTAGTGGGGCCGGTGTGTTGGGACACCAGGGCCACCCCCAGATTCCAGCTACTGAGCACTTTGCTGCGCTGATCGTTGATGGCCTGGGCAATGGCAAAGGCTTGTTCAAGGTATGCAATGGCGTCTGGCAAGTTGTCGCGGGTCATAGCGCTCTGGCCCATCCTGGTGAGGATGCGGCTTTCCAGGCGGCGCTCGCCAACTTCGCGGGCGACGTTCAGCGCCTGGGTGTTGATGTCTCGCGCACGGGATAGCTGGCCGGCCGCAGCACAGGTGATGCCCAGGAAGTGGAGCATGTAGCCTTCGTCGCGGCGGTGGCGCTGGTCGCGGGCCAGGGCCAGGGCCTCTTCACACAGGACAATGGCCCGCTCAGGGGCGCCTATGTCGGCGCAGGCAACCCCCATATTGCCCAGACATTCGGCTTCATAGTCGCGGTAGTGGTATTCTTTAGCCAGGACAAGCGCCTGCTCGTAATAGTTGATGGCCTGTTGGGGCTCGTCCAGTTCGGCGTGAGCCAGACCCATCTTGCCCAGAGCGTCGCATTCTTCGCGCGGGTCGCGGGTTTTGCGAGCTATCTTCCAGGCGCGTCCGTAGTATTTGATGGCCTGGTGTATGTCGCCCATACTCAAGCAGGCGTTGCCCATATTGCGCAAGATTGCGCCCTGGTTAGTGGCTTTTTTGACCGTTTGTACCAGCTCAAGGGCTTGCTGGTAGAGTTCAATAGCGCGGTCTGGTTGCCCCAGGGTGCGGTAGACGCTGCCCAGGACGTTGAGGGCGTGGCATTCGTCGCCGCGCCGGCGCAATTGCTGGGCCGCTTTGTGGGCCTGCTCAACGCGGGGCAGAAATGCGTGCAGCAGGTGGTAGCGTTGCATACCGGTATAGCCTATCATACAGGTGTAATTCAGCAGGGTATTGCTGTCCTCGTTCTGCCAGGCCCAGTTCCAGCCGGCTTCCAGGTGGGGGCGCTCGCGGTCGAAGGTTTCGAGCGCATCAAAGCGGTAGTCGCCCCCGCGGAGGTAATATTCTTCTATCTCCGCGGCCATACGGGTATAGTGGCGGGCCGCGCGGCGGCGCAGCGTCGCGGCGGTGGTTTCATCCAGTTGGGCGCGGGCCATGCGTTGCAGGGTGGGGTGCATCGCGTAGCGCTCATCGTCTGGATCATATTCGACCAGGAGCATAGCACAAAGCCGCTCTAGCACCTGTTCAACACCGGGCGCAACACTTCGTCCGCGCTGTTTGCCGTTCTGGGGGGGAGCGCTGTCGTTACTGGCGGGAATGTCTTGCAGGTTGACCACCGCGAGCGCGGCCTCATAATCAAAGCTCGTTGGAAAGATGCTGATCTGAAAGAGGGCCGCCTGTTCAAGGGGAGGAAGCAGGGTGCGTACCAGCGTAAACAGGGCTTCAATGGGGGCGGGGTTGCTTTGGGCAGCGTTGGCCAACGCTTCGAGAAAGGCGGTAGTGGGCCAGGTTTTGTTAGCGGCCAGGATACCAGCGGCCATCCGCAGGGCCAGGGGTATACCGCCGCACCGGGCCGCCAGGGGGGAGGCGTCCTGTGCCAGGTGGGGGCACAGTGTCTGGAGGAGGTATTCGGCCTCTGTGGGGGGCAGGGGGGCGACGGATTCTTCTATCAGACCGGGGATGTCCAGGGATGTTGTGCTGGTGATGAGCAGGGCGCAGCCGGGTGGGATGTCCAGCGTTGCAATTTGATCGGGGTGGTGTACATTGTCGGCCAGGATAAGGGCGCGTCTGGTGTGCAGAACAGCGTGGTAGCGGCGGACGAGGTGTTCTGGGTCGCTGCTCACCTGGGCCTGGGGATCGAAGGCATGCACAATCTGTTGCATACATTGCTGGACAGCGCGGGGGGCATCCTCTGCGCCGCCCATGTCTAGAAACAGGTGGGCATCGGGGAAGTCGTGCTGGAGTTGTTCGGCTATGGCGAAGGCAAGTTCCGTTTTGCCTAGGCCATCGTCGCCAACCAGAGCAAAGCGTGCGCCCTGGGGGGCGGCCTGGCGGATGGCCTGGGCGAGATGGTCTTGCTGGTCGGTGCGTCCAACAAAGCTCTGGACCGGCAGGCGAAGTTGCCAGAGCGCGACGGGCGAGTCTGTTATAGCTGGTTCATCTTCAAAGTGCAGTTCTTTTTCCATATATTTTCCCCTGGAAAACTACTGGTATATATTTTCTGTGCAGGTCTGTTGACGGGATCAGGACTCACTATTGTACCATATATCATAGCATACGTGGGGGAGGTGTGAGATGTGAGCACGGCGATTGCAACGTCTTACGTCAACGAGAACACCTGGGGAGCTTGAGGGGCTGTGCCCCTCAAAACCACCTTTTCTTGGGGTGTGGCGCGGCGAAGCCGCGCCACACCCCCCTATATCTCGCGCTGAAGGCGCAAACCAATGGTTGCGAATACGGAAAAGCCGTCGTCTGTCGTCGCCCTGGCGACTTTGCAATCGCCGTGGAGATGTGAGGCGGGGGAGCAGGGGAGCGGGGGAGCAGGGGAGCGGGGCAGCGGGGGAGCGCGGGAGTGGGCCGGTGGGCCGGGCTTGTGAAAATCATGTTTCAGAGCTATGGTATACTTTGGCCAGTCATATTGCAATAGCTGAGGTACCATCAGGGTGTTTGCGCAAAAACCCTCATGGATATATCCACGTTGGTGGTACTATGGTCAGAAAGGGGCCGAGAAATGATGCAGAAAGTTGCGCTCTTTACCAAAGAATACCCGCCGCACGTATATGGTGGGGCCGGTGTTCACGTTGAGTACCTCAGTCAGGCACTTGCTCGTCTTATTGATGTTGAGGTTCGCTGTTTTGGCGACCAGGATATAACGCAGGAACGCTTACGGGTGCGGGGCTACCACGGGTGGGATGAGATGAAGCACAATACCGACCCGCGCTTCTACGGGGCGCTCGATGCGTTTTCGCGCAGTCTGGCGATGGCCAAGGATACGCTGGACGCCAACGTCGTACATTGCCATACCTGGTATACGCAAATGTCCGGGTTGCTGGCCAGCAAATTGTGGGATGTGCCATTTGTGATGACAACGCATTCGCTAGAGCCACTCCGTCCCTGGAAGGTAGAGCAACTGGGGGCCGGCTATCACCTGAGTTGCTGGATGGAGAAGACGGCAATGGAGTATGCCGACGCGGTTATCGCCGTTTCGAACGAAACCCGCAACGATATTTTGCAACACTTTGATGTCGCCGAAGAGCAAATTCATATTATCCACAATGGCATAGATCTTGACGAGTACCACCCCTCGGCGGAGACGGATGCCTTGACGGCGCATGGGGTGGATGTATCCCAACCCTATGTACTGTTTGTGGGGCGCATTACGCGCCAGAAGGGGATTATTCATCTGGTCAACGCCATACCCTTTATCGAGCCAGATATTCAGATTGTGTTGTGTGCGGGGGCACCGGATACCAAAGAGATTGGGCAGGAGATGGCCGAACGGGTGGCCGAGGTGAGCGCAAACCGCGAAAATGTTATCTGGATACAAAAAATGTTGCCGCGAGATCAGATAATCCAGTTTTATTCGCATGCGGCGGTATTCTGTTGTCCGTCGGTGTACGAGCCGTTTGGGATTATTAACCTTGAGGCTATGGCCTGCGAAACGGCGGTGGTTGCTTCGGCTATCGGCGGTATTCCAGAAGTGGTCGTGCCGGAGGAGACGGGGTTGCTGGTTGATCTCGCGTTGCGCGAGGGGACGTTTGATCCAGTAGACCCAGGGCAGTTTTCGCGTGATCTGGCAGTGGCTATTAACCGGGTGGTGTGTGATTCGCGCTTGCGTGAGCAGCAGGGCAAGAATGGCCGCAAACGGGCCGAGGATTATTTTAGTTGGGATGCGATAGCGCGAAAGACGCTGGATCTATACGAGAGTCTAATATCGTGAGCCGGGGAAGCGGGGAAGCGAGAGGCGGGGAGGCGGGGAGGTGATGAGGCGGGG
>DAOTUK010000086.1:0-4179 GCA_034437375.1 Chloroflexaceae bacterium | reverse complement strand
TATGCCGGTAAGAAAGTCGTCTTTCTCGTGCGCGACCCCCGCGACGTGCTGGTGTCCAGTTGGTACCATCTGAAGTACCGCGAACAGATTTACCAGGGCGACCTGGCCGCCTTCATCCGCGAAGACCTCACTGGCATTCACAAGGTTGTGGCCTTTACCAATATGTGGATGGAGAACCGCCATCGTATGGGCGACTTTCTGTTGATGACCTACGAGGATATGCACCGCGAACCAGCAGCGCAGGCGCAGCAGATGGTTGCTTTTCTGGGGTTGGAGGTGCGCCCGGAGTTGATAGACCAGGCTGTTGAGGCAAGCTCGTTTGAAAATATGAAGAAGATGGAGTTGGAGGGTTCTATGCGGGAGCCCTGGATGAAGCCGGGCTCGAAAGATCTCAAGAATTCGCTGAAGATACGCAAGGGCAAGGTCGGCGGGTTCCATAGCGAGTTGAGCGAGTCCGACATTGCCTACGTCAACCGGGTCATCCAGGAGCACCTGCACCCCGAACTACCCTACCACCAGAGTACCCGTTGAAAAAGCATCTTACCCCCAAAAGCCTGATCAAGCATCTCTTCTCGCTTGGCTCCGGCCTCTTTCTGCTTGGCTTGCTGGTGTTTATTGGCGGCACAGAGAGCCTCAACCAGTTGGCCCATATGCACGCGCTCCCGCTGGCCGGGGCGTTGCTAACGACCATTGGTATCAATGTTTCGATTGCCGGGCGGTGGGGGATGCTGGCAAACACCCTGGCCGGGCGGCGCGTAGCCTCCTGGCTCGACTATTACCACTACTTCATTATTAGCCGGGCGATGGGCTTTGTGCTGCCCAAGGATGTCACCGACCTGGGGAGCCGGACGGCCGCGCTCAACCAGGTGCATGGCATGTCGCTCACCCAGGCCGGCGCGTCGGTGCTCTTCGACCGCCTGGCCGACCTCCTGTCGCTGTGCATCTTTCTGGCGGCCACGCTGCCCTACTGGCTCGGCATCGCCTCTGCCCAGACTACGTTTGTGCTGATGGGGGTATTCCCGCTGGTGGTGGGGGTAGCGGTGGTGCTGGCCCATCGCCAGTTTATCGCCGCGACCATCTGGCTCTTTAACAGCTTGCTAGGGTTGTTCCGCTATATACCGGTGCTGCGCCGTCGCTCCCCAAAGCGGCTAGAGGCGACCGCGCTTGACCGCCCCACGGTTATTGGCGTCTACCTCTGGAGCTTGCTCAAGTTTGGCTTTACCGCAGCGCGGATGGTCTGTTTTGCGCTGGCTATTGGCGTTCCCATCCCCGCCGCGCTGCTTATCCTGGGTACCCCGCCCGGCCAACTCAGCTACCTGTTCGCCTTTACCCCCGGCGGTCTGGGCATCTTCGAAGCCGGCTGGTTTGCCATCCTCTCCGTGGCCGGCGTCGCCAGCGAACACGTTACCGCCTATGTGGTGGGGCAACGGTTGCTGACCCTGTTGCTTATCATTCTGCTGGCCCTGCTGAGCCAGGGCCTCTATCTGCTGCGCCACTATCGCCGCGGGCAGGGACAACCGGGCGACCACGCCGGCGTGGGGGGGTAATCCTCCGCTCCCTTGATTCCTGGTGCTGAGAGACGTGTTATAATTTGGCACGACAACTGACCTGCTATGGGGGGGGGGAGAACGACCCATGGAATATATTATTGGGATAGACCTGGGAGGCACCCAGATACGGGCGGTGCTGGCGGATACGTCGGGGCGTATTCTGAACCGGGTACAGGCCTTGACGGAGGCCCACCAGGGGCCACAGTCCGTGATTGAACGGGTGCTCCAAGCGGTTGAGCAGATGCAGGCTATGCTACCGCCGGGGGGGAGCGTGCGGGGTATTGGCGTCGGGGCGCCCGGCCCGCTCGATCCGGTATCGGGGGTGCTGTTCTCGGCTCCCAATATGCCGGGTTGGCACCATGTCCCGCTCCGCGATATTCTCGCCGAGCGCACCGGCCTGCGCGTTGCGTTGTCCAACGATGCCAATGCCGCCGTGCTGGCTGAGTGGTACTTTGGGGGCGGTATTGGCTACCGCCATCTGGTTTACATAACAATAAGTACTGGTATCGGGTCGGGGATTATTGTAGATGGCCGCCTGTTGCTTGGGCGGCTTGGGTCGGGCGGCGAACTTGGGCACGCGATGCTGGATGATGGGAGCGGGTTGCTGCGCTCGTGGGAGCAGGTTGCGTCGGGCACGGCCATGCGGGCCGCCGCGGTCGAATGGATGGCCCGCGACCCCGATACGCTCCTGCATCGGCTGGCCACTCCCCAGACGGTTACATCGGCTGATGTGGCGATGGCCGCGGCGCGGGGGGATGGGCTGTGCCAGCAATTGATGGATCGGGAGGGAGATTTGCTTGGGCTTGGCTTTGTGAATGCGTTGCACCTTTATAGCCCGGAGATTATTCTGGTGGGTGGGAGCGTGGTTACTGCTAACCCATCGTTGCTCGAACGGGCGCGGGCCGTGGTACAGGAGCGGGTCATTTCCGATATTTACCGTTCGGTGCCCATAGAGGTGGCGCGTCTGGGGGGCGATGTGGGGTTGTTTGGCGCGGTATCGCTCTTATTAGAGCCGGGCGAACATTCAACGGAATGGAAAGAGGTAGCGGGGTAACGCAGAAAGAGACGTGGCACCGTGGCGGTGTTGTCGCTTGAATATGAGCAGCAGAAGCGTATCCGTCTGGCGTGGGCAGTGCTGCTGATAGCCTTTGCCCTGGCCTGTGTGCTGCTCTCTGGGGCCGGCTATATGGCCTGGGATTTTCGTTCCCGGGCCACCGTAGCGCGTGATGGGGTGCTTATCTTGCGGGCCTCGCCAGAGTTGGTCAAATGGCAACGCAAGGGGCACACCGTCTTTGTCCAGGCCCGCGATCAGCAACGGCTGGAAGAGGGCGGGCGAATCAGTATTGCTCTGTCGGCCGGGTATGGGCAAGCCAGTACGGTGCGCCTTTTCGATCACAGCACCATTGACATGTGGCCCGGTGCCGATTTGATGCTAGAACAATTGCGTACGAGCCAGTGGAATGCGCGTGAGCAGGTGGTGGTGGTGCGGCAGTATAGCGGCTATGTGCGCTATGACCTGCGCAACGACCAACCCTTCGCGCGGGTGACGTTTCGCGTATTGGCCGGCGACGAGCAGGCCCGCCAGACCAGCATCATTGATTTGCAACCGGGCGGTAGCTATAGTGTGGAGATCCGCCCCTCAGACCGGCGTATCCTGGTAGCCAATGCGGCCCGCTCGCCCTACAAGCCGATGCTGGTAGATGTGGCGGTGCGTAGCGGGCAAGCCCTGGTACGGCGCACTGGGCAGGAAGCAGCGTTGACTGAGGGACAACGGCTAGAAGTTGACCCGGCTGGTATGCTCTCAGCGCCGATGCCGGCCGTGTGGGATCTCGTTCGGGATAACAATTTTAGCCAGTATAGCGAAGAGGAGTATAATAACACCACAATTATTGAGCAGCCAATGTTGCCACGTTCGCGCAGTTGGCAGGTATTCAGTGGGCCAGAGCATGCCGGGGGGTCGGGCTTTTTCCGTATCTCGCATGGATGTCGCCCGCCCCAGAAGGATAGCGACTGTCCCCCCGACGAGCGCCAGCAAGCGGCATGGTTTATCCGTACGGGAGAGCAGACCACCAGTTTTACCACCGGTGTGGTGCAACAATTGGGGCATAATCGGCAAGGGGTAGATGTGTCGGAGTATCGTTCGCTGGTCTTTTCGGCCTGGGTACGGGTATTGCACCAGTCGCTCGAAGGCACCGGCGAACTGGGTACCGAGTGCCCGGTGATGGTACGCTTTCTGGCCAAGGAGAAGAACCCGACCGACCCGGAGATGGAGCGCGTTATTTGTGTGTATACGAGTGATGACCCGTCGCAGGAGCCGGAGCGGGCACCGGGCATCGTCTACTATCGCGTCGAGCCATACCAGTGGTACCGGCTGATAATCGAGCTTCGCAATCCGGAGTGGCTCCCCTATGCGCGGTACATTCGTAGTATTGAGCTCTATGCCAATGGGCACGACTATGACTCGCGGGCGACGGGCGTATCGCTGATTGGCTCGCACGCGGCCCCCTTTACCCTGGGGCAAGGTGGGCAGTGAGGTGGGAGGCGGGAGGGGTGCGGCGAGGGCGCGGGAGGGGTGCGGCGAGGGCGCGGGAGGGGTGCGGCGAGGGCGCGGGAGGGGTGCGGCGGGGGG
>DAOTUK010000085.1:0-34026 GCA_034437375.1 Chloroflexaceae bacterium | reverse complement strand
CCCCGCCTCCTCGCCTCCCCGCCTCCCTGCTACCTCCTACTCCGGAAACGCCAGCGCCAGCGGGTTGCCGTCGTCCTCGAGCGTCAACGTCAACAAGCGGCGCTCTGCATCGTAGTGCGCGTCGGGGTGCGCGGTGGCCGCCGCCGTGCTGGCCGCGTGCAAGCGCAAGATAATCTGGCGGTCGGGTGGTTGGTGACCGCCTACCCGTTCGCTGGATTCAAAGAGCAAGCGGGGTGGGGCGCCGGGTTCGGGCTCCTCATAGCCAAGGCGATAGCGTGTAATGCAGAAATCGCCGCGTTCATATTCAAACGTGTGCCCATCATCCTCGTACAGCGTGAAGATACCGTTGCCAGGGTAGAGATCGAACGTGAGCGGGGCCAGCGGTTGCTCGTCGGTATAGCATATCTCCGGGCCGGTGGGGATGATAGCGCCGGCCAGGACGTACAGCGGCATGGTATCGAGCGGGGCCCGGGCCAGTATATGCGTGGGGCCCTGGTATACCTCGTCCGTCCACCAGTCGTACCAGCGGCCGGCCGGTAGATAGACTGTGCGGCACGTGCGCCCCGGTTGGTAGACCGGCGCGGCCATCAGGAAGGGCCCGCTCATCACCTGATCGTGCAGCGTATAGGTGGCGGGGTCATCCGGGAAGTGGTAGAGCAACGGGCGCAGCACCGGTGCCCCGTGTTGCGACGCCTCCCAGAAGAGCGTATAGAGGTAGGGCAACAGACGGTAGCGCAGGGTCAGGTAGTGTCGGCAGATATGCTCAACCTCTTCGCCAAACGTCCAGGGTTCGTGGGGGGCGCTAAAGTGTGTTGTATGGCCGCGGCAGAAGGGCGAGAGGGCCCCCAGTTGCATCCAGCGGGCGAACAATTCACCGCTGGCGTTGTGGGCAAAGCCGCCAATATCTACCCCTACAAAGGGCACCCCCGACAAACCCATATTCATCAACTGCGGCATGGTCATTTCCAGATGTTCCCACCACGAGCCGTTGTCCCCCATCCAGCAGGCGCTCCACCGTTGGATACCGGCAAACGCTGAGCGTGTGAGCACAAAGGGGCGGCGGTTATCCATATGCTGGCGGAGGCCCTCGTACGAGGCCCGCGCCATATTTAGCCCAAAGAGGTTATGCACTTCGGCGTGGGTGGTCTGCTCGTCGGGCGGGCCCTGGCGGGCGTCTATGTCCAGCGTGCCCCAGGTGCGCTTTTTCACCGGCTGGCTAAAGGGTTGGTGAAATGAGGTAGGCTCGTTCATATCGTTCCAGATACCTTCGACCCCCTGGTCAACCAGGCGCTTTTGCCAATCGCCCCACCACTGCCGCACCTCCGGGCGGATATAGTCGCAGAACACGGCGTCGTCGGGCCACACGTAGCCGTGAAACACCTCACCGTTGGCGCGGCGTATGTACATATCGCGCTCTAGCCCTTGCTGGTAGGTCTCAAACCCCTCGTCAATCTTCACGCCGGGGTCAACGATTGTGACCGGGTGAAAGCCGCTCTGGCGCAGGTCTGCAAGCAACCCCTGGGGGTTGGGGAAGCGCTCACTATCCCAGGTAAACACGCGGTAGCCATCCATATAGGCAATGTCAAAGTGGATTGAGTCGCAGGGGATGGCGTGGTTTCGAAAGGAGGCGGCCAGGTCGCGGACAACGCTTTCGGGGGCATAGCTCCAGCGGCTCTGGTGGTAGCCAAGCGACCAGCGCGGCGGGAGCGGTATGGTGCCAAGTAGTTTGCCGATATTGGCCAGCACGTTGGCCGGGGTGGGGCCATAGAGTACATAGTAGTCTAGTTCGCCCCCGTCCGCCTCCATGCGCCACACGCCGGAGCGGTGGGGGTCTATGTCAAAGCAGCTATGCCAGGTATTATGGAAAAAGAGGCCATAGGCCAGACCGGGGCGCACAACCAGCGCAATAGGAATAGCGATATAGAGCGGGTCATTGCCGGGCCCCTGGCGCGAGCCGGGGTCGGTTGTCCAGTTGACCATACGCTGCCCGCGCTTCTCTAGCAGGCCGGTGCGCTGGCCAAAGCCGAAGAAGTGTTCGCCCGTTTCAATATGCTTGGTCGCGGCCACGCTCCACTTGCCCATACTGGTGTGGGGGTCACCCTCGCGCCATTGCAGCGCCGTTTCATCGCGGCAAAAGGTATGCCCGCTGGTATCTTGAAAGGAGAGCCGCCCGGAGTGGCGCTCTATCTGGATAGCGACCCCCATATCCTCACAGGTCATCACCGGGTTAGCTTGAAGCGTAATGGTGTGGTCATCTTCCTGTACCGTTGCAAGCGGCTCGGTATCAAAGGGTAGTTCGGAAATATCCTCCTCTGCCAGCGTCACATCCCAGGAGCGGCGCGGGGCAAAGGCCCCAGTGGGGGCCAGGCGCACGCGAATAATATGCGGGGTCACAATGGTGATGGCCACCCTGGGGCCGCCGCAATCAAGGATAAGGGAGCGTTGCTCCTGGACGTATGACTGGACGGCCCCAAGCGTGATAATGGGAGCAATAGACATATGGTAAAACTCCTGAACCCCTGGCAACCCGCAACCAGGCGCCGGTCTGTTCTTCTCGTTGGCCAACTTTTTGTTTGCGAGGTATCATACCACATCCCGCAGAAATGCACATGTGACCCGTTTGTTTCTCCACAAAATACACACGTTATCCACATGTCTCTACACATGCGGGGAGCGATGGGTAATCCGACTGGAAAGCCAACCGGTGGGGGGGGGCATGGCGCTATTGGCATGTTATCCCCATGGAGCCGGTCATGGTTATCTACATTTCTCCCCAACCGGAGAGCTGCGATACGCGCTAAGGTGGCGATATATGGTGGTGGAACTATTAAGGATTCTTATACATGTTACCGCATATATTACTTGAAAGTTACGGCAATATGGGGTATGATCACCAGAGTTACACATGTTGTCGGGAGTTGAAGAGCCACAGCGCCAGACAAGCCAGCGTATCTTTGGGTGGGATAACTCCTGCAAGAACGAGCACGTTCCACCGTACGTGACACGATAGGGCCTGAGCAAAGGAAGCCAATCGCACACGCCTGTGCGATATGGTCGGGTGCTGATTCGCGTCTGGTCGGGGGAGTTTATTGTGGTTGTCGCCATGGGGTGGAATATGGCCCATTGCACGCGCACGTGCATAGTCTCTGGTATGCAAGCGTGTGTCTGCAAGCGAAACAGAGAGAAGAGACGCTACCGTGGTTGGATGGAACCACAGAACGGAGGGCAGCCGTGAATTTATCCCAGATCTGGAAAGCAACCCTGGGAACGATGCAAATGCAGATACCACGGCAAGATTTTGATATGTGGTTGCGCGGGACAACGCTGTTGTCGCTCGATAGTGGTACCGCGACGATAGGCACACCGTCGCCAGCGCAAAAGGAAGGGTTGGAAAACCATTACATGGCCCCGTTACGTCGCTCGATAGGCGATGTGGTGGGGTTTTCGGTGCAGGTACGCTTTGTGATTGCTTCGCCACAGCAGGTAGCGCTGGTGGAGCCGGAGCCATCCGTTCACTACCAGCAGGCGATAGAGTATGATGATAGTGAGCCGGATGAGGAGGATGAGGTGTTGTTGGCAGAGGCGGGGATGCGCCCGGCCTTTGCGGTTGCGCAAGAGGTGCATGCGCCGGCCCGTCGGCGGCGCAGCGGGAGCAACGGGAGCGCCGAGAGCAAGCCCAACGCGCACAGCAATGGCGGGGCCGTCCAGCTTGATCTCTCAAGCGCGATGCGTTCGGGTATGTTAAATCCGAAATACACCTTTAGTTCGTTTATTGTTGGCTCAAGCAACCGGCTGGCCCACGCGGCTTGCTTTGCCGTTTCAGACCACCCGGCCATGGCGTACAACCCGCTGTTTCTCTATGGCGGGGTGGGGCTTGGCAAAACCCACCTGCTGCATGCCATTGGCAACAGTATTCTTGACCGCGACCCGGAAATTAACGTCCTGTATGTCTCGTCTGAAAAGTTTACCAACGATTTGATTAACGCCATCCGTCGGCAGCAAACCGAAGAGTTCCGCATTCGCTACCGCAATATTGACGTGCTGCTGATTGATGATATTCAATTTATTGCGGGCAAAGATGCGACTCAGGAAGAGTTTTTTCATACGTTCAATACGTTGCATTCGGCTGTCAAGCAGATTGTGATTAGCTCAGACCGCCCCCCCAAGGCCATCGTTACGCTGGAGGAGCGGCTCCGCTCGCGCTTCGAGTGGGGCTTGATTGTGGATGTGCAGGCGCCCGACCTGGAAACGCGCACGGCGATTTTGCGGGCCAAGGGGGAACAGTTGAAAGCCAATGTCCCTAGCGAGGTGATAGATTTTCTGGCGTATAAGATACAAAGCAACATTCGGGAGTTGGAGGGTAGTCTGAACCGTGTGGTGGCCTATGCCGAGCTTACCCACGCCTCTGTGACCGTTGAGTTGGCCGCGACGGCGCTGGCCGAATTGCTGGACGATTCGCACCGTAAGCGTATTACGCCAGAGATGATTATGAAAACTGTGAGCGATTATTACAGCGTGGAGGCGCAGGTGCTTCAGGGCCGCGGACGGAGCCGCAATATTGTGATACCGCGACAGGTGGCCATGTACTTGCTGCGCGAGGAGACGGGCTGTAGTCTGGTAGAGATTGGGGCCTTGCTTGGCGGACGCGACCATACGACGGTGATGTATGGCTGCGATAAGATAGCCGAGGAGATTAACACCGATACGCGCTTGCGCAATGAAGTGCTGGCTATTCGAGAGAAGCTCTATCGCCAGAATTGAGCCGGCCGGAGTGTGGTCGGGGATGCTGGATGGGGGGAGGCGCGGCCGGGGGCCGCGTCTCTTCGCGTTGCTTGCGTCCCCGCACTATCTGGAAGGTCTGGACAACGCTGTCCAGCGTACAATCGCTATAGATCATCGGGGTGGCCTCCTGGTTGTGCGTGTAGCCCTACCCAGAGGGATAGCCAAGCGCGGGGTGGTGCCGTAGCTGGAAGATATTGTCTACCGAGATGCCGCTATGGATACGTTGAATAACTTCGGCAAGCAGCGTGCTGACGGTAAGCACCGTCAGGCCAGGCCAGCGCTTTTCGGGGGGCAGCGGTAGTGTGTCGGTTGTTACCACCTCCTGCACCGGCAGGCTCTTGAGCCGCTCGACGGCCGGCCCAACAAAGACCGGGTGGACACAGCAAATATACACCTCGTCGGCACCGCGATCTTCGAGCAACCGGACAACTTCCATCATTGAGCCGGCCGTCGCTATCTCATCGTCCACAACAATGCAGCGTTTCCCCGTGACATCGCCTATCAGGTTCAATACTTCTGGCGATGAGGTGGCCCCATCATGCCGATTCAAGTTCTGGACTCGCCGTTTTTCCGCAATAGCCAGCGGCACGCCAAGCATTTCGGCAAAGTTGCGGGCCCGTTTGGCAAAGCCCATGTCGGGCGAAACCACGATGGCGTTGTCCCACCCCTTTTCGTAAAAGTAGCGCACCTGGAGCGACATGGCGCTGAGCTCATTCACGGGTATGCTAAAGAAGCCCTGTATTTGCCCGGCGTGTAGATCGAGCGTGACGACGGCCTGGGCCCCCGCGGCCTGGATCATGTCGGCCAGCAGACGGGCCGTAATGGGCACGCGCGGCTGGTCTTTCTTATCGGTGCGGCCATAGGCATAGTAGGGGATAACGGCGGTGAGGCGGCCCGCCGACGCCCGTTTGCACGTATCCAACATAATCAGCAATTCCATAATATTGTCGCTGAGGGGCGGGCAAAGCGACTGGACAACAAACACATCTTTTTCGCGCACGCTCTCGTGGAGCTTGACAAAAATATTATCGTTGACAAACTTGGTCACGGTGGCCTGGCTCATAGGCAACCCAAGCCGTTCGCAGATAGCGCGGGTCAGGTGGGTATTGCTGTTACCAGAAAATATTCTCATTTCATCGAAACGACTTGTCACAGTAAACTCCCTTTCAACATATCCAGCAGTTCCTCTCGATCCAGGTGAAACATCGTTGGTATCCGGGTTTCGGGCGAAATGGCGGCGGTTTCTTCGGTAAAGATGAGGGCGCGTATGGTGGGGTGTTGCATCAGCGCGATGAGCAGGTGGGCCAGTCTGACCGAAAGGACTCGCGGGGTGGGGCGCAGGCGCTGGTGTTGGGCAAAGGCCAACGCCGAGTCGGGCGAGGAAAAGACCAGCAGGAGCCGGTTGGGCTCGTGCGCGTGGTCGCTCGCTGCGTTATGTGATTCCTGCTTTCCCGCGTCCTGGGGGTCGTCTTTGCGCTCGGCCTGGTCTTTGGGTTGAACAATGCGATAGATGTAAAAAGTGGTTGTTCCTGGATAGCCGGCCCCTTCCAATCGTGCTTCAATGGTATAGTAGGCATTGCGGGCCGCGTAGGTGCTAAAGCCCTGGTGTCGCGCCTTGTGTAAAAAAGGCGTTATCGTATCCATGCTAGGTCATACCATATTCGGTTGATTACCTATAGCTATTCCGTGTCATAGCGTACGTTTGTATCACGTTGCCTCGCTTCACGTCTCACCCATCGTTGGTGTCAAGGTGTTCTTTGATTGTTGCAGCAATCTGGGCAAGTTCGGCCGGGTCGGCTTGACGGGTGCGGGAAAAGGGGGTCATACCGTCGCCTTGCCAGCGGGGGATGATGTGGACGTGATAGTGAAAGACAATTTGCCCGGCGGCTGCGCCATTGTTTTGCAAGATGTTAAACCCTTCTGGTTTGAGCGCGGCCATAATAGCCCGTGCCACGTGCTGAGTGGTCTGGGCGACGGCGCTCAGGTGGTCGGGGGGGACATCGAGCAAGCCCGGATATTCCGCTTTGCAGATAACCAGCGTATGGCCCCGTGCGGCGGGGTTTATATCCATAAACGCCAGCGTAAGATCATCTTCGTAAACCTTTGCCGATGGGATTTCGCCGTTGACGATTTTGGTAAAGATAGAAGCCATGAGTTTTCTCCCTCCGGTACTGTGTGCTTTTGACCTGGTTGCGGGTGACAACAATTTTTGTTCCCGATGCATTATAGCATACCCATGATACATTGCTCGTTAGGAGGGGTGTTTCGGGTGCGTTGCGCGGGGGCCAGGATGGCGGCGCTCATTGGGGCGGCGGGGGTGGGGGTGTCTGGGAGCTATCGTCTTGCTGTTGGTAGGCGTCCAGGAGCGCGTGAAGGTGCCAGATGGTTTGTTGCCGCGCGCGTTGCCAGGCAGCGCTCTTCGGGCCCGTCTCGCGGAGCAAGACAACCTGGCGCAGCGCATGGGTAATGCGTTCTTTGGGGGTGCGGGCGGGTTGGTGCTCGTGCTCATCCATTGGCGCTGTATCCTATCGCGGCCCGCACTACTTCGGCGGGCACATCGTCGCGTATTACTACGGCCCCAATAGCCGAAGGTAGCACCCATCGGATACGTTTGTGCTGTACCTTCTTATCGTGCAGGGTCAGGGACAGTACCGCTTCTTTATCTACGTCGGCGGGAAATTTGGTGGGCAGGCCATAGGCGTGGAGCAAACGTTGTTGCCGTGCTACGTCGGCCCCGCTCAAGACCCCAAGCGCTTCGGCTATGCGCGCGGCCGCGTGCATCCCAATGGCCACAGCCTCGCCATGCAGCAGCACCCCATAGCCCGTGGCCGCTTCGAGCGCGTGCCCAAGCGTGTGCCCATAGTTCAGGATAATGCGCTGCCCCTGTTCGCGCTCGTCGGCGCTTACCACGGCTACTTTGACGGCTGCGGCCTGGCGAATGACCGCGCCAAGGTGTTTGTGCAGGGCGGTATCTTCGGCGTTGTGGATGCGCGCTGGCTCGCCCAGGGTTGCCGCGTGTGCTTCCAACGTGGCAAATAAATCGGCATCTTTGATGACGCCGTGCTTGACGACTTCGGCCCACCCGGCCCGCAACTCGCGCGCTGGCAGGGTACACAGCGTCAACGAGTCGGCCAGCACCATGCGCGGTTGGTGAAACGCGCCGATCAGGTTTTTGCCAAGCGGGTGATTGATGCCCGTTTTGCCGCCAATAGCGGCATCTACCATAGCCAGTAGCGTAGTGGGGAGCTGGACAAACGCGATACCGCGCAGGATGCTGGCGGCCGCAAAGCCGGCAAAGTCTCCGACCACGCCGCCACCAAGCGCTAGAATGGTATCGTTGCGTTCAATGTGGTGGCTGATCATCCAGGTATAGGCTTGCCACAGATGCTCCTGGCTTTTGCTGCCCTCGCCAGCGGGGATGATGTGCGTTTGTACACGGTAGCCCGCCGCCGATAGGGCCTCTTCGAGTTCGACGCCGTGGTAGGGAAAGACCTCGCTGTCGGAGATAAGCCATAACGTCCCGCGCTGGCCTTGTTCTTCCAGGCATTGCGGCAGGCTGGCCAGCACGCCTGGCCCGACGATAACGGGGTAGTGGGCCGTGTCGGTTTGTAAGATCAAGGCGGTTTCTTGAAGAGTCATACCTTTGTGTCCACTGAACATGGTCTATGGTGAACGACCAAGACCAGGGTTCGTATATAAATCTGGTGATTTTGGCCCTACATAGAGCAAATCAATAACCTGTTCATCGTCTATTATCGCATAGACTAGCCGATGGTGTCGTGGTAATCGTAACCGGAAATACCCTGGATGCCCCGCTAACTCTTTGACATGGGGAGGGCGAGGGGTGGTGGCAAGCGCTGCTATGTGCTTTTCGGCTATGGCACGTATATCTCCTGGTAATGCTTTTAATTGGGGCTTGAACGTTCGACGATTATAGCGTAGACGATAGGGCACCAATACGCTCCTGTTCTCAAGCTGGAAAATAAACCTGGGCTGATGAGCATTGGTTATCCATCATCCGTAGATGCCCAGTGCGCTTTCCACTCTTCCGCAGTCACTGTGACCACATCGTCAGGATGTACCTGCCGGTACTCGTGTTCTTTTTCAACGTGTTGCCATAAAAACGCCTCTTCATCCTGACTGGCGGTCACAAACAAGACTGCATCTATGATCTCCTCGATGAACGCTGCTTTTTGATACTCTGTCCAGCGTTGTATCAATTCCTTGCCTGAGACTGCGTTGGCCGCAGGTAGGGGTATGGTCTGAGATGCCTTTTTGCCAGAGAGAGCCAGGGTATAATCAAGCAGCATTGCCAGGGTATGATCTAGCGCTACCGACTGCTGAGAAGGAATAATACTCAGAAACCGCGCAAAGTCAAACACTGCTGCTTTTTGCGGCTCTGGCAGGCGCTCCATAATCTGGGCTACCCTATCGTGCATAGGTACCCATTGCTCGTTTTCGGCTTGCCATACCACGATGAACTGATCCCATGGTCGTTCACCCAGGGCAACCGTACGCCCATTGTCTGCGTGAACAAATTCGAGCGTGTAGCACCTTGCGCCATGGTCGTGGACAATCGTACCGTGCGTTCCACTTGGTAGATAGATAGTCTCCGCAGTGGATTCACCTGGTTGCTCTTGAACATCAACAAGAAGTTCTACAATATCAAGCAGTGCTGGTGTGATGCTCATAGATTTGCCCTTCCTACGCAATGTTACCGGAGCGGAGGCCGTTGCCCCCGCTCCCATCATAGCACACTATCGCTACGGGGTATACCCCACGCGCTATACCACAGCCTGGGCCGCCTTGCGTTCCAGGTGTTCCTGTTCGTCGAGAAACCACATCGCTTCCATCGCGGCCATACACCCCTGCCCCGCCGAGGTAATGGCCTGCCGATAGCTGGGGTCGGTCACATCGCCGGCCGCAAACACGCCCGGCACATCGGTACGGGTACGCCCATTGGTAATGATATAACCTTCGTCGTCGGTCGTGAGGTAGTCGGCAAATAGCGCCGTGTTGGGCACATGTCCTACGTAGATAAACACGCCGTCGGCCTCAATCACCGATTGCTCCCCGGTCTTGACATTGGTGGCCCGTACCGCCGTGACGCGCCCATCGCCCAATATCTCTGGTACCACGGTATCCCAGACAAACGATATTTTCTCGTTATCAAACGCGCGTTCTTGCAAAATGGGATCGGCCCGCAGTTGATCGCGGCGGTGGATAACCACCAGTTCATTGACAAAGCGCGTCAGGAACAGGCTTTCATCAAGCGCACTGTTACCGCCGCCAATAACCAGTACTTTCTTGCCCTTGAAGAAAAAGCCATCGCAGGTAGCACAGTAGGAGACGCCGCGGTTGGCGAGTTCCGCTTCGCCCGGCACGCCGAGCTTGCGCGGCGATGCGCCGGTCGAAATAATCAACGTTTCTGCCGATACAATGCGCTCGCTATCGGTCACCAGGGTAAAGGGCCGCCGCGACATATCCACACGTAACACCGTCTCATCAAGAAATCGGGACCCAAACCGTTCGGCTTGCCGGGCCATGTTTTCCGTTAATTCAAAGCCGCCGACCCCTTCTGGGAAACCGGGGAAATTCTCTACTTCGCTGGTGGTGGTAATCAAGCCGCCCGGCTGGAGACCGCGAATGACCAGCGGTTCGAGATTGGCGCGGGCCGCGTAGATAGCCGCGGTCAGCCCCGCCGGGCCGGAGCCGATAATCACCATTTTGCTTTGCATATGGTACCTACTCCCTTCAATAATGACGAAACTTTCTGTACTTGCTATTCTTTTGTGCCGCCCATTAGATGCAGTCCGCCCCTGGTGACGTTTCATGCCGCCCCTGGTGACGTTTTATACATCCGGTATATTCCTATCATACCACGGCGAGTATCAATTGCTTACCCGGCCGGTTCAGTCATGTCAAAATCTACGTCGCACGTAATCTGGCGGTGGGCCAGCGGCAGCGTAAAGAGAAAGCGCGTGCCCCGCCCCATCTGGCTTTTGACCGAGATGGTGCCGCCGTGTGCGGCCACAATCGCGCGTGCCAGGTAGAGCCCCAGACCCGTGCCTTGCGTCTCGCGCCGCAGCCGGTTATCTATGCGGTAGAAGCGCTCAAAGATGCGTTCCTGTTCCTCCGGGGGGATGCCAATACCCTGGTCGGAGACGTAGGCTATCACAAAGTCGCCGTCGGTGTGTCCCCCAATGCGAATAGTGCCCCCGTCGGGGCTATACTTGACAGCGTTGCCCACCAGGTTGGTCAAAACCATGCGCACCCGCTCGTAGTCGGCGCGGACAGGGGGCATATCATCGGCAAAGCGCAGCTCAAAAGCAAACCGCTCATCCGTCTGGGCCGCAAAGGCTTGCAGCACCTCGCGGGCCAGCAAGGAAAGCGACCAATCGGTCAAGTCAAGATGAATCCAGCCCGTCTGGAGGCGTGAAACCTCTAGCAAATCTTGAATCTGGCGGGCCAGCCGGTCGGCTTCCGTCTCAATCACATGCAACCCCTCGCGTAGCGTTTCTTCGCTCCAGGTGGCATCTTCGCGGCTGAGCGTGCCGGCATAGCCTTTGATAATACTGACCGGGGTTTTTAGTTCGTGCGAGATGATAGAGACGAACGTGCTTTGCAGCTCTTCCTCACGCTTTTGCTCGGTAATATCGCGCACATTGGCAATGGCGCCCACAAAGAGCTTGTTGGTACCCGTCTGGGGTGCGTAGCGGCTCTGGATATAGAGTTCGCGTCCGTCGCGGGTGGTTATCCACCCTTCCACCACCGGGTTTTGCACATGCGGCACGCGCTGTAGGGGGCAATCGTTGGGGCAAATCTCGCCCCCCTGGGTGGTGCGGATGCCAAGCACTTCGGCACACGGACGCCCGATGGCTTCGGTGCGCGGCCAGCCGGTCAAGGTTTCCATCGCCTTGTTAAAGGTGGTAATGCGCCAGCGGCTATCCAGGATCATGACCCCGTCGGCGCTCTGCTCAATGATAGCATCCAGGCGCTGTTTCTCGCGCAATACCCCCTGGTACAGCCGCGCATTGCTCACCGCGATGGCGGCCTGGTCGGCAAACGCTTGTAAGAAACGCGCATCTTCGGCAGAGAAACCGACATTGACCGCGGCCCGAAAGACGTAGATAACCCCCACGGGCATATTGCGAAATTTGAGCGGTAGCGCAATCACCTGGCGCAGCGAGAGGCCGGTTTCTTCGGCTACCTTGCGGAGAACGTTCTCCTCAAGTTCGCGCTGCGAGTCTCTGAGCGATAAGGCCAGCAGCGGGTCAAACGAGGGCCAGACGTGGTAGGGGATGCCGGCCGAAGCGTGGATACGTAACTCGTTGCCTTCCTCTTCTTCATAGAGGGCTATCAACCCGGAGGTACCGGCCAGCATCTCCACCGATACTTTGATAACCAGATCAAGCACCGTCGTCAGATCAAGCTGCGCGGTAATAGCCCGGCTTATCTGTAGCAGGTTCTCGTGCAGGCGCAGACGGTAATCTGGTAGCTCTAACATCGCTTTAATGCTCCATATACATCATTCTAACATGCAGCATCTATACTTTCAATTAGCAAAAATAATCATCATCTATCACTTACGCCACACCACATGATCTTTGGAACAAGTAGGTATAAACCTTTTATGAGCATAATATAGTTGAGGAGGTAGCGCAATGCCCGGTACAGTACAAATGCATCCGTTGCAGGATATGTTGACTCTGCGTGAGGCGATGAGTCAGTTGTTTGAAGATAGTGTAGTACGTCCGAATGAGCGTACTAGCAGACGAACCGATACCTTTGCCCCCGCTATTGATGTGAGTGAAACTACGTCGGCGTTTATTGTGGAAGCGTCGGTGCCTGGTTTGACCAACGATGACCTGGATATTATGGTAGAAAATAATGTTTTGACGATTGGCGGTCAGATTCGCAAGCCAGAAAATACGAATGAACGCGCCTACCATCGTGTCGAGCGCCGCTATGGCAAGTTTCAGCGTTCCATTACCTTGCCCAACACCGTCAAGGTAGATGCTATTAACGCTTCGCTGTCCTACGGCGTGTTGCGTCTAGAGATACCCAAGGTTGACGAAGTAAAGCCGCGCCGCATTAACGTCAACGTCCAGGGCTAGAAAGCCCATACGCCAGGAATACCGACGTTGGCCGGGGCGAGGGCCCGAAAGCCCCCGCCCCATCGTGTTGCCGGTTCAGCGGTGGTCCGTGGCCCCCAACTGCGCCGACACCCGGGCCGCAAACTGCTGCGCCGTACTGCGCAATTGGGCCGCCGGGGCTACCCCCTGCGCCTTGAGGTTGGCGCCGGGCGTGGCTGAGCCGTCGTCCGGCGTTGCTGCTGTCGGGGCGGCCGGTGTACTGTCTGAGATGGCGTGGTGTCCCCAGTGGTCAATAGCTTCAACCCGCACATGGTAGGTACCGGCCTGGGCGTATTGATGCGATGCGGTGGGCTCGGTTGTTTCTACGATGGGGGTACCGTCGCCAAAATCCCACCGATAGCGTACAAATGTGGTCGGCATATTTGATTGGGCTATGGCGGTCAGGTTGACCGTCTCATTAGCTTGTACGGTTACGTCGGCGTTATCAAGCGTTACCGATGGCTGGTCGAGATGCCACGAAATCAACAGCCATAGAAAGTCTTTGCGCGACATCTTGCCCGTGTCGTTGCGAACACCCTCTAACCCGAACGAGAGGTAGGTTGTCCGATAGTCAAAGGCGGGTACTGGCTCTTCTAGCGTCGGGTCTGAGAAGCGGTTGAGCCCCACAATGCCGACGGTTCTATCTGCGACAAAGGGATTATCTATTGTCAAAATGGGGGTGGTGTACTCGTCGGGGCTGCGCGGGTCAGGATCAATCACGGTTACTTCGTCAATGGAAAACTGGTTGCCCGCGCTCGATTCGTAGCCTGGTACCAACCCCTCTAACAGGCCCAGATCCAACGTAAGGCCGACGAGCCAGGGCTGTGCCTGGGTGCCAATCACCTCGCGTTGTACCCCGTCGAGCCCGGCAAACACGTCATCTTGCACATAGCGGGCGCCCAGGTAGTAATGGTACAAATCAGAGCGGCCATAGCGCGGGTCGGGGGGGGCTATTTCTATATCGGATGCCTCGGTCAAATCTTGTCCGGTGGCGATGAGGTTGCCGCCGCTTTGCAGGTAGGCAATCAGCAAATCCTGGTCGGCATTAGTGAGCGGGGTGGGCACACTCAGGTCGCCATCGTGAATGATATTATCGCCGGTAAACCAGATGATGAGTTCATACTTCTGTAGTTCGCTCAGGTCTGGCAAGGTCTGGGTGGCCGGGGCCTGGGCATCAGCATCGTGATAGTCTACTGCGACGCCAAGGTCGGTCAACGCCTGGTAGTAGTAGTCGGCATAGTGGTGCTCTTCCAGGCTGCTGCTGCCGTCGTTGTCTAGTAGCAAGACACGCTCCCCCAGACGGGGGGGCACGGCGCGGGCCCAGAGCGGCAGATGCAGCGATTGGGGCCCCTCTAGCACGACCTTGCCGGTATAGTCGCCCGGCGCGGCGTCGGCGGGTAAATCAATGGCCACCTTAAATTGGGCGCTTGCACCGGCCGCCACGGTCAACGATTGCGGCGCAACCGAAATGGCGGCTCCGCCCTCTTCGGCAATCCCCTGTACCGCAAAGGTCTGCGGTGTGCCGGCGACATTCCGCGCAGTGACGGTTATTTCGGCGTGGGCGGGTTCGCCCGGTATTTGCGTTATCCGCCCGAACGAGAGGGATGGCGGGTTGAAGAGCAAGCCCGGATTGACGGCCCGTTCCAGGTCTATGCGCCCGGCGCCCCGTTCCAGCACTCCGGCCCGTTCGTTCTGATCCAGGTCTTGCCATATCTCATCCTGGGCGGTTGCCATAAGCGCCGACTTGACATCGAGCGGCGACCAGTCGGGGTGGGCCTGCTTGAGCAGCGCGGCAGCCCCCGACACGTGCGGCGCGGCCATACTTGTGCCCGACGATAGCCCGAAGCCGAGATGTTTGGCGGGGCCAAATCCTTCGGCATAGCCCGACGACATGATATTGACGCCCGGTGCCAGCACGTCTGGCTTGAGGCTGCCCTGGAAGGTTGGCCCGCGTGAGCTGAAGTTGGCCACAACATCGGGTGTCATATCAATAATACGCGGCGTCGGGTCAATCTGCACTTGCGCGGCAGCTCCATGGGTTGCATACCACTCAACCATACCAGTGCCGGTAGAGCGTTGGACAAAGACGGCCGGTATCGTCACATCACCGGCGCGATCTCCGCCACCCATACTGATCAATCCTTCGCCATCTTCTTCCGTATTGTAGATAATGGCACCGATTGCGCCGGCATCCTGGGCGTACGCGGCCTTCAAGCTAAAGTGGCAGATGCCGCGCTCCATCAGCGCAATTTTGCCCGTCAACGAGTCGGGCGGGAGCGGCTCACACGCCAGGCTCGAAGCGCCAAGCGTTCCAACCGGTACATAGGGCGCGGGCCCAAACGCGGCGCTATGAATGGGTTTACCAAAGTCGGCGCCGGCGTAGGGACGGGCCAGGATGGTATCTGGTGCGCCTTCGGGGGCGGTTACATCCACAAAGCCGGCCGCAATAGTCTGGCTGGTTGTGGTGGCCCCCACCATAATGAGCTGGTTGGTAAAGTCGGTCGAGTCGGCGGTATTTTCGTTCGGGCCGCTATTGCCAGCCGAAAAGACGACGATAACGCCTGAGTCGGCGGCGGCGTTGGCGGCAATGGATATGGGGTCGAAGTGGGGGTCGAGGTTGGCCCGCCCGCCCCAACTGTTGTTAATAATGTCGGCTCCATCTGCGACGGCATCTTCAAGCGCGGCGATGAGTTCGGTATCAAAGGCTTGCCCCGAAAAGACCGAATCGTTTTCATAAAAGGCTTTGTAGCTCATCAGGTAGGCGCGGGGGGCAATACCCGATATGGTGCGGGTAATGTTGTTGGAGGATGCAACCGTGTCGGACAGGCCGGCAATTGTGCCGGCGACGTGCGTACCGTGGCTAGAATCCAGGGGCCCCGGATGTGGCGTTTCGCTGCCTTCTATGGGCGGCAGGTCGGGGCGGAAGTAGGCCCGCGCAACGATGACCTTGGGGGTGGTATAGTCTGTTTCGCCTTTGGGATAGTCGGGCGGGTAGCTGAACCCTTCCGGGTTGAAAAAGGGATTATCCACCTTGATACCAGTATCAATGACGGCGACTTTCACACCAGCACCGGCATTTTGCTTGCCGCCAATGACCGGGTTTTCCCATAGGGCTTCGGTGTTGAGCAGAGGCAAGCTGGAGTACATGAGCGGTTCATACACCTGTTCAGGGTAGACCGCGGCGACGCCGGGCATCGTCCGTAGGCGTTCTAGCGCTGCATCGCCCTGGCCGGGCAGCGCCACCGAAAATCCATTGAACACTATCTGGTAGGTATGGTGGAGCTCTGCGGCGGGAAAGGTTTGTTGAATAGTATGGAAAACCTGCGTTTGCCGTTGTTGGAGCAACTGGCGATAACGCAAGGCTTCCGGGCTGTCAAGCTGAAGTTTGTTCCCCCCGGCGGGGCCATGTTCCAGGATGGCGTAGGGATGCTCGCGCGGCATACCCGGCGCCTGGGACAGGGGCGGCTCGCTCAAACGCACAATCCAGCGTTGCGGGAGGGCGTTCTGGGCTTGGGCCGGTGTACTGGGCCTTGAGAGGGGCATGAGTGAAACAAGCACAACAACAACAATCAACAGGGACGGTATCCGTGACAGGTGCATCTTCATGCGGAAACTCCTTCAATTGTTTGAAGCAACAGGATAGTTGATTGTAGCACTGCTATGGGAAGAGCGTCAAGAATGGATTGAGGGTAATATCCGTGACAGGTGAGGCGAAGCCACGTGATACCCATGCGCTCGATACCTATTCTCGCATCACGCCACACCCGTCACGGGTATTACGCCTTGTTGCGGTTGTGGAAATAGATCCACACCCCAACCCCCACGCCCAATCCTATGAGTATGAGTACCAACCCCGCGGCCACCAGCAGCGACCCACCGCGGCCGCCGTTCGCAGCGGTGGCCTCTGGCGCACGCTCGATCCCTTCTGTCGCCGTGATTGCATTCAGGGCGGCACTATCGCCACCAGGGGCGGCCCGCTCGTTCGCGGCCGTTGGGGAGGGGGGGGGAGTCGGTGCCGCCGCGGCCCGTGTTAGTTGGGGCCGCGCGGTAGCGCTTGTCTCGCTGTCGTCCGCGGCGGTCGTATCACTATCAGCCGCGTCTGGCACGTGCATGGGAGCGGGCGGCTCGGCCGGTACCATGCCCGATGTTCCCTCTTGTACCATCCCCGTGGAGGCGGTCGCTTCCAGGTTGGCTCCGGCGGCTTCGTCTGCGGGCGCTTCCGCGGGCGCTTCCGCGGCTGCTTGCTCTTCTGCGGGCGCTTCTCGCTCTGGTGCCTGTGCTGCGGCCATTGGTTTCTTCGTCGGTGTCTTCGCTTCCATTATCTCTTCCGCGGGCGCTTCTTCCGCTTCCATAGCCGCTTCTGCGGGTGCTTCTCGCTGTGCTGCGGTCATTGGCGCTGTGGTAGGGGTTGTCTCTGCTTCAGCCGCCGTATCAGCCGATAACCCCGCATCCCTCTGCTCAAATGCCATTGGTGGGGGTGGGGATTGCAAGGGTGAGACAGCGTATATGGCGGTGACGACCAGCAGGAGCACGATAGCAACGGCGGCTCCGGCCAACCGCAAGCCCCCAAAGCGGGCCCAGAACCCGTGGGGCTTTACCGTGGCCGGGTCGAGCGTGAAGGAGCGCGGGAGCGGTACGGGCGGTATGTCGCGGAGCGCCGTTACCGTTGTTCGCAACGTATCGAGTTCGGCACGCAGGGCCGGCTCAGCTTGCAAGCGCTGCTCTAGCGTGTGGCGCTCATGCTCGTTGAGTTCGTTATCAAGGTAGACCGAGAGCAACTCCATATCGCGCTCTGGTAGATTGGTTGATGGATTATTCGGTTGTGGTGGTGTGCCAGCCATATTCACTCGTGTTACCGTTTAAAAAATACTCGAATAGCATATTACCCATCGTCATGACGATAGCGCCCCGGTAATAGTTCCCCCGCTTTCAAAATATCGCGCAGCCGGGCCCGCCCGCGGCTGAGGCGCGACTTCACCGTCCCCAGATTTGAGGCGGTAATCTCGGCGACTTCCTGATATTGCATGCCTTGAATATCGCACAGGATAATGGCCAGGCGTTGATCGTCTGGTAACTGTGCCAACCCCTGGACAAGCGCCGCTCCCAGTTCGTGCCGTAGCGCGGACTCGTCTGGCGACTCGCTCTGGTCGGCCGGTTCGAAGAAGGGGGTATGCTCGTTGGGCGCAGGATTGAGCAGCGCATCAAGCGAGGTGGTCGGGCGGCGCTTGCGGCTACGCAGCACATCATAGCAGGCATTGGTGGCTATACGCATGAGCCACGAGCGGAAGGAACCGCCGCGAAAGGAGCGTAACTTACGATAGGCGGACAGAAACGTATCCTGGGACACATCCGCAGCAGACTCAGCGTCGCCAAGCATCCGATAGCAGAGGTTGTAGATGCGCCCCTGGTATTGTTCGACAAGCTGATTAAACGACGCAACATCGCCCTTTTGTGCCGCCGCTACCAGAGATCGTTCTTCGTCACTCATCAATTCTCACTGATGCTCCACGATGAGGAATAAAGAAAAAAGTGATGGAACGGGACAAACCGTTGCACCACTCAGCAGTCAGTCAATCAATCAATCAGCCAGTCAATCCCCATAGTCGCCAGGTCGGGTACAAGGCGTTGCCAGTGACAAGCCAGAGTACCCCAACGTCCCACCCCGCGACGTTCCAAAGGCTCCTCCTGTGCTTATGCGAGCGGCACCACCCGCGCCACCGGTGTTTGCCCGGCCACCACCCGTTGCCCCGCATGCACCATGATCTCTAGCGAATCACGCTGGACAATCATATCCAGACGCGAACCAAACCGCACCGTCCCAAGACGCGCTCCCGCTTCGATGGTCGCTCCCTCTTCAACGCGGCACACCACCCGCGGCGACAGGGGCCCGGCAACCTGCGCGACGAGCAACGGGCCCCAACGGGCCTCAATGCCAATATAGGTACGCGCCCCTCCGACGGTACTTCCCCCTTTACGAACGGTACCCGCTTCAGCCCCTGCATACGCAACATACCGTACAATCCCCGTTGTCGGGCTCCGATTGACGGGGACATCAAACGGCGACAAGAGAGTCGTAATGCGTACTGCATCGGTATGCAAAAAGCGATGCTCGTATAGCTCGTCAATACCAAGCACCACCCCGTCTGCTGCTGCAAACAATAGGTCTGGCCGGTCGGGCGTGACGCGCTCCGGGTCGCGGTAAAAGACGGCGGCCAGGGCGGTGAGGGCCAGGGGGATGGGGGCCAGGCGTGGACGCAGTCCAAGCGCCAGACCAGTCAACCCCAACCCGATACCGAGAAAGGGGGCAACTTCAGGGTCAAAGCCGGCTATTTGGGAAGGTGGCTGAATAACAGTTTGTTCGGGCATAAGCAACTCGTCATTTCTTGAAACTTTGTGCAATACGGCTACGATTGTAGCATGGCTCCCATCAAAACGCAATAGCGCAGAATAGTCACCTTCCTTGACAACTTCTCATGGCATACCCTATAATAGCCGCACATAGTATGGGTTGGCCCCGCCGGGCCTGGGCCCGAATAATGCTTTGAAGTGCTCAATAGTCCCCTGGTAATTGTGTTTCCAAATATATACCGCTGCGCCCGTTGCTGATTGCTATGCGGGTGTAGGGAGTGGTATACCACTTTTCAGGATAGGCGTTCTGAACGTAGAATGGCCAGGCTATGCCTTTCTTTCGCCGCCAGAAAAATCTACCCGATTATGTGCAAAACTATCTCGATGCCCCCCGCCCCAAGGGGAATATTCCCTGGCGCGAGGCTCCGTATAGCGTGCTGGATGTGGAAACCAACGGACTCAACCATAAGCGCCATTCCCTGCTGGCCATTGGCGTGCTTGATATTGACCAGGGGCGTATCCAGATTAACCGCCGCTGGTATACCAACATCCGCCCGCCCGATACAGACGAGGTAGGAGCCGACACTATCCGTATCCATGGCTTGTTGCGCCGCGATTTGGAGGATGCCCCCGCGCTAGAGGAGGTATTGCCCGAATTGTTGCAACGGTTGCAGGGACGAGTGCTGGTAGTACATATTGCCGCAATTGATGTCAAGTTTCTAGATCAGGCGCTCCGTACCCACTATGGCGTCAAATTGCGTGGCCCGGCCATTGATACCGCGCGGCTTGGCGGTGTGCTGCTCCAACAGGAGCATATGTTGAGCGGTACGTACGATCAGCAAGGCCCCCGTGATACGACGCTGCGGTCGCTGGCCGCCAGCGCCAATGTGCCGGTTGAAGCGCAGCACAACGCGCTCAGTGATGCACTCACCACAGCACAACTTTTTCTCTCGCAGGCGACAAAATTGCAAAAGCGGGGGCATGATACGTTTCACAAGTTGTTGCGGGTTGGCGGATGTTTAAAGTGAGGTGGTGAGACGGTGAGGCGAGGAGGAGGCGTAAACCGTGATCATTCTGGTACAACTTCCAGATGATAGTAGTTGAAAGTGAGGACATACGCATGCATACGCATGAAAAGAGGCCTTCGCATACGTGGCTTGTTCGGGGTGTCGGGCTGTTCGGGTTGATGCTAGTACTCGTGGCTATACAAACAATTCCTGCTGCTCAAGCCCGCCGTAGCTTCCGAGATGCCGCACTGGGGTACTATCCGCAGATAGTCGGGTCGCGCCTGGATAGTTGCAACCTGTGCTATGCCAACGAATCAGGGCTCAATAACTATGGCCGTGATTATCGGAACAGCGGCAGAGACTTTGCCAGCATTGAGGGGCTCGACTCAGATGGCGATGGCGTTAGCAATATTGATGAGATTGTATCCCTCACGCTGCCGGGTGACCCCGGCGACATACCCGGAGCCACCGGGGACATGCCGCCCACCGAACCAGCACCAGCGCCGCCGGCCGCTGTCGTAACACCACCAATCGCCCCCGGCGAATCCGTCCCGCGCCTCTCCCTGGAGCGCATAGATGCCCGCTTCCAGCAAGCCTGGGAGCGGGGCGGCGGACTGTCCATGTATGGGTTGCCTCTCACCGATGCCTACACGACAGAAGCAGGTCTGATCGTACAATATTTCGAGCGAGCCCGATTTGAATATCATTCAGAACACGCAAACACGCCCAACGAGATTTTGCTTGGTCTTCTGGGTCTGGAACTGGGGCAAACACAACCACCCGCGCCCCCCCCAACCACAAGCCTGGATATGCCCTGGTACTTCGAAATCACCGGGCACACCATCGCAGAACCATTCCGCACCTTCTGGCAAACGCAGGGGGGGATACCCGCTTTTGGCTATCCCATCGGGGAAGCCTTTACAGATGCCAACGGCCGGTTGGTACAATATTTTGGGCGCACACGTATGGAATTACACAGCAACCCGGATGGCTCCGGCGATGTGGTGCTGCTAGGACTTCTGGGTGAGGAAGTGTTACAAGCCAATCATCAGGCAGTCAGTCAACCAGAAGCGCCGGTACCACAACCGACAGTACCGGATAATCCGCCTGATAACCCGCCTGATTACGACGACGACGACCGCGATGACGACCGCGACGACGACCGCGACGACGACCACGACGACGACCGCGACGACGACCGCGACGACGACGACTGACCATAATACTGAGCGGAAACCTCCTGGGAGTACGAGCATCTGTCTGTACTCCCAGGAAAGCCCTTGCTTATGTGAACGATATTGGGGTCAGGGGTCAGGGGTCAGGGGTCGGTTTCCCAGAGCAATTGCACGTTGGCGTTGCCGCCCGACACCGGAAAGACGATATACTGCCCCGTACCAATTTTGCGCTTTTCCACTGAGTATGGTTCCCCATTGACCAGCAGCGTACGACTAATAGTATCGCGGCCGTCGGGGGGCAACAACAGTTGCACGTAGGCGTGTTCCCATGTCCCCGTCACGATCAGGTCAATGCGTTGCGCTGGCGCATCGTAGTGCCAGGTATAGGCAACGTAGCCATCTGAAGCGGCGTAGCGTGTCACCACCCGCGCCTGGCGCATATCAGGCAGCGCCCCCCACCGTGGGCTAAGCTCAATCTCGCGGTAGCGGCTTGCGTGGTCTACCACCCCGGCCGCCCCCTCTATCAGCGCCCCAAGCATTGCCGCCGCGCCCCACCCGTCGGTGGAGAGGGTGTGTTCACCGGAGATGCCGGGGCGACCATCCGGGTAGTACCAGAGGTAGCTCGCCCCCGTGAGGTTGATAAGCTCGGCATAGCGCCGCAATATGTCGAAGCCATATTCTTCTGCGCCGCAATGGAATGCGCCGCGGGCCAGTTCGCCCCCCACCAGCGGCATAATGCCCCCGTTGACATATTCGCCGGAGTTTTCGCCTTTTTTGCCACCCATCCCAAAGGTGCCCGGCGGAAAGGGCGGGTCAATGCTGTACCATTCGGCAAAGGCACGGTCAAAATCGCGGCGGGCGTGGTAGGTTTCCAGTACGTCGCGGCATGCGTCAAAATCCAGAACCTCGCGGTTGAGCGCCAGCGCATTGGAGAGGCTCAGTTGCGCCGCGGTATCTACGCCCGGTATCTGTGGCAGGCTCCCATCCAGCAGCACAAAATGGGTGTAGAAGGAGCCATTCCAGCTCAAATCGTTGAGCCGCTCGACCAGGCGTTGCCGCCGCTGTTGCAACTGTGTAGCCTGCGCATACTGGCCGCGCTCGCGCTCGATACGTTCGAGCAGACGCAGCGCATAGGCCAGGCCGGTATTGTCGCCGTGGAAGAAACCCCATACGCTCTGCTCGTCTATCCAGTGACGCGGCGAGGGTTTGCCGTCGGGACTGGTGGCCGTCGGGCCATATTGAAAATCCCAGGTATCTATAGTATAGGGCCGCCGCACCAGTTGGTAGCGGCTATCCCATCGCAACGGGTCGCTGGTCAGGTAAGCGATACCGCGCTGCATAGCGTCCAGGTTTTCCAGAAGCCACGCATCATCCCCCGTCGCCTGCCACGCTTCGTAGACCCCCTGGACAAAGAGGTATTCCAGGTCGGACTCTGGTTCCAGGCGGTGGGCGGTTACATTCTCGGCCGGATAGTCGAGCACATCGGGAAAGCTACCGTCGGGGTATTGGGCCGTGCGGAAGGCGTCCAGCGTGCTGGTCATATCAGTTTCAAAGTAGCGAAAGCCGCGTCCCTGGTAGACGTGGTCGCGGAGCCAGATAAGCGGATTATCAGGAGAGCGGTAGCCGCGTATGGTGGTGCCGTCAAGTTCATAGCTCACCACGTCTTGCTGCATAAAGGTGCGTACCATCGGGTAGATACGATCCAGGTCGGGCATACCGGTGGTTATCTCGGTGGTTGCGTCCAGCGTGAACAGGGCGCTATGGACACCAGCAATCTGCCCATCTATCGTCGCTACGGCCCACTGGGTACCGAGCGCGCCGCGTGGCAGTACAGCTATCTGCCCGCTCCCGTTGTGCAGGGTAGCGGTAATGACGCCAGCGGGTTGGCGGTGGGCGTCATAGAGCCGCAGTTGGAGCGTGCCGCTATAGGAGTCGGTCTGAAGGGTGACAGTAACCGGGCGCAGCGGGGCCACAATGGGGGTTTCGGATGGGTTGCCCTCCAGGGCGATATGTACGCGCATAGGGGCGGCCGACAGCGTCAATACGTCGGTGGGGATGTGGGTTTGCCAGTCGGGGGGTTGGGTGCGGGTTGTGACGCTCAGAGGGTGGCTTGCGCTCAGGGGGGCGGTGGACTGGAACAATACCGTGCCGAAGAATTGGATATAATGGCCATCCATCCATAGCGGGGCGCTACGGGGCGTGCCGGGCGAGTCGCCTTGTGCATCTGCGTGCTGCCACGCTTGCAGGAAGGGGGGGGCGACGGTGTGGTCGGTGCTGGTGAAGGAGTGTGTAGCGGTAGGGATGGTGGATGGGTGGGGCCGGGGGGCGCTGTGGGTGGCGGGGGTAATGATGCTGGTAGCCGCCGGGGTGAGGCGCTCTCTGGTTGGGGGCGCTGGCCGGGCGGTGGTGGTAACGGGGGTTGTGCGTTGTAGATAGGGCGTGGCAGGCATGGGAGTAGCGGTCGGCGTGGGGGTGGCGGTCGGCGTGGGGGTGGTGCTGGTTGCCTGGGCCTGGGTGTCCACGCGGGTTGGGGGCGGCGGCTCTGCGGGATAACATCCGCTGGCCACAAGCAACAGTATCAACAGCAGTGCGGCGAGCGGGGGAGCGGGGAAGGCGGGGGGGCGGCGGCGCCTATCTCTTACCTTCACCTTGCTTTGCATGCTGGCCTCACGTTTCATAGTACGCTCTATTATAGACGATATTGGGTAATATGGGTGCAGCCGGGCGGAGGGTATCGGTTCATCGTTGGAAATATCTCTGGAAGCGGAAACCGTGCCATCCCCCCCCGGCCATACTCCTGTACCTTGCCAGTGTATAATACCTTGTACACTGTAACCCTGGATAGGTCGGGAGGAAATGGAGAAGGTGAAGAACGACAAAATAAAACTTGTGCCCGCAAACGTTGCCATACCGGTTGGGGGCGAGCATACCCGCAACGTCCAACTGAAAGAATTTTTTCAGTTTCGGTGTTCGCGCAAGTGGCTTGGTATCGGGGTGGCGATGGGCACATTGACAGCCATGACGGCCCGCCGCAAGGGGGGGCTGCGCCTTACCACATTTGCGACGCTTGGCACGGTGGCAGCGTATAGCACGATGGTAGAGCCACGCCGCCCGGTGCTCGAGCGGGTGACGCTGCGAATACCAGACCTGCCGCCGGCCCTGGATGGCCTGCGTATCGGGCAATTGAGCGATATGCACCTGGGCTTTCCACATGGCCACCCCAACACGCAATGGGCCGTACAGCAGATGGTAGCCGAACAACCAGAGGTGCTGGTGCTCACCGGCGACTTTGTGAGCTTGCGGCGGGCCATTGCCGACCTGCCCGCCCTGCTGCGGCCGCTCCACGCGCCACTTGGTATCTACGCAGTACCGGGTAACCACGACCACTGGGAGGGGTTGGAGGAGATACGCACCACGCTAGAGCCGTTGGGGATTGTGTTTTTAATGAATACCAATCGCCGCTTGCTCTGGAACGGGGCAGAGTGGTGGTTGCTTGGCGTGGATGACCCCTGGTATGGCCAACCCGATCTAGAGGAGGCGTTGCGGGGGGGGCCGGCCGATGGGTTCAAGGTGTTGCTGGCCCACGCCCCCGACTTTGCCGATAAGGCGATAGGATACCGCATTGCGCTACAACTCTCCGGGCATACGCACGGCGGGCACGTCCACTTGCCGCTGGCCGGGTGGCTGTGTGTGCCCTTCCACGGGTTGCGCTACATTAGCGGACTTGAGCAGGTGGGCGATATGCTGCTGTATATTTCGCGGGGGTTGGGTGGTGCGCCGTTGCGCTTGAATTGCCGCCCGGAGGCGGCGGTGTTGACGTTGCGACGGGGATGAGATACGTAGTAGGGAGGCGGGGACGCGGCGAAACGCTCCGCCTGCCTCCGCGCCTCACGCCGTACCCGTCACGGGTATCACACCCCGGAAAAGATACTGCACCCGCCCCCCCGCTTTTCAAAATACTGCTGGTGGTACTCCTCGGCGGCGTAGAAGGTAGATGCTGCGGTAATCTCCGTCACCACCGGGCGCGGGAAATGGTGCCGAGCCTGTTCCTTCGATGCATGCGCAGCGGCCTCCTGCTCTGGCGTATGGTAGAAAATAGCCGAACGATACTGCGTACCAATATCTGGCCCCTGCCGATTGAGCGTCGTCGGGTTATGACACCCCCAGAATACTTCTAGCAACGTCTCGTACGATACCACCGCCGGGTCAAAGGTAACCTCGACAGCCTCGGCGTGTCCCGTCCGTCCCGTACATACATCCTGGTAGGTGGGGTTTTCATACGTTCCGCCCGTGTACCCTACTCTGGTCGAAAGCACCCCCTGTATCTGGCGAAATGTGGCTTCGACGCCCCAGAAACAGCCTGCGGCAAATGTTGCTGTATGCATAAATTTATATACTCCCTACTGGTATTCAATATAATAGGCTATGTGCCCTCAAAAATCATTTCTCTACCAGCATACCACATGCTCTGCTGTTTTGCTATATTAACGGTATTATAAACGTGTTAAATATTGAAAGGATGGGGGCGGGGGAAGGAGCCGCAGACAAGCCGTCGAAAAAGTATTGTGATGGGGGGCGCATTGCTCGACACTCGCCGTAGTGGTTGGAGGTAACGGTTCACATTGGAGAAACCCATGGGAGCGCAGACATCTTGCCCGCACACGAGCGAGACGCGCGCGTTCCCAGGAGCGGAAACCCTTTTGTCACACCCACCGACAGGACAACCTTTTACATAACGGTAGCGAGCATATCCGGGTGGGAATCAAGCCAATCGCGGTACGCCTGAACGATGTGCTCAACATCGCCCAGGAAATGGACGCTTAACTCATACAGCTCAGCTCCCGTAACCTCGTGGTAGACATGGACGAGCCGGTTGCGATAGCCAGCCATCAAGCGCAGATTGCGGGAGTCGTGTTCTGTCAGTACCCCGACCTCGTGCAAACGGGCCGCTATCTCCTTATACTCACCAACCCCCTGCCCATACCCTTTCGCCAGCACATGCCGTCCAACATCAAACAACGCTTCAAGCATACGACGGATAGCCGACTCTGCCGCTCCCACATTGCGCCAATCAGACAAAAACGTTTGCTGGTCGGCAAGCGGCAAGGTACGCACATGCTGCACAAGCTGTTCAACCAGGCCCAATCGGTCGGCCACCACCTGACGCGAAATCGCCCCCTGTGTCACTGCGATACCCCCAGAAGCAACGCCAGGCGTTCTCGTTCCAGCGGGGCAAGATCGCCCGCACGCCGCAGCACATACAAATCATACTCATCGGCCGCATAGCTATCGTGGGCAAAAAGCCGCTCGCCACGAACAATGGCATACGCCAGAAATGGCTTTGCCTCATCCAGCACCACCAGATCTACCCGCGCACAGCCAAAGAAATCTTCCAGCGCCTGCGCCAATATCACCTTTTGCTTGACCGACCAGACCACCCCCGCCCGTGCTCGAACGCCAACATCCACATCGGACGGGCCGGGCGCCAGGCCCCCAACGCCCCCATCCAACCAGGAACATACCTCCTGCGTCCGGCTGCCAAAGACATAGAGCAGCGATATGCCCATCTGCGCACAGAGCTGTGCTAACGCCTGCCGTCGTTCTTGCCCCATACCACCGTCCCTCCCGGCCTTCCCAATCTGCCTTCCACCGACATTATACCATTCCCCCCACGCCCCAGGGCGATTGCAACGTCTTACGTCAACAGGAATGCCTGGGGAGCTTGAGGGGCACAGCCCCGCAAAACCACCTTTTTGGGGGTGTGTGGCGCGGCGAAGCCGCGCCACACACCCCGTACCCTGCGCCGAAGGCGCACATCACCGTCTGCGCATGCAAAAAAGCCTGATTCTGTCGTCGTCCTGGCGACGTTGCAATCACCCTGCCCCACGCCCCCCCGCTTGTCATATACCACAGCTTCGGATATAGTACAGAGCATGCCAGAGGTACCTGCCTATCACCCATCCTGCAACCCTGACATAAACCAATAACCCGTTTCTTACCCGTTCATGTACCATACAGAGCTCCCATAAAAAACACTATCGGTCATCGCAATAGACCAGGACAGAACAACATTTGGAGCAGAAACCCATGCCAACCATCCCAGGTTATCACATCAACCAGCAAATCTACGAAAGCGATAACACGCTCATCTACCGGGCGCACCGGGAAAGCGACACATGCCCGGTCATCCTCAAACTGCTGAAAGAAACCTCCCCTTCGCCCGAACGGATTGCCTGGCTCAAACGCGAATATACCATCCTGCGCGGGCTCGACATCCCCGGCGTCATCAAAGCCTACAGCCTGGAGCAAGAACAACACTACTGGATGATCGTTCTGGAAGACATTGGCGGCACATCGCTGCGCCACCTGAACCTGGCCGGCACTCTCACCATCGAAACCTTCCTGAACCTGGCCGCCACCATCAGCACCACACTGGGACACATACACCGTCACAACGTCATCCACAAGGACATCAACCCTGCCAACATTATCTATAACCCGGAACGCGACGAAATCAAAATCATAGACTTTGGCATCGCCACCATACAATCACACGAGATGCTCGATATGACCGGCACGGGGAATATGGAAGGCACCCTGGCCTATATGTCGCCAGAGCAAACCGGCCGCATGAACCGTTCCATAGACTACCGCACCGACTTCTACTCGTTGGGGGTGCTGTTCTACGAACTCCTCACCGGTCAGTTACCCTTCCTTGCCGACGACGTGATGGAGATGGTGCATAGCCACATCGCCCGGATGCCCACCCCGCCCCACGACATCCGCCCCGATATACCGCCCATCCTCTCATCCATCATCCTGAAACTACTGGCCAAAAACGCCGAAGACCGTTACCAATCGGCCCACGGGTTGGTAGCCGACCTGCACCACTGCCTCGAACAACTGGGGAGCCATGGCAACATAGACTTCTTTCCGCTCGGCCGCCACGACATCGCCGACCGGCTACACATCCCCCAGAAACTCTATGGCCGCGACGCCGAAATAGAAACGCTCCTGGCCGCCTTCGAGCGTGTGAGCATGGGCGACAAAGAGCTACTGCTGGTTTCCGGGCCCTCCGGGGTGGGCAAGACGGTGCTGGTGCAAGAACTCTACAAGCCCGTCACAAGCCAGCACGGCATCTTCGCCAGCGGCAAATTTGACCAGTTCCAACGCAGCGCCCCCTACCTGGCCATCATCCAGGCCTGCCAATCGCTCGTGCGCCAGCTCCTCTCCCAGAGCCAGGCCCGCATCACCCGCTGGCAACAACAACTCCTCGACGCCATCGGGCGCAACGGCCAGGTTATCATAGACCTGATCCCCGATGTCGAGCTCATTATCGGGCCCCAACCCCCCGTGCCCGTGGCCGGCCCGGCTGAAGCGCAACACCGTTTCAACCTGGTATTCCAACAATTCATCAAAGCCTTTACCCAACCCCAACACCCGCTGGTCATCTTCCTGGACGACCTCCAATGGGCCGACGACTCCTCCATCAAGCTGATTGAATTGCTGATGACCACGCCCGACCTGCACGACTTGTTTTTGATAGGCGCGTTTCGCAACGACGACCCCGACGGCCCCAACCCTCTGGGGCTTATCCAGGAGATTATGCGCCAGAGCCCCACCCGCGCCCAACACCTGGCCCTGGAACCGCTGGATACGCCCATCGTCACGCGGCTACTGAGCGAAACCTTGCATACCACCGCCGCCCGCGCACGCCCCCTGGCCGAACGGGTTGTCGAAAAAACCCATGGTAACCCCTTCTTCATCAACGAATTTCTGAAACAGCGCTACCTTGACCAGGCCATCTGGTTTGACTACGAACAGCACCAGTGGCAGTGGGATCTGGCGCAGATACGCGCCCAGGATATGACCGACAACGTGGCCACGCTGATGAGTTCGCGCATCCAACGCATTGACCCCCACACCCAGAAAATGCTCAAACTGGCCGCCTGTATTGGCGGACGCTTCGATCTGGAAATGCTGGCGATGATCTCGGAAGAAACCACTGAAGAGGTGGAGCACGACCTGGCCCCCGCCATTGAGCAGGGCATCATCATCCCCGACGGCCAATCCCATCGCGCATTGTCAGGCAACACCACCGCCCCCACCAGCAGCAAACGCACCACCGAACGGGTCTACAACGCCCACTACAAATTTGCGCACAACCGCATCCAGCAAGCCGTGCATGCGCTCGTCTCCGACGAAGACCGCGAGGCCGTCCACTGGCACGTGGGGCGCATCCTGCTCTTCACCACCCCCGAAGCAGAGCGCGAAGAAAAAATCTTCGATATTGTCAACCAGCTCAACCAGGGACGCTCCTTCATCATAGATGATGACGAACGCGACGAACTGGCCGAGCTCAACCTGCAAGCCGGGCAACGCGCTATGGCCGCCGCGGCCTACGAGCCGGCCACCGAATACTTGCGCGTCGCCGTAGACTTGCTTTCTGAAACCGGGTGGGAAACCAGCTACGCCCTGACATTCACCGTCTACCGCGAATATGCCCGCTGTCGCTATCTGGGCGGCTATAAAAAAGAAGCCGAACACATCTTTATCGCCATCCTGAGCCGCGCCACCAGCGCCCTGGACAAAGCCGAGGTCGCTAATGCCCGCATGATCCTCTATTCCAGCGATGGCCGCCTGGACGATGTTATTGCCGCTGGGATAGAGGGGCTTGCCCTGCTTGGCATCCCCGTTTCCCTGGCGCCCACCCCCTCCGAGATCATGCACGAACGGGCCATCCTCTACGAAGCCATGCGGGATCGCGCCATTCCCGACCTGGCCCACCTGCCCCACGCCACCGAACCGGAGCCGCGCATGATGATGCGCTTGCTCATGGATATGCTCGTAGCCGTATGGTGGACAGCCAACAAACCCCTGCTGCACTACGCTACCCTGAAAATGATCACCCTCTCGCTCCACCACGGCAATACCGACGCCTCTACCTTTGGCTACCTCTGGTATGGCATGCTCCTGGGCAGCGAACAGGGCGACTACCAGCGCGGCTACGAGGCCGGCCAACTGGCCCTACAACTCAACGACACCTTTGGCAAAATCCAACACATTCCCAAAGTCTCCTGCATTTACGGCGTCTTCGTAGCCCCCTGGCGCTCCCATATTGCTAACTGCCTGCCCTACCTGCAACAAGGCTTCGAAGTCGGCAATGACGTGGGCGACCTCTTCTGGACGGGTGTCAACGCCTATACGATTATCTACTCGCGGCTTATCAAAGGCGACGAACTGGACGATATTATGCACGAGAGCAAACGCTACTTTGCATTTGCCCAACGCACCGGCCAGGCTATTCCGCTCAACATGATCATCTTCTCACAACAATTTATCCTGAGCTTGAAGGGCCAGACCAGCACCCCCTGGAGCCTGAGCGACACACGCTACCAGGAGGAACAACACATCAAAGATATTCAGGAAAGCGGCGTGCTGCGCCCCCTCTACTGGTACTACAAAATCAAACTACAATTGCTCTACCGCCATGGGCAATACCAGGAAGCGCTTGCTGTCGCCGTCGAATCAGACCGCTTGATCGTCGCTGGCGCCTCGGCCGGCGTCGTCACCCTGCCCGAACACTACCTTTACTACGCGCTGACCCTGGCCGCGCTCTACCCCACGGCTCCCCCCGACCAGCGCACGGAATACTGGAAAACGCTTCTTCGCAACCAGGAACAGTTGCAGACATGGGCGAACCATGCCCCGGACAACTTCCACCACAAATACCTGCTGGTCGCCGCCGAAATGGCGCGGCTCAAGGGCAACGACGACACCGCCATAAGCCACTATCAGGAGGCTATCCAGAGTGCCAGGGAACACGGTTACCGCCAGAACGAAGCCCTGGCCCACGAACTGGTTGCCCGCTTCTACATAGAACGGGGCGACGAGAGCGACGCCGTGCCCCACCTGATAGAAGCCCGCAACGGCTACCTCCGGTGGGGAGCCAGAGCCCTGGTCAATGCGCTTGACAAACACTACTCCCACCTGTTCGCCGAGGCCCGCCATAGCGGGAGCGCCCCCTCTATGCACACCAGCACCACCCGCTCCACCACCATGACCACCAGCGGTACAGCCTCCAACGCGCTCGACCTGGCCACCGTTCTGAAAGCCTCGCAAGCCCTCTCTGGCGAAATGAAGCTCGAAAGCCTGCTTTCCCAGATGATGCACATTATCATCGAAAATGCCGGCGCCCAACGCGGCGTGCTCATGCTTGAAAAGGATGCCCAATGGGTCATCGAAGCCGAGTGCATAATAGAGCAGGACGAACACGAGCACGTCACTGTCCTACAATCGGCCCCCGTCGCCGAAGCAACGCTCCCCATGTCGGTTATCAACTACGCCATACGCACACGCCAGAACGTCGTGCTCAACCACGCCACCCAGGAAGGGCAATTTACCCAGGACTCCTACATCACCACCGCCCGGCCACGCTCCATCCTCTGCGCACCGCTCATCAATCGCGGCGAACTGCGCGGTATCCTCTACCTGGAAAATAACCTTACCACCGGCGCCTTTACCACAGAACGGGTTGAAATACTTAACTTGCTTATGGCCCAGGCCGCCATCTCGCTTGAAAATGCGATGCTCTACCGCACCATGGAGCAAAAGGTGCGCGACCGTACCGAGGAGCTTTCCAACGCAAACAAGGAGATTGTAACCCTCTACGAGCGCCTGCGAGCCGAAAACCTGCGCCTGGAAGCCGAAGTAGATGTAACCCACAAACTCCAGCAAATGCTGCTGCCCCGCCCGGAAGAGCTCGAACAGGTGGAAGGGTTGGACATTGCGGGCTTTATGGAGCCGGCCTCACAGGTGGGCGGCGACTACTACGACGTGTTGCAGCACAAGGGGCGCGTCAAAATTGGCATTGGCGATGTGACCGGGCATGGCCTGGAAAGTGGCGTGCTGATGCTGATGGTGCAGACCGCCGTCCGAACGCTGCTTACCAGCGAAGAAACCGACACCACCCACTTTTTCACCGTGCTCAACCAGACCATTTACGACAACATCCAGCGGATGCAAAGCGACAAAAACCTGACCCTGGCCCTGGTAGACTATGACCATACCCGCGGCGAGCTGCGCCTGAGCGGGCAACACGAGCACGTTATCGTTGTACGACAGAATGGCCAGACAAGCCTGGTAGACACGCTTGATCTGGGCTTTCCCATTGGCCTGGACGCGGACATCTCCCCCTTTGTTGCTGAAATGGCGCTCAAGCTCCAACCCGGCGACGGCGTGGTACTCTATACGGATGGTATTACCGAAGCGGAAAACGAACAGGGCGAATTTTATGGACTGGATCGTCTGGCGGCGCTTGTTGCCCAACACTGGGCCGCCCCGGCCGCCACCATTGTTGCCACCGTCATAGCCGATGTGCGCCACCACATTGGCGCCCACCAGGTCTACGACGATATAACCCTGGTTGTCATGAAACAACAGGAAGGAAACGAAAGCAAGGAGAACAACACGATGAGTCATAACCGCATATTTGGAGATTTTATTGAAGGAGGCGACGATTCAGAGTTTCTTATCATCAACTTTTCGCCCTCGTCGCTCACCCTGAAACAACGCTGGCGCAACAGCGGGCTATCCGCCGACTTCCTTGGCGACTACTGGTCGGTCTTTTTCCCCAACGATGAAACCACCCCCAACCGACGCGAAGAGGTAAAAAGCGCGGTAAGCTATATCGCCAACGAGCTCCTGGAAAACGCCATGAAATTTAGCCACGACTCCTCCGTCTACCCCATCAGCATCGGGCTCCACCTGTACGAAAACGAGCTACGCTTCTATGTCGCCAATAGCGTCAACCCCGATACCCTCGACACCTTCCAGGCCTTTCTGCAAACGCTGCTCACCGAAGACCCCGACGAACTTTACATAGCCCAACTGGAACAAAGCGCGGAAGAGGACAGCGGCACATCCCACCTGGGGTTACTCACCATGATCAACGACTATCAGGCCCGCCTGGCGTGGAAGTTTGAAACCGTGCCGAACGACGCCGGCGACCACGTTATCCGATTGACAACCATGGTACAGTTGCCAATGGAACAGCAAGAGAGGAGCGAATGAGCATGGAAGAAATACGCACCGAAGATTACTGTATTGCTTATGATACTGAGTCTGCTACCATGACCTTTGAAGGGTCGTTGCGGCTCCAGGGTATGGCCGAATATGCCCCCATCTCTCAGGCGCTCGATACCCTGGCGGAACAGAAACCGGCCGCCATTACGTTGAATCTACAAGCACTCAAGTTTCTCAATAGCTCTGGCATTAACATGCTTTCAAAATTTGTTATCAAAATGCGAAAGCAAGGCGATGTGCAACTGGTTATCAAAGGTACCCAACAGTACCCATGGCAGGGGAAGTCGCTCAAAAATCTTGAGCGTCTGATGCCTGGTTTGCACCTTGAATTTGAATAACTATGACAAAACTATGACAATGACACCGGCTCCCGAATTGAATACGTCCTTTGCATCGCTGGTTGGCGACAGCGCGGCCTCCGATATGAGCTTGCAGGCCCAGGTAGCGGCTCTGACACAGCAAGTAGCCCAACTGCGCCAGGAAATTGACGACCTG